>JAYVOH010000180.1:0-11786 GCA_043758025.1 Verrucomicrobiota bacterium
TTCACGCAGAGCATCATCGTGATGCGGCGACACTCATGCCGGAGCGCTATTCGAGGCACTATGCCGATCTGGCGGCGCTCGGTCGGTCAGTTCACTCGAACCGCGCAGTGGCAGAAGCAGCGCTGCGGCAACGGGTCGTGGACTGGAAGGCGAAGTTTTTCGCCCGCTCCTGGGCGCGTTACGATCTGGCGAAGCCGGGCACTTTCCGGCTGTTGCCGCCGGACACTCGGATGGCCGAGCTGGAGCGGGACTACCGCGAGATGCGGCAGATGTTTTTGGATGAACCGGTTGAGTTTTCCACCATCATGGCGACTCTGAAATCACTTGAGAATCAGATCAACCGAGGCGCATGAATTCCAACTTCGACTTTCTCAGCCTCGCGTGGCCGGACGTCTTTGAATCGGCGACCAGAGCCGAGTCGCTGGTTAATGTGGATGCGCGCACGTCCTGCTTCTACACTCGACGGGCGTTAGAGCTGGCGGTGGCCTGGCTTTACAAATATGAGTCGAAGCTGCGGTTGCCCTATCAGGATCACCTGAGCGCGCTGATCCATGAGCCAACTTTCCGCGCGGCGGTGGGCAATGCGGTCTTCAACAAGGCGAAGGTCATCAAGGAACTGGGCAACCTGGCCGTGCACAGTCAGAAGCCGTTGCGGGTAGTGGATGCGGAGATGGCGATCCGCGAGCTGTTCCATGTGTGCTTCTGGCTGGCGCGCACCTACGCGAAGTCGGACAAGCCTGCGGATGTCATGCGCTTTGACAACAAACTGGTGCCCAAGTCTGCGCCCCTGCCGCCTCAGACGCTGGATCAGCTCCAGCGATTGGAGACACAACTCCGGGAACGCGATGAGAAACTGACCGCACTGCTGGCGGACAAGACGTCGCTGGATGATGAACTGAAACGTCTGCGCGCGGAAGTGGCAGCGGCGAAAGAAGCAAACGCAGCGCAGCCGGACACGCATGACTACTCCGAGGCTGAGACGCGGGAATACTTCATCGACCTTCTGCTCAAGGAAGCGGGTTGGGCACTGGATCAGAAACGGGATCGGGAGTTTGAAGTCGCCGGGATGCCGAACACACAGGAAAAGGGATTCGTGGATTACGTGCTCTGGGGCGATGACGGAATTCCGCTCGCAATCTTGGAGGCCAAGCGCACGAAGCGTGCCCCTCGCGTAGGCCAGCGGCAGGCGGAATTGTATGCGGACTGTCTGAAAAAAATGTTTGGTCGGCGGCCCATCATCTTTTACTCGAACGGCTATGACCATTGGATTTGGGATGATGCGAATTATCCGCCGCGCCCGGTGCAGGGCTTTCTCAAGAAAGCCGAGCTGGAGTTGATGATTCAACGCCGCACCACACGCAAAAAACTGGCAGACGCGAAAATCAACGGGGTGATTGTCGAGCGTTACTACCTAATGCGCTGCATCCGTCGCATCGGCGAGGCGTTCGAGAAAGACCACGACCGTAAGGCGCTCGTGGTGCAAGCCACCGGCGGCGGCAAGACGCGCATGGCCATCGCATTGTCCGATTTGCTGATGCGGTGTAACTGGGTGAAGCGGGTGCTTTTCCTCTGCGACCGCGTAGCGCTGGTGAATCAGGCGGTGAACGCCTTCAAGAAATTCCTTCCCGCAACGCCACCAGTGAATCTTGTCACCGAGAAAGATACCGAGGGCCGCGTGTTCGTTTCCACTTACCCGACTATGATGGGTTTGATTGACGAGACGAAGGACGGCCAGCGGCGGTTCGGCGTCGGACACTTTGACCTCATCATCATTGATGAGGCGCATCGGTCGGTGTATCAAAAGTATCGCACCATCTTCGACTACTTCGATTCGCTGCTCGTGGGCCTGACCGCCACGCCGCGAGATGAGATTGACCGCGACACTTACGGTCTGTTTGATCTGGAGAAGGGCGTCCCGACCGATGCCTATGATCTGGCGGATGCCGTGGCGGACAAGTTTCTCGTGCCATCGAAGGCTGTGTCCGTGCCGCTCAAGTTCCAACGCGAGGGCATCAAATACGAGAACCTGTCCGAGGAGGAAAAGGAACAGTGGGATGCGAAGGAATGGAGCGACGACGGCAGCACGCCAGATTTTGTAGAGGCCGAGGCGGTGAACAAGTGGCTCTTCAACATTGATACCGTGGACAAGGTGCTGGAGCACATCATGACGCGCGGCCAGAAAGTGGCGGGCGGCGACCGGCTCGGCAAAACCATCATCTTCGCCAAGAATCAGGCGCACGCGGATTTCATTCAAGAACGGTTCGACATCAATTATCCCAGCCTGGCCGGGAAGTTCGCACGCACGATTACGTTCAAGACCGAATACGCGCAGAGCTTGATTGATGATTTCTCGATCAAGAACAAAGCGCCGCACATTGCCATCTCGGTGGACATGCTCGACACGGGCATTGATGTGCCGGAAGTGGTGAACCTCGTGTTCTTCAAGCTGGTGCGGTCGAAGACGAAGTTCTGGCAGATGGTCGGACGCGGGACGCGGCTCTGTCCGGACTTGTTCGCGCCCGGCAAGCACAAGGAGTTCTTCTATATTTTCGACTACTGCCAGAACTTGGAGTTCTTCAGCCAGAACCCGGAGGCGACTGATGGCGCACTCGGCGAATCACTTGGCAAACGCCTGTTCAAGACACGGCTGGAACTCATCAGCGAACTGGATCGCAAGCTGTCCGGCGTGGTCAACGAAGTCCCGAGCCGGGAAATGGAGCTGCGACAGGATGTCGCCGGGCTGCTACATAGTGAAGTCGCCTCGATGAACGTGGAAAACTTTGTCGTCCGCGCGAAACGGCGGCTAGTTGAAAAATACGGCAAGCCGGAAGCGTGGGATCAACTGAAGCAAGAGGCGTTCGCTGAACTGGCGGAGAATGTCGCTGGTTTACCCTCCGAACTGGAAGCAGAGGACGAAGAGGCGAAACGCTTCGACCTGCTCATGTTGAATTTGCAACTCGCCGTGTTGCGCGTTGAACCCGCGTTCAAGCGATTGAGCGACCAAGTGAAGGCGATTGCCGGACTGCTGGAGGAAAAATCCAGCATCCCGATGGTGCATGAGCAGAGGCCATTGATTCAGGACCTGCAAACCGATGAGTGGTGGCAGGACGTGACGCCGCCGATGCTGGAAAAAGTCCGCCGCCGACTGCGCGCCCTAGTGAAGCTTATCGAGAAGTCACAGCGCAAACCTATCTATACCGACTTCGAGGACGAAATCGGCGGCGAAACGGCGATTGAACTTCCGGGCTTCGCTTCCCCGGACAGCTACGAGCGTTTTCGCGCCAAGACCCGCCAGTTCCTGCGTGAGCACGAGAGTGATCTTGTCATCCACAAGCTGCGCATGAACGAACCGCTCACGGCAACTGATCTTCAAGAACTGGAGCGGATGCTGGCAACGAGTGGCCTTGCCAATCCTGAGCACTTGGCCAAAGCCAAGTCAGAAAGCAACGGACTTGGGCTTTTCGTTCGCTCATTGGTGGGCTTGGATCGCGAAGCGGCGAAGAGGACGCTCGCCCGTTTCATGGCTGGAAAGACGCTCAGCGCAAACCAGATTGAATTTGTGAACTTGATCGTGGAGCACCTGACTGAGCACGGCGTGATGGAGGCCGGTTTGCTGTATGAGTCACCGTTCACCGATTTGAATCCGCAAGGCCCGCAAGGTGTTTTCAATTCCGAACAGGTGGATGAATTGGTGGCATTGTTATCTCAAGTTCAGGAGCGAGCCGTTGCTTAAAACACGTCGGCTGCGGTTTTCTCAACATGTTTGATAGTAACGTGCCGCGTGGCGCGATTACATGGCGCATTCAAGGCCCCATGAACACCCTTCCTGTTGCTCCACAGTCCCGCCGTCATTTTCTCGGCACCACCGCCGCGCTTACACCTGTTCTTTTTCCCTACGTGCTCAGAGGCGCTGACGGCAAGGACGCCAGCAATCAGGACACGCTCAAGATCGGTCTCGTGGGCTGCGGAGGACGTGGCAGTGGCGCGGCGCAACAAGCGCTCACGGCGGACTCCAATACAAAGCTCCATGCCGTTGCAGACGTGCTGCCGGAAAAGGCGGAAGCTACATTGAAGATGCTGGGCGATCATTTCGCCGGCCGGGTGGAAGTGCCGAAGGAACGCCAGTTCATCGGCTTGGACGGCTACCTCAAGCTCATCGAATGCTGCGATGTCGTCATCTTGGCCAGCCCGCCCGGATTCCGTCCGGGCCATCTCGCTGCCGCTGTGGAGGCGGGCAAACACATCTTCTGCGAGAAGCCCATGGCCGTGGACGCCGCAGGCTGTCGCGTAGCACTGGAGGCCATTCGTAAATCCCAGGAAAAGAAAATCAACATAGTCGCCGGATTCTGCTGGCGACGCAGTGCGTCGCGGCGTGTAGCTTTCCAACGTCTGCACGATGGAAAAATCGGTGACGTTGCCTCCATCCTCGCCACTTATCACACTGGCCCCGTGAAGCCGATGCTTGATGCTTCCGCGCGCCCGGCTGGCATGAGCGACGTAGAATGGCAGGTGCGGAACTGGTATAATTTTTCCTGGCTCAGCGGGGACGGCCTGGTCGAACAGGCAGTGCACAGCGTGGATAAAATTTGCTGGGCCATGAAGGATGTGAACCCCATCTCTGCCGTGGCCACTGGTGGACGCCAGATTCCCAGCGCGGGTGGAAACATATTCGATCATTTTCATGTGGCGTATGAGTTTGATAACAATGTCTTCTGCCATCTCGCCTCGCGGCAGATCACGGGCTGTTACAATGAGAATACCGATTTCATTCGCGGCACCAAGGGCGCACTCATCATCGGCAAGGGCGATATGCCCTGCATGGAGGGCGAAGATCGCTGGCGTTTCCGGGGCAATGACAAAAACATGTATCAGGTGGAGCACGACGAACTTTTCGCTGCCATCCGCAAAGGCGAGATGCTCAATGATGGCGACTGGATGGTTCACAGCACCATGGTCGGATTGATGGGGCGCATGGCCGCCTACACCGGCAAGAAGATCGCCTGGGCCGATTTCATCAAGAGCGACGAAGACCTCGCCCCGGAGCAAACCCTGAAATGGACGGATTCCTTCGCACCGACGCCGATGCCGATGCCGATGCCGGGACAAAAAGAGTAATATTTGTCTGGAGAATGCTTCCGAGGAGTCCTGGCTAAGGGTTCAAGTGTCAAAATTCAAGGATCAAGGAAGGATCAATTTTTCAAGTCCCAAAGGATCTACGTTACATGATAATTTCACGTCGTTTGAAACGCCGTCGAGCGGCCGCATAAATTCTTCCAGTCTTGAATTTTGAATCTTGATGCTTCCTTAAAGCTTGATCATTGGATTTTGATTCTTGTCCGTCAGGACTGCGATTGAACTTGAGGCACTCTCACACTGTGCTAATGCCATGCCCATGCGTCCCCTTCCCCTTCTTTTTTGCACCGCCCTAGCCTCCGCTGGCGCTGCTTTTTGTGAGTCGAAAACTGCTGTCATCGACAAGCCCGATTTCGCCACACACATCAAGCCCATTCTCGAAGCCGCGTGTGTTCATTGCCACAACGACAAGGAACACAAAGGTGACCTCAATTTGACCACGCTGGAACTGGCCGTCAAAGGCGGCGAGAACGGAACCTCACTCACACCCGGAAATTCCGCCAAGAGCACACTCTACACCAGCACCCAGCACAGCATCGAGGACGACGAGGTCATGCCGCCGAAAAAAGAAGGCTTGCTCGCCAAAGAACAGACCGATCTCATCAAACGCTGGATCGATCAGGGCGCGAACTGGCCCCAGGGCGTGAAGCTGGAGCAAAAGCCGCGTATCTACTTCGAAAAACACATCCAGCCCATCCTCGAACAGAGCTGCCTCACCTGCCACAACGCGGAGAAGCACAAAGGCGACCTCGACCTCAGCACCAAAGAAAAAGCCTTCACCACTGGCGAGCACAGCCCGGGCATCGTCGCCTTCAACATCGCCAAGAGCGCACTCTACACCTCCACCACGCTGAAGGAAGACGACGACGATCTGATGCCGCCGAAGAAAAGCGGCGGGCCTTTGAAGAAGGACGAGATTGCGATGTTGCACGGATGGATTGAGCAAGGCGCAGTCTGGCCGGACGGCGTGACCTTGAAGGCCAGGGAAAAAATCACCGCCCCCACGAACAATCCTGACAACATGGAACTCGTGAAGAAAATCCATGACTTCATCGTCAAGACCACCGCCGAGAAAGAAGAATCGGCGATGAAAACCTACGACACCAAAGTTCCCAAGACCGGCATTCCTTATACGATGATCGCCATCAAGAGCGGCGAGGTGCTCATGGGCAGTCCGGCATCAGAAGCCAGCCGCAAGGACGACGAAGGCCCGCAGGTTAAAGTAAAAATCAAACCCTTCTGGATGGGCAAATGTGAAGTCACCTGGGATGAATACCTTCCCTTCATGATTACCGACGTGGGCAGGAACAAAGACGGCTCCCGCCAGAAGGCCGACCCCGCCGCCGGCATCACCGACATCATCAGCCAGCCCACCACGCCTTACACGGAGATGAGCTTTGGCATGGGCAACGAAGGTTATCCCGCCATCTGCATGACCCAGCACGCCGCCAACAAATACTGCCAGTGGCTCAGCGCCCAGACCGGCCACTTCTACCGCCTGCCCACCGAGCAGGAGTGGGAATATGCCGCGCGCGCTGGCACCACCACGGCCTATTATTGGGGCAATGATCCCAAAGAGGCCAAGGACTACGAATGGTCCTACGATAACGCGCCCAACTTTCAATACAGCCAAGTCGGCAAGAAAAAGCCCAACCCATGGGGACTGCACGACATGCTCGGCAATGTCTGCGAATGGACGCTCGACCAGTATCTGCCCGACTATCACAAACAACTTTCCGCGATGGGCGACAAATCTTCCGGCTTCTATTTCCGCTCCAAGACTCCTTATCCTCAGACCGCGCGCGGCGGCAGTTACGATGACGACGCCGAAAAGCTCCGCGCCGCCGCCCGTCGCGGTTCCGATCCAGATTGGAAACAAAAAGACCCCCAGCTTCCCAAGAGCATCTGGTATCTCACCGATGCCAAGTTCCTCGGCTTCCGCATCATCCGCCCGCTCGAGGTTCCCAGCGCCGAGGAGATGTTCAAGTATTGGAACAACGGTATGGAGAAAGAGTAGCCAACCATCGCCGCACGCCGCGTGATCCGCCACCTGACCCTGCTCTCCGGCTGCGTCACAATTTTTGCATCCTCGCTAGACGCATCCGATTTGTTCCAGTTCTCGCGCCCCGAGATGGGAACAGTGTTTCAGATTAAATTTTATGTCAATGACAAGTCGGTGGCCGAGCGCGCGGCGAAGGCGGCGTTCGCTCGCATCGCGGAGATCAATCAGATAGCCTCCGACTATCTGCCAGAGAGCGAACTGAGCCGCTTCAATAAAGCGCACGATCATCAGGCCATCCCCGTAAGTCGCGATCTGTTCGCGTTGATCGAAAAATCTGTGGCCACATCAAAGCTCACCGAGGGAGCTTTCGACATCACCTGCACTTATGCGGTGCAGAATTGGCGGCGGGCGCAGCGGCAGAAGAAACTCCCCTCTCCCGAACTCACGGCGCGCGCGATTGAGATGACCGACTGGCGCACCTTGCAACTTGATGCCACGGCGCGCACCATCACCAAGTTGAAGCCAGGCGTGTTGATTGATCTGGGCGGCATCGGCAAGGGTTACGCGGCGCATGAGGCGCTGCTTGTGCTCCAGCAACATGGCATCACTCGCGCGATCGTCGCAGGCAGCGGCGACATCGCCATCGGCGATCCGCCGACGGGCAAGGACGGCTGGGATGTTGCGCTGCGCACGTTCGAGAAACCGGAAGATTCGGACCATCTCATCCATCTCAGCCTGCATAACTGCGGCTGCTCCACATCAGGCGATCTGCATCAGTTTCTCGAACTCGACGGCGCGCGCTACTCGCACATCATTGATCCCAAAACCGGACTCGGCCTCACCCGACGCATCGCTTGCACCATCATCGCGCCCACCGCTTTCGATGCCGACGCATTGGACACGCCGCTCTGCGTGCTCGGAGTCGAGCACGGGCTGGCGCTGGTGGAGAAACTTACCGGCTGCCATGCGCGCTTTGTCACACTAGACGGCGACTCACCTCGCGTATCGGAGTCACCCAAATTTCCACCGCATCGTTAAACCTGCGCAACTGCGGGTTGCGAGATGCTTTGACCGCTTCATCACTTCGCGCTCCACCAGTAGCGCATGCCCGTATCCTTATCGTCGCTTTTCCGCGGCTCTTTGACCGCGCCATTGTCGTCCTTCAAATCTTTGCCGATGGAATAGACCACGCGGTCGGTGGCATTCCAGCGCATCGGCGCATTGTCGAAAGAATCGGCCGGAACCGCGTCCAAAAACTTCGGCACCAGTTCATCGAGCTTCTCCGGCAGCTTGCCATGCTCCAGTTCAAAGCGACGCAGCGCGATCATGATGATGGCCTGCCGGTGCAGGGCGCAGGTTTGCGCGCCTCTGGTGTAGATGCTGCCCAACGTGGGAAGCGAGAGACACAGCAGCATATTGCCCCCGACATTTGGACTCACATAAAAACGCAGCCAGTTGTTCCTCCAAGCCCGAATGTCTTTATCCTGAATCTGACCGGCTTTGATGATTGCAGGCCAATCTTTCTCCAAGGCTTGAAGAACTTGTTTCTGTAATTTAAGGTAGTTGTGTAGAGATCGATTGATCTGGGTGAAATACTTATACACCAGCGCCTGTTGGTCGGAGTATAAAGCGGTTGAAGAAACCATGCTTGAGTCATTTAGGAATGTTTTGAAGCTAGTTTTCAGAATCAAGTATTCGAAGCGAAGTGCAAAACGGAGATCATTGGTCTTTATATCAAAGGACATCAACGCCTCTTGGGAACTACGGAGCAATGGTTCGCCAACGCCAGGTGCGGTCAAAGCGGATTTCAATCCGCCCTCGCCATTCTGTTCCACAGTAATAGCGACCCAATAATGAACGATAACCCCCTCGGCACCGCCAAGACCCTGCCCAAAGCGGACAATCCTGAGCGCTTCCTCCGCAGCATTCTCCGCCTTCCCGTCACGAGCGAGCAGTTCGATCTTGATTCGCAGCAGTTGGCCAGCCACAGCCTGGCATTCCGACAGACCGCTTATTGAGCTGGAAAAAGTCATTTTCTCATCAATTCCCGGCCAACGCCAGGTTACCGGATCAGTCTTCATCAATTCATCGAATGACCGGATCGCATCTTCATTCTTCTGCACAAACTCACGCATGGCAGGCTCCTTGCTCTTGTCGCCAAAATTCTTGGTGGGGGGAGCTTCTTTGGTTCCCTGCAACGGATGGTTCTTGATGGCCTCAATGAAAACCGCGAGCGGATTCTTGCCTTCACAGCCGGGCGTGAACTTCGGCAGTATCCAAGCGTCATCCGGCGGGGCGTCGTCCTTGAAGATATAAAATCCCAGCGCGATGATCACGAGCCCGAACAGGATAAAAATATTGCGCCATCCTCTGCGGTTCGCGCGCACATCGTCTTCAAGTTTTTCCAGCAGTTTACTCATGGTGGAGAAACCTTTGTGAAAGAAGCCACAGAAATGTCCAACGGCTTCTCGGAAGCGCAACGATTGCAGCCTGCTTTGAGGAATACTTATATGCCGCGAGGCACGCGAATGGTAAACACGGTTTCCACGCCGGGCCTGCTGTGGAGTTCGATGGTTCCCTTGTGAGCCTCCACAGCGCGCTTAACGATGGAGAGTCCCAGCCCGGTGCCTTTGACCTCGCGACCTTCGGGGCGCATGACGCGATAGAATCGCTTGAAGACAAATGGCAAATCCGCTTGCGGGATGCCCACGCCGTTGTCGCGAATCTCGACCTGCAAGGAGCCGTTGTCTTGCTTCAGCGCCACGTCCACACGAAGCCCCTGAGCCTGATTTTCCTTGAGCGCGTTCTGCACGAGGTTAAATAAAACCTGATCCCAATAAAAGCGATCGCCGTGAAGTCTGGTGTCAGCGTCCGATTCCACGACGATATTCACGCGGGCAGACTTCGCGGCTATCACAGGACTGAGGCGCTGGATGACATCCTTCGCACAGTCCTGTAGATCAAATTCATTTATTCGCAGCGCGGCATCCTGTCCCGATTCCATGCGGCTGATGACGAGAAGGTCTTCCACAATGTGCGCGAGGCGGTCGCCGTGTTTTTTCATCACGGTAAATGCGCGATTGATTTCATCTGCCTGCGTCAGATCACCTTCCATCAAGTTTTCCAGATAACCGATGATGATGGAGAGCGGCGTGCGCAGTTCATGTGAGGCATTGGCGACAAAGTCCTTCCTGATCTTCTCGAGTGTGTGCTTGCCCGTTTCATCACGGAGGATGAGCAGCATCTCGCCTTCTGCGGCATGAATGGCCTCGCTTTGCAGAGGGACGGCAAGAACTTGGTAGATACGATCTTCCGCGCGGCTGTCATCGGCCACATGAGAGACCTGAACTTCCTCGGAAACCCGCTGACCGCTGGTGAAAGAGCGTTCGACGATTTCAATGATGCGCCGGTTGGGCACGCATTCCATGAGCCTGCGCCCCACAGGCTCTGTCACGGGCGGGAAAAAATACTGCGCGCCGAGATTGACGAAGATCATTCGCATGTCGCCGTCAATGATGAACAGGCCGTCATCGATGCCATCCACCAGACGGTGGAGAAGTTCCGCGCGCCGCTGGATGCGCCGGAGAAATTCAGCATCTTTGATTTTTTGCTGCTGAATCTCTACACTGACGGCCCGCATCTCGCCGCGCTGGCGCCACCAGGCATGGGCAAAGCC
This sequence comes from Verrucomicrobiota bacterium, assembly GCA_043758025.1. Classification (GTDB taxonomy): domain Bacteria; phylum Verrucomicrobiota; class Verrucomicrobiia; order Verrucomicrobiales; family Verrucomicrobiaceae; genus VFKE01. Next base: position 10,812 of record JAYVOH010000180.1, read on the forward strand.
CGCAGTCGCAAGCATGCTGGCGATCAAAAAAATGGTCATGGGAGATGATAAGTCTGGACGCCTGGATTGTCAGTCCTTCATCATTTGATTTTGATTAATCATTGAAACGATACCCAGCTCCACGCGAGGTATGGATGAGGCTGGCATACTCACCAAGCTTTTCTCGAAGTCGCTTCACATGGGTGTCCAGGGTGCGGGTGCGGACACCTCCCGTGTAGCCCCAGACTTCGCGGAGGATGGCCTCGCGATCAATGACCTCACCCTTGTGGGCTGCGAGCAAGTGCATCAGCTTGAATTCCAGCACCGTGAGATCCATCTCGGTGCCGTTCAGGGTGAGTTTGATTTTGGCAAGATCAAACACGCACGGGCCGACCCGAAGCTCGGAGCTGTCCATCGTTTTCACGGAACGCCGGAGGATGGACTGAACTCGCAGCACAAGTTCCTTGGGGCTAAAGGGCTTCGAGATGTAATCGTCGGCACCCACCTGCAAACCGGCGATGCGGTCTTCAGCCATGCCCTTGGCAGTGAGCATGATGATCGGGATGCTGCGCAGCGTTTCGTCTTTGCGCAATTCCTGGCAGACAAACATCCCGTCGCGCCCCGGCATCATCACATCCAGCACGATGGCGTCCGGCTTGCGGTTGCGCACCATGCGCAAGGCCGTGAGTCCGTCGGCGGCTTCTTCCGTGGAATAACCAGCGCGGCGCAGGTTCATCCCGACGAGTTCACGCACGTCGTCTTCGTCGTCGGCGATGAGAACCATGGATTTGTCTGACATAGAGTTTAGTGAATCCCTGACGGTGACAATTTTGTCAGGATGAGCAAACCAGTGTTTGTGACAAGATTGTAACCTTGGCTGTCGCTGTCACGTATCCCCGAAATAGTGGCAAGAAAAACCTAGGGGGAATTTTTCTTTCCGTTAAATCGTTAAGATTTCAGCGGTCTGGTTGACAGGCATTTGATAAGAGAAAGCGA
>JAYVOH010000181.1:0-11755 GCA_043758025.1 Verrucomicrobiota bacterium
GCCAGCCCTTCATGGAAACAGAAACCATGCCCAAACTCGCAGAAGCCCGCGACTGGCGCGACGCTCACAACTTAAAATACCATCTGGAAGTGGACGGCGGCATCTACGCGAATACCGCGCCAATCGCCCGCCAGCACGGCGCGAATCTCTTCGTCTGCGGCACTTCATTCTTTGGTCCCCAAAACATGAAGCAGGCCATGACTGATCTCGCGGCAGGTGTCGGGCAGGCATTGGCTTGAAAACAGATGCCCACCGCAAGCGATCCCCCAGGAGTGCCGCCGACCCCGGCGGCTGCACGAACGTCCCCTGACTCCGATCCCCATGCAGCAAGCCAGGTCGCCAGTGCTCCCGGCGAACCTCGCTGGCACTCGCGCGGTTACCTCCCGCACGTCGGGCAACCCGGCCTTATCCAAGCCATTGCTTTCCGCCTTCACGATTCTCTCCCTCAATCAAAACTTAAACAATGGGAGCGCGAACTCGTCAATTTCCCTGAGGAAGAGCGAAAACAAAAACTCCGCGCGTGGATTGAGAAATACCTCGATGCCGGCCACGGCTCCTGCTGGTTGCGTGATCTGCGTATCGGCTCGCTCGTGGAGAACGCGATGCTCTTCTTCGACTCGCAGCGTTACAACCTTCTCGCCTGGTGTGTGATGCCGAATCATGTTCATGTGCTCATCGAAACAATGGCTGGATGGGATCTCGGCAAGTTGCTTCATTCATGGAAAGGATACTCCGCACACGAAGCGACCAAGCTCCTGGGGCGCAAGGGCGAGTTCTGGCAGCGCGAGTATTTTGATCGCTTCATCCGCGATGGTGAACATTATGAAAACGTGCTGCGATATATTGAGAACAATCCGGTAAAATCGGGACTCGTTCATATTGCGGAGGCATGGCCGCTCAGCAGCGCGCGGTGGCGGAGACGGGCGCCTTCACTGCCTTTTGCGTGAAAGCCATCTTCTGGGAGCGCCGCCGACCTCGGCGGCTGCACGAACGTCCATTGACTTCGATCCACATGCAGCCGCCGGGAACGGCGGCGCTCCCAGAGATTCGGCAATTTCAAGTTCAACGCCGGAGTGCACCGACATTTTCAAGACCCACGGCGCGGAGGGCAATGTCCACATCGACTTCGATGCCGCTAGTGGTGTGGTCAATACGGCCCAACCCGTGATTGAATCCTCATTGATTGCCTTATAAATGCTTGGCCCGTTCCGCTTCCGAGATAAATTTCTTGATTTGGGAAATTGAGAAAGGTGGGTCATTTCTATGAGCCACGGCGTGACAATTGGGACAGAGCGGGCGTAAATCGCGTGCCCCATTAATAACATAACTGGCCTTGCGGGTCGCCATGGGCTGAAGGTGATGGACGTGAATATACTGAACAAATCGCTCTCCATAGTAAAGGCCGAAGTCTCTGCCACAAGTGAGACAGCCATAGCCCCATTTCTCAAGACAAGCGCGTCGTGCAGGAAGGCTTCGCTCATAATCAGTTCTCATCGTGGTCTTCGGACGCCCCTCACTATACAGTTCGTCCGGCAGAGGATCGTCAACGAGACCGGCCTGATAAATTGCAATGTAGTCGCGTATCGACTCCGAGAGTGGTGATTCCACGCTGCAATAGGGACGCGGATAGGTTGGCCAACCCCAGCTGGGAAAACGAGCGATTAATGACGCAAGCGGAACCGGGGTCGCGAGCATCGAAACGGAGCGAATCCAAGCCCAGTATTTCCCCTTCCATTGTCCCGTTTTAACCTTGTCAGTTTCGCTAGCCACAATCCCGCTGGCTACTATTCCTGTGCCACTAAGGGCAAAGAAAACCACCTCGCCGATCTTGGCAGTTTTAGGGCATGTCCAGTCGGTGCGCTTCTTGCGAGCGAGTCTCTGGAGCGTCCGTAACCTCTCCTCCTTGCTTGTGGGTAGAAAATGAATATGCACTTGAACATCATTGCAGATTCGCAAACATGGGCAAAGGCTTTCCACCAGTCAGCGGACAGCGGGACTTTACAACTCCACGGCCACGGGATTGAATCCATGCTAAGATGCGGACATGAAATGGCTCTGGCGCATCACTCGGGCGGTCAGCATCGGTTTGCTGATTGGCGGCATAGTCTTCTGGTGGATGCGACGAAACGCCGCAACAAGCCGCGTTGATGAAGTGCGCAGGCGTGTGGCACCAAACTTGAAGAAGCAACTCCTCGCGAAAGGTTTCGCTTTGGGCGATGCTGCCTTCATCCGTATCTTCAAGGAAACGCGGGAACTGGAATTGTGGCTGCGCTCGAATAACTCTGGACGGTTTCAACTATGGAAAACTTACCACATCTCGGCAATGTCCGGCAAGCTCGGGCCAAAGCTCGGGGAGGGCGACGGACAGGCGCCCGAGGGCTTTTATGAAGTGGCATCCCAAGCATTGAACCCGAACAGTGCGTTCCATTTGTCATTCGACATCGGCTATCCCAATGCCTTCGACGCCCTCAACAACCACACGGGAAGCTGGATCATGGTTCATGGCGGAAACGCCTCGGTCGGCTGCTTTGCCATGACCGATCCAGTCGTGGAGGAAATCTATCTCATCGTCGAGGCCGCTTTGCAGAAAGGTCAGCCAACTTTTGCTGTGCATGTCTTCCCATTCCGCATGACAGAGGATCGGATGCGCAAGGCTGTGGCGAGCGAGTGGCTACCGTTCTGGGAAAACCTGCAAGAAGGCTTCGCGCTGTTTGAAGAGACGCATGTGACACCCGCCGTGCGCGTCGTGGACGGGAGTTATTTATTTGAAGCAGCAGCGACAAGTATTCAGTAGAAGATTGATCTCACGGGGACGCGGGAACAAAATTCCCTTCAATACGCTCGCCCTCGACGACTTCGTAGCTGCCACCCTTTTTCACCAGCTTGTAGCGCCGGCGCTCGAATGTTTTTTTCCAGGCCCAGCCGGCGATCACGTCGAATCCGTCATCGCCCGCGCGTTTGATCTCCATGATCTGGAGTATGACCGGCGGGAGTCCGTTGCTAGGATTGATGATGGTTTTATCCGGGTCACGCATGGTCAGCACGTCGCCGCTGACGAATCGAACCTTGAGGTCGCTCATGCGTCCGACGAATTCCATGCTGGTGCTGTGAAGTTTCGGCCCGGCCACGACGCAGAAATTTTTTGGCACCTCTGGCTCGATCACCGGCTGGTGCGCGATGAGATGGCGCACGACCGCCTCACCCTCCGGCCCCTCGAATTCACTGAGCGATAGTGCGCCGGGGCTTCCCGAATCACAAGATGTGAGGACAAGGGCGCAAAATAGGGGCAGGCGGCGAAGCATGCCTCTTCATTGCCCCAAACTCCTAACGAAGCAAGAACCCCGCAGTAATAAGATTTCGCGTGCCTCCCCTTGCCTTTTGCGCTCGTATCGTAAACATAAGCAAAATCACTTATGATCGCATTGTTGAAGTCATCCGCAGCATTTCTAAATTCCTCCATCGGCAAGAAACTCCTGGTGGCCATCACCGGAGCGGTGCTGGTAGTGTTCGTCCTCGGCCACATGATCGGCAATCTCCTCATCTTTGTGGGGCCGGATATGATCAATGAATACGGGCACTTTCTTCAAACAGTGGGCCACGGCATGGGCGTCTGGGTCGCGCGTGCCGGATTGCTCGCCGCAGTCGTGATTCACATTGTGCTGACTATCAAACTTACGGCGGAAAACCGAGCCGCGCGCAAGTCGCGTTACGGATATCCCGCGACCATCCAGGCCAGCAAGTCCTCCCGCATCATGATCCTCAGCGGACTGACGATCCTGGCCTTCATCATCTACCATCTGCTCCACTTCACCGTTCACGCAGGCAACGATTACGGAACTTACATGACCATGCTGCATGGCGAGAAAGTCCATGACGTTTATAAGATGGTCGTCGCTGGATTCTCCTGGCTGCCAGCGTCGATCTTTTACATCATCGCGATGATCTTGCTCTGTTCGCATCTCAGCCACGGCGTCAGCAGTATTTTCCAAACCCTCGGCATCGCCACGGAGCGCACTCTGCCTTTGTATAAGACACTCGGCCAGATTTTCGCCGCTGTCATTCTCATCGGTAATTGCTCCATCCCACTCGCGGTCCTCCTCCACGTTATAAAATAGTCCGACTCCACCTTTCTCAAAGCCATGTCACTCGATGCCAAAATCCCGTCCGGCCCGCTGTCGCAAAAGTGGTCGAAGCACAAGCAGGAATCCAAGCTCATCAATCCCGCCAATAAGCGCAAATACACCGTGATCATCGTGGGCAGCGGTCTCGCCGGTGCCTCCGCTGCCGCCTCACTTTCCGAGATGGGATACAAGGTGAAGTGCTTCTGCTTCCAAGACTCGCCCCGTCGCGCCCACAGCATCGCGGCCCAAGGCGGCATCAACGCCGCGAAGAACTATCAGAACGACGGTGACTCGGTGCATCGTCTGTTTTACGACACGATCAAGGGCGGCGACTTCCGCGCGCGTGAAGGCAATGTCTATCGTCTCGCCGAAGTCAGCGCGGGAATCATCGATCAATGCGTGGCTCAGGGAGTGCCGCTCGCCCGCGAGTATGGCGGGCTCCTCGCGAACCGCTCCTTTGGCGGCGCGCAGGTCAGCCGCACCTTTTACGCGCGCGGCCAGACCGGGCAGCAGCTTTTACTCGGCGCGTATTCCGCTTTGAACAAAGAAATCGCGCGCGGCAACGTGGAGATGTTCAGCCGCACGGAAATGCTGGAACTCGTCCTGGTTGATGGACACGCCAAGGGCATCGTGGTGCGAGATCTGGTCACTGGAAAGGTCTCCAGTCACGCGGGCGATACCGTGCTGCTCTGCACCGGCGGTTACAGCAATGTCTTCTACCTTTCTACCAGCGCCAAGGGCTGCAACACCACCGCCATCTGGCGCGCGCATCGCAAGGGCGCGTTCATGGCCAATCCTTGTTACACACAAATCCACCCCACCTGCATTCCCGTCAGCGGCGATTATCAGAGCAAGCTGACGCTCATGTCCGAATCCCTCCGCAACGATGGTCGTGTCTGGGTGCCGAAGAAAAAAGAAGACTGCCAGAAGCCGCCTCAGCAAATCGCGGAAGAAGATCGCGATTACTATCTCGAACGAAAATATCCCAGCTACGGCAATCTCGCCCCGCGCGATATTTCCAGCCGTTCCGCGAAGGAAGCTTGTGACGAAGGGCGCGGAGTCGGCCCCAGTGGTCTCGGTGTCTATCTCGACTTTGCTGATGCCATCCTGCGCTACGGTCGCGACCAGGCGGGCGGCAAAAATTTGTCCGAAGCCGAACTGCGCAAGCTCGGCAAGGCGGTCGTCGCCGAAAAATACGGCAACCTTTTCGACATGTATGAATGCATCACCGGCGAGAACGCCTATGAGCAGCCCATGCGCATCTATCCCGCCGTTCACTACACGATGGGCGGCCTTTGGGTCGATTACAATCTGATGAGCAATCTCCCCGGCCTTCACGTTCTCGGCGAAGCAAACTTCTCCGACCACGGCGCGAACCGTCTCGGTGCCAGTGCGCTGATGCAGGGGCTTGCGGATGGATACTTTGTTATTCCATCTACAATCGCGAACTATCTCGCGACTCAGAAGCCGGGCGCAGTCGGGACCAATCATCCCGCTTTTGCCGACGCAGAAAGCGATGTCACCAACCGCACCCAACGACTTCTCAACATCAAGGGCAAGCGCACCGTTGATAGCTTCCACCGCGAGCTCGGCCTGCTGGTCTGGGATCAATGCGGCATGGCGCGCAATCGCGAGGGCTTGCAGAAAGCATTGCAACGCATCCCCGCGCTGCGCGAGGAATTCTGGAGCAATGTCCATGTCACTGGAACGGGCACGGAGTTCAATCAGGAACTCGAAAAAGCTGGCCGCGTCGCCGACTTCCTGGAGTTCGCGGAACTGATGTGCATCGACGCCCTGCAGCGTGAAGAAAGCTGCGGCGGACATTTCCGCACGGAGTATCAATACACCAAGGAAGACGAAGCCGCGAAACGCGGTCAGGCCGGAGAAGCCAAGCGCGATGACGCGAATTTCTCCTACGTCGCCGCTTGGGAATTCACTGGCGACACCGCCAAGCCCACCCTGCATAAAGAAACTCTGCAATACGAGGAAGTTCATCTCGCCGTCAGAAGCTATGTCTGAGGCTGCGGAGCAGCCGTTGAAGAGTTGAAAGGTTTAAATGTTTAATCATCCGCCCCTGACTACATCCTCCACTCTTCAACCCATCAACATTTCAACCCTTCAACTTTTTTCCCCATGGCCCGCCCCCTCAACCTCACCCTGAAAATCTGGCGTCAATCGAGCACCAACGCCAAAGGCACATTCCAAGATGTCAAAGCCAGCGACATCCCGGAATCCGCCTCGTTCCTGGAGATGCTAGACATCGTGAACCAGCGCATCATTGACTCCGGCGGCGATCCCGTCGCCTTCGATCACGACTGTCGCGAAGGCATCTGCGGCACCTGCTCGCTCGTCATCAACGGCGTCCCGCACGGACCACGCCGTGGCACCACCGCCTGCCAGCTTCACATGCGCATGTTCAAGGACGGCGATACCATCTGGATCGAACCCTTCCGCGCCAAAGCCTTCCCAGTTATCAAAGATCTTGCCGTGGATCGCAGTTCCTTTGATCGCATCATGCGCGCAGGTGGCTTCATCAGTGTCCGCACCGGCTCCGCACAGGATGCCAATGCACTGCCAATTTCAAAAGAAGATGCCGACTCCGCGATGGACGCCGCCGAGTGCATCGGCTGCGGAGCGTGTGTCGCCGCATGCAAGAACGCCAGCGCCATGCTTTTTGTCGCAGCCAAAGCCGGCCAGCTCAACACCCTGCCCCAAGGCCAGCCGGAAAAACACAGCCGCGTGCTCGGCATGGTCAAGACCATGGACGAAGCCGGGTTCGGCAACTGCACCAATCAATACGAATGCGAAGCCGCCTGTCCCAAAGGCGTAAGTGTTCGCTGGATTGCCAAGCTCAACCGCGACTACGCCGGAGCCGTCTTCCACGAATCCGTGCAAGCCCCGGCCAAATCCAAGGGTGGTGGAGCGGTTTAAAACTGTTCGGTGTTCACGCCCCAAGTTTCATCCGTTGATTTTCCATGTGTAAGAAACCATTTTACACCCATTAACACCGTTTTATCCAGCAAAGGCCATATCGTCATGCCTGCGGACTTGCGTCAACGCGACTGCATCCACAGCGGACAGCGGTTTGACATTTAGCGCCTCAATGCTGGCGAGAATCTTTTGAAACGGCAGCCCATTGCTGACAACGATGGACTTGTGGACTGGCTGCTCGCCTGCCCTGAGAAGGACTGGTTCCAGCCCTTCGCGGAAAACGAGAGAACGCTTGAACTTTCCAATGGACAATCCAACTTGCACACGAATGAAGCGCGTCACCTCCCGCAAGAGGGCCATCACACCGACAATCAACGCCACCGCAGTTGACCTCTTCTGCGGCGCTGGAGGGCTGACTCGCGGATTGCTTGATGCGGGAATCTCCGTCGCGGCTGGCTACGACATTGATGCGGCGTGCGAGTTCGCCTACGAGCACAATAACAAAGGCGTGAAGTTCCACAAGGAAAGCGTCGCCGACCTCACCGGTGAAAAGCTCGCCGCCTACTACCCCAAAGGTCATACACGTATCCTCGTGGGTTGCGCACCCTGCCAAACTTTTTCGAAATACACGCAAGGACTCGACAACGACGACGACCCGAAGTGGGGGCTGCTGAATGAATTTGCGCGCCTCGTCGAGGAATTGAAACCCGACATCGTCAGCATGGAGAATGTGCCCGAACTCCAGCGGCACGATATCTTCGACGACTTCCTCGGCACTCTCTCGGACTGCGGCTATCATTTCACAGAGGATGAAAAGAAGCGCGTCGTGTATTGCCCCGACTACGGTATTCCGCAGCATCGCAGGCGCGTCGTCATCGTTGCATCGAGGCTCGGCCCCATCGAACTGATCAAGCCCACGCACAAGCCCGAAGAATATCGTAAAGTCGCCGACGTGCTGCGCGACTTGCCCGCGCTTGAAGCTGGAGAGGAATGCGCCACCGATCCGCTTCACTGCACCAGCGAACTGTCGCCGCTCAATCTCAAGCGTATCCGCCACTCGAAACCCGGCGGCACATGGCGCGACTGGCCTCGTGGTCTTGTTGCAGACTGCCACAAGAAGAAAACCGGCAAGACCTATTCCAGCGTTTACAGCCGCATGGAGTGGGATAAACCATCGCCCACGATCACGACGCAATTCTTCGGTTTCGGCAACGGACGTTTCGGCCACCCTGAGCAGGACCGCGCTATTTCACTCCGCGAAGGTGCGATTCTCCAGTCGTTCCCGGAGAGATACCAATTCATGAAGAAAGGCAGCGCCTATAGCTTTAAGACCATCGGGAGACTCATCGGCAACGCGGTGCCGGTGCGTTTGGGAGAAATAGTTGGCAACACCATTAGGAAACACATAAGTGACCATGCGCACCAATAAATCATTCACCTTTGAAATCTCGCTCAGTGTCCTGAATCACTTAGGCAGGAATCTCTATCGCAGCTTCGCAACGGTGCTTGGAGAAGCAGTTTCCAATGCATGGGATGCTGATGCCCAGAGCGTCTGGATCCAACTTGATACCGATAAGAACAGCTTCTCGATAAAGGACGACGGTGTTGGGATGACCGCTGAAGATTTCCAGAACAAGTTCCTCAAGATCGGATACTCGAAACGGAAAGATGGTAGCAGTCGCTCAGCGAAAGACAGGCCATTCATTGGGCGCAAAGGCATCGGGAAGTTGGCGCTGCTCTCGTGTGCCGAGCGAGTAATTGTCATTTCAAAGGTGAAGGGAAGCGCATATGTCGGAGGAACTATCGACAATCGCCAGTTGGATTCAGCGATTACCGACGATTTAACGCCGCAGCAGTATCCGCTTGGAGCCGCTGACATTTCGGCGTTCGGCAAGCACACCGAGGTCCATCGGCACGGAACGATAATTCGCTTCGAGAACCTCAAAGACGGCGTGAAACGCAGTTTCGAGTTCCTCAGCAAAATTATCGCCCTCTACTTCCGCTTCTCGCTACTGGATCCCTCTTTCAAGATTTTCCTCAATGGTGAGCGCATTACGCACAAGCACCTCCAAGACCTTGCCGACAAGACTGAGTTCCTTTGGATTTTCGGTGACTACCAAGACCCATATGTGCAGGCGCTTGAAAAGGCGTTCGCGAAGAACCCACGAGGCCACCAGCGCAAGCACTTGAAGCAGGCAGGAATCACTGGGTTCGTAGCATCGGTCGAAAAGCCGCGTGATCTGAAGATCATGAGCACGGATGAGCGGGCCGGCGTGGATTTGTTCGTCAATGGACGCCTGCGGGAACGTGACATTTTGAAGCACATTCCCACAGCACAGATTCCACAGAGCTATCTTTATGGTCAGATTCATTTCGACGGCTTGGACGATAAGACCGACCGCTTCACTAGTAGCCGCGAGGGAATAGTGGCTGACGATCCCAAATTCCAAGCGTTTTTGGATTCGCTCAGAAAGACGGTGCTTAAGATTGTCGATGAATGGGACAGCTTGCGCCTCAAGCGCGGGGAGGACGGTGACTCTGAGAACGAGTCCGTTCCAAAGACGAAGCGTGCGTCAATCGGCCTCTACCATGCCGTCGCAAAGGACTACGAGCCAGCAAAGCGAACGAAGGCTACCGATAAGGTTGACGAATGGGTTGAACAACTCGGCGAGGACGCTTCGTTCAATTTCGAGTCTTACGCTGAATGCTTCATCTCTGAGAATCTGGTGCGGAAATACATTACTGAAAAACGCATCGCCCTGTCGCCAGAAGCTCAAAAAGTCGTGGCCGAGTGGAAGAAAAAAGAGCAGGAGAGTAAGAATCGAGGGAACATCAGCATCTCTATACGCAAGAAGGCTGACGACCTGAGCTACTTGGCAATGAACGACTTGGCACACTTAGTCGACGCTGGCGATAAGACCAAGAAGGATGCCCGCTTGATTCGGGATGCTGATGAATTCAAGCCGATGCGAGATGCGATGGCTCATACCGCATTACTTACCAATGAAGCCAAGAAGCGGCTCACGGCAGTTCGAGAGAACATCAAGGGACGCGTGAAGTCGCTTCTCGGGTGAATTATCGACGGGCTACGAATCAGGTCTCGATCAGTGCCTGACCACCCCACACCAGCCAATCTCGCACGATGAAGTGCATGAAACTCAAGAATGGATCACTGTAGAAACTGTTTCAGGAAGAGTTTCGCAACCGTGGCCTGAAATTACGATGCAAAGTGCGGACATTGCCTGGCAGCCCTGACATCGTTTTCATTGGAAAGAAGTTGAAAGTCTTCATTGATGGTGACTTCTGGCATGGCTGACGATTGCCAGCATAGAAACACAAGCTTTCCGCGTTATGGCGCGACAAACTCTGGGCGAACCTCGCCCGCGATCAACGCAACTTTCAAAAGCTCCGCAGACACGGGTGGACTGTGATCCGAATTTGGCAGCACCAAATCAATTTTAATCTCGCTCGGTGCATCAAATTTGATTGAAATTGCACTAAGAAAATCGAAACGGAACTGAAGGCGCTTACGCCTTCCCCCAGTGCTTGAGCAGCGTAGCGGCCATGTCTGAAGGCGTCTCGGAAACAGCGATGCCGCATTCAGCGAGGATTTTTTTCTTGGCCTGCGCGGTATCATCTGCTCCGCCGACGATGGCACCAGCGTGCCCCATGCGGCGTCCGGGAGGAGCGGTGGCTCCGGCGATGAATCCGGCGATGGGTTTTTTGCAATTATCCTTCGCCCAGAGCGCGGCTTCGGTTTCAGCGTTGCCGCCGATCTCACCGATCATGATGATGGCCTCGGTCTCGGGGTCTTCATTAAACATCATGAGCACGTCGAGGTGGTTGGTGCCGTTCACGGGATCGCCACCGATGCCGACGCAGGTGCTCTGGCCGTAGCCGCGCGTGGTGAGCTGCCAGACGGCTTCGTAGGTCAAAGTGCCGCTGCGCGAGACGACGCCGACGTTGCCGCGTTTGTGAATGTAGCCGGGGGCGATGCCGAAACGGCAACCGCCGTGCGATTGAGGGCCGGTGCCGGGCGTGACGACGCCGGGGCAGTTCGGGCCGATGAGCCGCGTGCTCTTCCACTGCATGGCGTATTTCACGCGCACCATGTCATTGACCGGGATGCCTTCGGTGATGGCAACGGCGAGCGCGAGCCCGGCATCCACGCACTCCATGATGGCGTCGGCGGCGAAAGGCGGCGGGACGAAAATGGTGCTGACCGTCGCGCCGGTGGCGCGCGCGGCTTCGGCCACGGTGTCGAAGATCGGGACACGATGCGCGCCGTGTTCAAAGACCTGCCCGCCCTTGCCCGGCGTGACCCCGGCGACGAGCTGCGTGCCGTAGTCGAGTGAGAGCCGCGCGTGGCGCGAGCCGAAGTCGCCGGTGATGCCCTGGACGAGGATGCGGGTTTGTGGGGTGACGAGGATCATGGGAAAGGCGGAAGTCGGAAGGCGGAAGGCGGACGATCAGTGGTGGCCGGGCTTGCGCTTGTGGATGATGAGCACGCTGCCGTCGGGTTCGTGGACCATCGCCATGTGGCAGACGGGCGTTTCAAAAGGCTCCATCTTGAAAGGGACGGAAGCGGCTTTCAGTTGCGCGATCATGGCGTCGAAGTTTTCAACTTCCAACGCGACGCAGCAGCCGTCCGCGCTGGGCTTCCAACCCGGTGCGCGCCCGATGCCGAGGGTGCCCGCGCCGAT
>JAYVOH010000182.1:0-11749 GCA_043758025.1 Verrucomicrobiota bacterium
GGGATGAAATCGAGCGCCACGAAGTCGGCGTTGATGGCCTTGTCCAGCTCGATCTCATTAGCCTCCCAGACGAGGCCGAAGCGTGTGGCATCCCGCCGGTCGCGCGCCTCCAGCAGACGGGCCAGTTCATCCTTTGTGAGGTGGTCATACCTGGCCATGCTCAGTCCTTGCCCTCCAGTTTCTGGTGTAGCTCCAAAGCCTTGAGAAACGGCTCATGCAGATCAGTCCCCGATTCCATTTCGGGCGCGATGCGCTGGAAACCCGCGTGCATCAAGCACATGAGCTGAAGACCGGTGAAGCGCTCGCCGGGCAGGGTGCGCAGCGTGTATTTCGACTCCGGGTTGGCATAGTCCAGACCACCCTGTCCGAACATTGCGATCTCGAACGCGATCTCGCGGATGCTTTCCGCAGAAAGTTTATCATAGCGCTGCAAGGCGCCGAACAGATGCAGAACAGCTGCGGGATGCTTTTGATCGAGAAGCGTGGGATTCGTCACGCCCTCCCAAACTGGCGCAGCAACTATCTCATGCTGGCCGGGGTCAGGCTTCCATTCATACCAGTCGCGGATGCCGACCATATCGGCGAAGTCATCGACGAGACGATTCTCCCCGCCCCCGACGCAATCTTGCGAGTGCTCCTGCCAGTGTTGGTAGAGCCGATGGGAAAGGCCGATGGAGTCAAACTTCGTGTAGGGGGCGGCGAAGGAGGATGCGCCGTGGAACAAGTCATCGAGGAACAGGCCATAGGCTCCATTCAGCGCGTAACTTGCCCGAAGGATTATTCGAGACGTGAGGCGTCGGACTTCAGGATGATTGCTGGCCTCCCATGCCTCCATCGCCATAACGCGGACGGACAGAAATTGCGACGGACGGAGCACTGGAAAGCTTTGGTAGAGATGGCGTTCGATGAGCATGTCCAAGGGGCAGTTGAACAAGATCCCGCAGAGGCCTTTAATCAGCGAAGCTGTCACTCTCACAATGGCATCATCAGAATGGCCCTCCTTCCGCCATTGCTGCATTTCCGGGAGCACTGCCCGGGCCGCTATCTCATGAGTCCGGGCCGTGGTGGTGAAGAACTGATTTTTCCCAACCTTCCGCGCTTCGGATTCCATCTTGAGATGCGTCAGTTCGTGCGCTTCGAGATGACTGAGCAACTCCGGAGCATAGCCCCGCCCGGTGGTGAGCAGATGATGATCGCGTCCATGCTTCCAGGCCATCTGGATGCGCGCGCCGAGATTGTCTTCCATTTCGGCTTCCTCGATCCGCACCGGGTAACCCGAAAGCACTTCCATCTCGGCTTTATAATTCTGCACGCACTTGAAGGCTTCAGAGTGGTTCTCCTTGGCGAGGCTGGTCTGAAGTTTCAAGAAAAGTTCCCGTGCAGCCTCATAGACCTGCTGCGAGCGTGCATCCTGTTCCTTCGCCTGGGAAAATAGACGCCCGATCGCTTCCAGGGCTTTGGCGGGTTCGCCCCTCGAGGCATGAACGAGGGCTTCCCCATGATAAGGGTTGGGGAACCCGGGGCGGGATTGAATCGCCCGCTCAAAGAGCGCGATGGCCTCGTCCGATTTTCCACGCCGGTGACACACGGCTGCCAGACTGTTCAAGGCCAATGAATCGTCCGGCTTGATCTCCAGTATCAGGATCGGACTTCTCACGGATGTAAAGATTGGCGAGAACGACCCAACTCCATGCGTCCTTGGGATCGAGCCGCAAAACTTCGATGAGGTGATTGGTCGCATTCTCCACGTCGCCTGTTTCAACATAGGCCATGGCGAGGTCGCGGCGTTCGCTGTGGAGTGACGGTTGCAATTCCAGAACGCGTTTGAAGATGTCGATGGCCTTGCCGTAGTTACCCTGCGCGGCCCGCTTCGCCGCTTTTTCCGCAAGTCGTGCGGCTTCGGTCTGGGCCGCACCCGATTCTTCGGGAAACTGCAAGACGACTTCATCGCCCTCGATGGTGATCATAAGCGGTTGCGGGAGAAAGCCGTATTGTTTTAGGGCCAAGCGGGTGATCTCTGTCACATCAGGCGCTTTCTCAGACTGCGGCAGTCCTTCCATTTGGAAGAGGTCTGAGAGTTTCACCCGGATGATTTTCTGTTCAGGCATTGAGATTTTTTTAGCGTAGTGAGTCGAGAACTTTGCGGAGAAACGTCTTTTGGCAAGATGCATGTGAAGTGGCACAGCTCGTTATTATAAAGCCTTGTGCATTTGCATTAAAAGGAGACGGCACACTTTTGTGCCGTCTCCCGGACGGGACAAGAATGTCCCGACTCCTTGGTAAGGTGGCGCCCAATTGCGCGAGACTCATTATATTATTCTCGCAAGCTCGACGGGGCGGCCACGTTCACTGGCCCACGTTCTGCCATGAAATTTAACACCTCACTCATTTTCCTCGCGTTTTTTTGCATCAACATTTCCGCAGCCGACAACCCCAACATCCTCTGGATCACCTGTGAGGACATCAATCCGCACCTTGGCTGCTATGGTGATACCTACTCCGTGACCCCGAACCTCGATGCGCTGGCAAAGCGCGGCATGATCTTCACGCATGCGTGGTCGAACGGCCCGGTCTGCGCGGCTGCACGCACCACGATCGTCAGCAGCATGTATCCGCAGTTCCTGCGTGAATCAGGTTACTATTGCAGCAATCACACGAAGGAAGACTACAACCTGCTCAAGCCCGACGGCGTGTGGAATGACACCTCCGCAAAGGCTCACTGGCGCAACCGCACACCGGGCCAGCCTTTCTTTGCCATCTTCAACATCCTGACCACGCATGAGAGCCAGATTCGCAAACCGGGACACAAGCTGGTGCATGATCCCGCAAAAGCACCGCTACCTCCCTACATGCCGGACACGCCGGAAGTGCGGCACGACTGGGCGCAATACTACGACAACATCACGACGATGGACGGCGAGGCTGCGGAACTGTTGAAGCAACTTCATGACGATGGACTCGATGAAGACACCATTATCATGTTCTACGGTGACCACGGCGCGGGCATGCCGCGCAGCAAGCGCTGGCCTTACAACTCCGGCCTGCAGGTGCCGCTTATCACCTATTTTCCGCCGAAGTGGCAGCATCTCGCGCCCAAGAATTATGTTGTCGGCTCAAAGAACGATGAACTGGTCGGCTTCATCGACCTCGCGCCTACATTGCTCAGCATCATCGGCGTCAAAGCTCCCGATTACATGCAGGGCCGCGCCTTCGCCGGATCGCTCGCCAAGCCAGCGCCGGAGTTCATGTTCGGATTCCGTGGCCGCATGGATGAGACTTACGATCTCGCTCGCAGCGTCACGGATGGCCGCTACGTCTATCTCCGCGAATACATGCCGCATCTGACCTACGGCCAGCACAACGCCTACATGTTCCTCATGCCGACGACACAGGTTTGGAAGCGACTCTTTGATGCAGGCAAGCTCAACGAAATCCAGCAGCGCTTCTGGCGGATAAAACCAACCGAGGAACTTTATGATCTGCAAAATGATCCATGGGAAATTCATAATCTTGCGCTCGAACGGAAGCATCCCGCGTTGGAAAAGCTCCGGCAGGCCGAGCTGCAACAATGTGAACGCATTCGCGACCTTGGCTTCATCCCTGAAGCCGAACGCATCAGATTGTCCGCTGGTAAATCACCGCGCGATGTCATGCAGAGTGACAAAGTTTATCCGCTGTCAGAAGTGCTCAAGCTCGCGCGCCTTGCATCCGACTGGAGCCAGAAAGACACCGCGCTTTTTGTCAGTGCGCTCACTCATTCAAATGCCACGATGCGCTGGTGGGCCGTGACTGGATTGCAATTGCGCTCCGACATTCGCGAGCATAACGCGCTCATAAGATTGCTGGCCGATGACTCTCCCAGTGTGCGCATTGCGGCAGCGGAAGTGCTCGGCTCCAATGGCAACGCCGGTGATCTCGACAAAGCCCTGGCCGTTTTGCTCGCAGCAGCCGACTGTCACCAGACCGGATGGTTTGCCGCTGTCGAAGCACTCAACGCCATTCACCGCCTCGGTAAAAAGGCTGCGACGGTTCAAGATAAAATTGCCGCCCTGCCCAAAAAGCTTTCCCGTGTTGAGAAGAAGCTCGATGATTATATTCCATGACTCATCGAGAAGACGCTGGACGATCTCGGCCATTAAGAATTGTCACCCCCGAAACACGCGAAACATTTTTCAAAGCCCACCTCACTCCACTGCTTGACGTGCCTTCGCTTGTCGAACTATGCTTTGAGCCATTGAAGCAACCGCTCCAGTTTGACCAAGTTCAACACCAACTCAACCCGGCCTTATGAAAATATTCGCTACCTCATTAATTGCAATCGCGCTCATTCTCACCAGCAAGCTATGCGCCGATGACGCAGCGGTTGCAGCGAAATTCACGAGGATTCCGAAACCTGCCGCCGAGGCTTTAAAAAAGGCCGCCGGCACCGCCAAAATCGAAGCCGTCAACATCGAGAAGGACGGCAAGACAACCGTGTATGAAGTCGAACTCACGGAAACCGGCAAGCCCAACCGCGAATTCTCGGTAACAGCAGATGGGCAAATCCACGCTGAAGAAGTCACCATTCCGCTCGACCAAGCACCCGCTGCGGTGAAGGCCGCAATTGAAGCTGGTGCCAAGGGTGCCACGATCAAACGACTGCAGCACATCACACGCGGTGACAAGGTGACGTTCGAGGTGACCTACGATAAAAAAGGCAAAGAAACCGAAGTCGAATTTCTTCAAGACGGCACCAAGAAGCCTGAGTGACAGGCATCTACCCGGCCCGTGGCTTCTCCTCGTTACTGTCGATTATTTTTGGTGGCTGTGGGGTCGCTCATGGCCACGGCTTGCACGCAGTTCACCGCGCATCCGCTCGATGCTGCGACCAATGCTGCGCGGCTCACTGCCCGGCATCTGCGTGCGAAGACATGGACGCTGCAAAGCATCACCGAGGAAGCGTTGAATCATCATCCCGCGATTGCCGTGGCGCGTGCGAAATATGAGACTGCCGTGGCGGCCGTGCGCACTGCGGGCGAACGACCGAACCCTGCGATTGCACTCTCGCCGCAAATCGTAACTCCCTTCACCAAATGGATCGCAGGCACGTATGGCGTGGACTTCGACTGGACTTTTGAGACCGCAGGGAAGCGTAGCAAGCGACTTCATGTGGCTCATGCCCAGGTCCGCGCCGCCGCCGCGAATGTGATCGACGCCACATGGACCGTGCGCTCCGCAGTGCGCAAGGCATTCCTCGAACTGTATACCGCGGAACAACGGGCCAAGCTGCTGAATGATGCCATCGTGCAGCAATCCGAGTTGCTCAGCGCGCTTGATGAACGCATCAAGGCAGGCGCGGAATCGCGCAGCGTCACTTCACAGGCCCGGCTCCTGCAGGCCCAGATGCGCTTGCAAGCTGCCGAAAGCGCAAAGCTCGCCGCCGTGGCTCGTGCGGCGCTCGCGGAGGCACTGGCCATGCCG
Source organism: Verrucomicrobiota bacterium (assembly GCA_043758025.1). GTDB lineage: Bacteria > Verrucomicrobiota > Verrucomicrobiia > Verrucomicrobiales > Verrucomicrobiaceae > VFKE01. The sequence continues at coordinate 5,461 of JAYVOH010000182.1, forward strand.
GTTCGCGGGCTTGATGGAGCACAGTTCTCGTTCGCGGCGTTTGAATCAGCTGCTCCTTCAATCCCTGGGCGACAAAAAGCACTGACCCATCGCGCGGATGTTCTGGCAGCCCTTGCTAGTTATGCTGCTGCGGAGGAAACATTGCGTCTGGAAATCGCCAAACAATATCCTGACCTGCATCTGAATCCTGGTTACTCGCTTGATGCGGGTGAGAACAAGTGGACGCTGGGCATTGGTTTCACCTTGCCCATCTTGAACCGCAACCAAGGTGCGATTGGCGAAGCCGAAGCGAAGCGAAAGGAGGCCGCCGCCACGTTCGAGTCCGTGCAGGCTAAAGTGCTTGCCGAATATGACCGTGCAACTGCTACGCTTGCGGCGGCGCGGACAAAACTTTCCACGACGGATGCACTGCTTGGGGAACAGACCTTGCAAATTGCCTCTGAAGATCGGCTCGTCAAAGGAGGCTCCGGCGAACGCAGCTCTCTGCTCAGCGCCAAGGTGGAGCGGGCCGTCACGCTGGCCTCGCGCGTGGATGCACTCGCGGAAATCCAGGCCGCGCTCGGTGCCTTGGAAGAAGCCTCGCAAACCCCGCTCGCCCCATGAAGAAGCTCCTGCATTTTCTAATCACCATGGGAGTGCTGGCGGGTCTCGGCTACGTCTTGTGGATCGGCATGCACAAGCAGCAGGAGAAGCCCGCTGCCAAGGTGGACGCGGCGGCTGCAGAGGAAGCGAAGCCTGCAGAATACGTTGTGATGCTGGAAAAGAAAAAAGCAGCCGCACTTGCCATCGAAAAAGAACAGCCGCAAAAGATGGAACTGCCAGCGCGCCGTCGGGCATTTGGGAACGTGCTCGATCCCTCCGCGCTCATAGTTCTCGATGGTGATCTCGCCGCCGCCGAGGCCGCTCTCACCGCATCCAAGGCTGAAAGCGAACGCATGCAGGCGCTCATGGTCACCAATGATACATCCAAGAAAAGCGCGGAAGCATCCAAGGCACAATTCCTCGCGGACAAGATCAAAGTGGATGGCCTTGTCCGTGGAGCACAGATGCAATGGGGATCAATCTTCGACAGCGAGACCATGAAACGGCGCGCATTCATCGACAAACTTGTCAGCGGCAGCGCGGCCCTCATCCGCGTGAACTTGATGCCAGGCGATGCGCTGGCTGATCCGCCTAAAAGCGCCCGCATCATCGTAATGGGGCGTGAGGACACGTCGTTCAGCGCGACGGAACTGATTCCCGCCATGGCCGCTGATCCGAAGACGCAGGCCCAGGGTTTTATCCTGCGCGTGGACAAGCCGCCCTTCACGCTCCGCCCTGGCATGGCGCTCTCGGCTTGGATGGAACTTCCTGAAAAGCCGCGCCCAGGCTACGCCGTGCCGTGTTCCGCCATTCTGCGCCACGATGGCCGCACCTGGGTTTACGCCCAAGAAGAAGAGGAAAAATATGTTCGCAAACCCGTCATGCTTGATGCTCCGCTCGACGGCGATGAGGGCTGGTTCATTACAGAAAGCGGCGGCCTCACGGCTGATGATGTGATCGTGGTGGTCGGCGCGTCGTCGCTGTTAAGTGAGGAACTCAAATCGCAGGGCGGAGGCGCGCCTGAGTAGGCCATGCTTTCGAGAATCGTTGAGTTGTCGCTGCGTCATCGCGGCATCGTCATCGCGCTCGCGCTCGTGCTGCTGGGCTGGGGTGGTTATGTCGCATCGCAGGCGGAACTGGATGTGTTTCCCGAATTTGTCGCGCCGCAGGTAACGATTCAAGCCGAGGCACCGGGACTATCAGCGGAGCAGGTGGAGGTGCTTGTCACCCGACCCATCGAAAGCGCGGTCAACGGTGCCGCCGCACTGAAGTCTGTGCGCTCCGAAAGCATCCAGGGACTGAGCGTGGTCACCGTCGTCTTCAAAGACGGCACCGATATTTACATCGGCCGTCAGTCGCTCGCGGAGAAGCTAAGCACCGTCGCCCGACAACTTCCCGACGGGGTTCACGCGCCCACGCTATCCCCGCTCACCTCATCGACGATGGATCTGCTCAAGGTCGGTTTCATCTCCGATAAAATGTCGGGCCGCGACCTGCGCACGCTTGTTGATTGGACGATCAAGCCTCGCCTGCTCGCAGTGCAAGGTGTGGCCGCTGCGAGCGTCTTCGGCGGCGAAGTGGAGCAGTTGCAAGTGCAGGTGATGCCCGAGCGGCTCGCCGCGTTTGACCTCACGATTGCCGACGTTCTTGAATGCGCCAAAGCATCGACCGGTGTGCGCGGCGCGGGTTTCATCGACACCCCATCGCAGCGCATCGTCATTCAAACCAGCGGCCAGATGTTCACGCCGGAAGAACTGGGCGAGGTCGTTGTGCGCAAAGGTTTGCCCTTGGTGCGCCTGCGCGATGTGGCAAAAGTGGTGCTCGGTGCGGAGCCGAAATTTGGCGACACCCTTATCATGGGAAAACCCGGCGTGCTTATTACGCTGAAGAGCCAGTATCTCGCCAACACGTTGTCCGTCACGCAGAGCCTGGAAAAGGCGCTTGATGAACTGCGCCCGGTGCTCAAGAGCAAAGGCATCACGCTTTACGATCGCCTGCACCGGCCCGCCACTTTCATCGAGACCGCGTTGGGTCATGTGCGGAACTCGCTGATCATCGGCGGTGCGCTTGTGGGCATTGTGCTGTTGCTATTCCTCATGGACCTGCGCATCGCGCTCATCTCCTTCGTGTCCATCCCGCTCTCGCTGCTGGCTGCGATCCTGGTTCTTGACTGGCGCGGCGTGTCGCTCAACACCATGACCCTCGGTGGCTTCGCCGTGGCGATTGGAGTTGTCGTTGATGACGCGATCATCGATGTGGAAAACATCCTGCGCCGCCTGCGCGAGAACGCCCGGCTGCCCGCGCCGCGCGAAGTTTGGCGCGTTGTTCTCGATGCCTCCATTGAAGTAAGGAGCGCCGTGGTCTATGCCACTTTCATCGTGGCCGTCGTGTTCATGCCGGTGCTCACGATGTCTGGTTTGCAAGGGCGGTTCTTCGGGCCTCTCGGCGTGGCCTTCATTCTCAGCATCATGGCTTCGCTCGCCGTCGCACTCACCGTCACACCTGCGATGAGTCTCGTGTTTCTCAGCCGGTCAAAAGCCCACGCTGAACCGGCTTGGGTGCGCGGCTTGAAAGTGCTGCATCGCGACTGGCTGCTGCTCTTTGCACGGTGGCCTCGTCTCACTCTGTTCGCGGCGCTCGCACTCGTTGCTGGAGCTTGTTGCTTGATTCCCTTTTTTGGCGGCGAACTGCTGCCGCAGTTCCGTGAAGGCCACTTCGTTGTCGGCGTGAAAAGCCGACCCGGCACTTCGATCGAGGAATCGCTGCGTGCAGGCAAACAACTTACGAACTTGATGCTGGCCAACAAACACATCGCCACCGTCGAGCAGCAGGTGGGCCGCGCGGAAGCTGGCGAAGACACCTGGGGACCGAATCAAAGCGAGTTTCATATCGAATTGAAACGCGGCACCACACCGGAGGAGGAGGTCGAGACTCATGCCTTCCTGCGCGACATGCTGGAAGAATTTCCTGGTATTCAAAGCGAGGTCATGACTTTTCTGGGCGACCGTATCGCTGAAAGTATTTCGGGTGAGACTTCGATGGTGGTGATCAATGTCTTCGGAGATGATCTCGACCAGCTCGATATCGCCGCGAAGAAGATCGCCGCTGAATTGTCCGCCACCCCCGGCAATGCCGATGTGCAGGTCAAGGCACCACCCGGCGCACCCGTGCTGGCGGTGCATTTGCGGCCCGAGCGCCTCACGCAATTCGGCTTCCGGCCGCTTGAAGTGTTGGATACAGTGCAGACCGCATTTCAAGGAACCGATGTCGCCCAAATGGTGCGCGGCAATCGCATCCATGAACTCGCGGTGATCCTCGATGATGCCGCGCGCCGTGATCCCGAGGCTGTCGGAAATTTGATGCTCATCAACGGGGACGGAGTGCGCCTGCCGCTGCACCAACTCGCAGACGTGGAACTTACGAACGGCCGCCCCAGCATCAACCACGAGGGCGCGCGTCGTCGCCAAACCGTGACGTGCAACGTCGAGAAGCGCGATGTCGCATCGTTCGTCAATGACGCGCGCGCCAAGGTGCAGGCTCATGTGAAGCTGCCGGGCGACGTGTATCTTGAGTGGAGTGGAGCCGCTGAAGAACAAGCCAAAGCGCGTCGTGAACTGCTTCTCCATTCGCTCGTCGCCGGACTCGTTGTCATCCTGCTGCTCAGCCTCGTCTTTCGGCGGGCAAATCATGTCGCGCTGGTTCTCGCCAATCTTCCCTTCGCGCTGATCGGCGGCGTGCTCGCCGTGTTCGCGGGCGGCGGTTCGACGAGCATCGGCTCCCTGGTCGGCTTCGTCACGCTCTTCGGAATCAGCACGCGCAACAGCATCATGCTCGTCTCGCACTACGAACATCTCGTCGATCAAGAGGGATCTCCATGGAATCTCGAAACCGTCGCCCGAGGCGCTGGCGAGCGCCTGCTCCCGATCCTCATGACCGCGCTCGTCACCGCATTGGGCGTGCTGCCGCTCGCCCTGGGCAGTGGAGAGGCGGGCCGGGAGATCGAAGGCCCGATGGCCATCGTCATTCTCGGCGGCTTGTTCTCATCAACATTTTTGAATCTTCTGGTGCTGCCGTCGCTGGCGTGGAAGTTTGGGCGTTTTGGTCCAGCAGTTCCACAGGTCGGTATTTGAGGAAAAGCATTTCCTCTTCGCGAGAAATGAGGCAGGCTTCCGTTCTCAGTCGCTTCGTTTGTCACGCATGCCCCACGCTCCCCTCACCCCCATTTCCCCCGCACTCCTGATTGCGCAGGACTGGAAAGATTATGAACTGCTCGACAGCGGTGACGGCATGAAGCTTGAGCGCTGGGGTGACGTAGTTCTCGCGCGCCCCGACCCTCAGGTCATCTGGCCATGCGCGGGTGAATGGAAAAATTGGGATGCATGGTATCATCGCAGCAGCAAAGGCGGCGGCCGCTGGGATTTCCGCAAAAAAGTTCCCGACTCATGGACGATCCGCTACCGTGATCTTATATTGAAGATCGCACCCACCGGTTTCAAGCACACCGGTCTCTTCCCTGAACAAGCCGTGAACTGGGACTGGTGCGGCGAACAAATCCGGGCCGCCAAAGCGCAGGGCCGTGAAGTGTCTGCGCTCAATCTTTTCGGCTACACCGGTGCCGCAACTGTCGCCGCCGCGGCGGCGGGCGCGAGCGTATGCCATGTTGATGCTGCGAAAGGGATGGTCGAGTGGTGTCGCGAGAATGCGCGCCTCAGCAAACTCGCGGACGCCCCCATTCGCTTTATCGTGGACGACTGCGTCGCTTTCGTGAAACGCGAAATCCGTCGCGGCAAAAAATACGATGCGCTCATCATGGATCCCCCCAGCTACGGCCACGGCGCATCCGGTGAAGTGTGGAAGCTGGAGGAGCATCTCTGGCCCCTGCTGGAAGATTGCCGCGCACTCCTGTCCGACCAGCCATTGTTCTTCCTCGTCAACACCTACACCACCGGTCTCTCACCTACCGCCCTGGGAAATGTCATGACGAGACTGCTTTCAAAAAAAGGTGGTAAACTGAGCACCGGTGAAGTCGGCCTGCCAATTTCCCGCGATCATATGTGTCTGCCTTGCGGGATTTATGGGCGGTGGTCATGGGACTGACAGGAACGATAAGAGTTGTCATTGCCCAGGTGGGTCCTGATTGCTATGGCGTGGATCTTGCGCTTCACCTGCGTCATCAATTTTCACATCCTCGACGGCATGGTCGGGATCAACGGCTCCACTATGGAACTGAAGCTGGTAGAGGCGCTGATACAATTCGCATCGCGCGAGAAGTTCGGCATGGGAGCCGATGTCGAGCACCAGGCCCTTGTCCATGACGACGATCTGATCCGCTTGCAGGATGGTGGAGAGACGGTGGGCGATGGCCATGACGGTCTTGCCTTCCGAAAGTGTATGGATCGCATCCTGAATGATTTTCTCACCTTCGCTGTCCATAGCTGAGGTGGCTTCATCGAGTAGCAAAATCGGTGCATTGCGGAGGATCGCGCGCGCAATGGAGATGCGCTGCTTCTGTCCTCCGGAGAGCTTGTCGCCGCGATCTCCGATGATGGTGTCGTATTTTTCTTCCTGATCCTTGATGAAGTCATGGGCATGAGCCTTTTTTGCAGCGTCAACGACCTCTTCTTTTTTTGCGCCAAGACGACCGTAAAGGATGTTCTGGTTAATGGTGTCGTGAAAGAGAATAATGTCCTGGCTGACGACGCCAAAG
>JAYVOH010000183.1:0-11714 GCA_043758025.1 Verrucomicrobiota bacterium
CATCAGCTTGGTTGCCGGTGTCATCCTTTATGAGTCAACGACCTTTTTGCTCCTCCCCTCCAAAACCTCCGCCGGTGTCATTACTTATGAGGCAACAGGAAAATGAAGGCACGGAGAAAATAGTATTGCCTTCGACCTCTCAAATTGATAGGCTTCATAAATGAGGCGGAGCGAGTCAATCTCAGACTTCCATCTTGGTTTCCAATTGGCGCCGATGATCGACATCGTGTTCGTCCTGATGCTCTTCTTTATGGTCATGGCTGGCTCGGTCAAAGTGGAGCGCGAAATCCGGACGGCCATGCCCGGTGGCATAACGGAAAATCGCCAGTGGCCAGATGATATCACCATCGCTATCACTGAAGACGGATCGGTCACCATGAATGAAGAGGAGTTCGATACACCGACAGACCGTAAACTGCCCCGTCTCACTACCGATCTCATCAAGCTGCGGAAAGACGCCGACGCCTGCGGCGGCAGGGTTCTGATCACCCTGCAAACGGAGAGCCTGGTTCGTTATGAGCGCATCATGGATGTGCTCAATGCCCTGGCCAAGGCCCGGATCACAGACATCACCTTCACCTTGGGAGAAGAAGAATTATGAACACTGAAAATCAGCCTGCCCCCGATCAGAAGCCCATGCCTCACCCATCGGTGATTGTGCAATCACTCACACCAGGAGGTTTACCCGCCCAGTCACCGCCATCCGCGCGGGCTGCTTCGGGCATCACGCCCGATCATGAGCGCGAGGCCGATCAGATAACCACGCACGACGCCGGTATGATTGACGAATCACCGGCGCCGAAAAGAAGCATCCTGTCCGATTACTGGCGTAAAATCGGCGGCGGCTCACTGACACTAAGCCTGTTCGTTCACGTTGGCTTGATCGCACTCTTCATCAAGGTCGTAAGCTCCACGACGAAAGAGAATCATGACCCCGCCCCGCCCATCGGTTTCATGACGCCGGGAAAAACGGCCTCGCAAGAACATTCCGAACTGGCTCTGAACAGGAAACGCATGAACATGAACCAGGCCGCCTCCAGAATACAACTGGCGGCCATTGGAGACCATACTGTAAATATTCCCGAAAAGCTGTGGGCCGCACCTGAGGTCCCATACGCCAGCCCTTCTCCCGACAGTATCCCAAGCACTCACGGGCAGACTTTTGATGGAAAATCATTTGGGCCAAAGGGCACTGGACCAAGCGATCCCAAAACTGGAATCCCATTTCCACCCTTCGCATCCAGTCGCTGCGATCGATATAAGCGTCTGGATAAACTCAAAGAAAATGGCGGCACACCCGAATGCGAGAAGGCCGTCAGCAACGCGCTGGAGTATCTCAAGTCCCGGCAAAACCCCGATGGATCATGGGGCACGACCAACAAGGGTGCCATGACCGGCTTTGCCCTGCTCTGCTATCTCGGACGATGCGAGACGCCCGACTCTACGTTCTACGGCGAACAGGTCACGAAGGGCATTTTGTATCTCATTGAGCTTTCCAAAAAGAATCCCGATGGACTCATGGCGGAAAAAATTGCCGGCAATTCCGTGCCCTACGAGCATGGCATTGCCACTTATGCCATGGGAGAAATGTATTCCCTCTATCGTCTCGGACACAAACCCATGCCCGGCATGAGGGAGGCATTTGAAAACGGCGTCAAAGCCATCATCAAATTCCAGCACCCCGACGGCAGTTGGGTTTACGGCAACGGATCCTATGCAGCATCAGGACGTGAAGATTTATCCGTGACCGGCTGGCAATATCAGGCTCTGAAATCAGCCAAGCTCTCCGGTCTCAAGATAGACAAGCTGCATAGCGCCATCGATTCCACCATCAAATACCTCCAGAGCAGACAGACCGCAGACGGGGGATTCGGCACCACCAATCGCGAAGGAAGTTACAATCAATGGAACCTCACCGGCGTGGGAGTCCTGGGCTTGCAGACGCTCGGCGCGGGACATGGCACGGAGATCAAAAAGGGCATCAAATTTTCCCATGCGATGTTTGCGGAATCGACTCCTGGGTGGAACAACGCGAATCTGTATGCGTGGTATTACTATGCCCAGGCCTTCTTTCAAAATGGCGGGCCGGAATGGAAGCACTGGAACGAAACCGCCATGCCCGCAATCCTGGCCAACCAGAACCAGGACGGAAGCTGGACGCCCAAGCTGAAACCCGCCGAAGGTGGCACTGCCGGTGGAGATGGCATCTACTCCACTGCGCTCTGCACCCTGATGCTGGAAGTCTATTACCGCTATCTGCAAGTCGGCCCGTCGAACCCGAAAGTTTTTCAACCGATTGATTGATATGCGCGGATTGGGATCACCGTGAACCAGCCGCGCGCGACAATTTCAAATCAAACTTGTTTTTAGTCGCTGAGAGTTCAAATAGGGAGATGAACCTCGCCCTCGTCACCGGCTCAGCCGGACTCATCGGATCGGAAACCTGCAAGAAGCTTGCGCGCGAGGGCTTTGGCATCATCGGCGTGGACAATGACATGCGCCGCTACTTCTTCGGCGCGGACGCTTCCACCAGCAAGACGCGCGCCCAGCTTGAAGAGGGCCTGAAAAGCTATCGCCATCATGGCATCGACATCCGTGATGCGGATGCGGTGAAGAAGCTCTTCAGCGAATATGGCAGCGACATCAAGGTGGTGGTGCACACGGCGGCCCAGCCTTCGCACGACTGGGCGGCACGCGAGCCGCTGACGGATTTTGGCGTGAACGCACTGGGAACCATGCATCTGCTGGAGGCCACGCGACTGCATGCGCCGGACGCGGTTTTCATTTTCACCAGCACTAACAAAGTCTATGGCGACACGCCAAATTCCCTGCCGCTCCTCGAAACCGCGACCCGATGGGAGATTGCGGACACGCATCCTTACTTCGCGCGCGGCATTGATGAGGCCATGAGCATTGATCACTGCAAGCACTCCATCTTCGGCGCCAGCAAGGTCGCCGCCGACGTGATGGTGCAGGAATATGGGCGCTATTTCGGCATGAAGACCGCATGTTTCCGGGGCGGCTGTCTCACCGGCCCCGCCCATGCGGGCGCGGAGTTGCACGGCTTTCTGGCCTACCTCATGAAATGCACCGCCACCGGGCGTCCCTACACAGTCTTTGGTTACAAGGGCAAGCAGGTGCGCGATAACATTCACAGTAACGATCTGGTGGAGGCGTTTTGGCACTTCATCCAGAAACCCCGCAGCGGTGAAGTCTATAACATCGGCGGCTCTCGTCACTCGAACTGCTCGATGATCGAGGCTATCGGTCTTTGCGAAAAGATCAGCGGCAAAAAATTGGAGTGGACCTACAAGGAGGACAACCGCATCGGCGATCACATCTGGTGGATCAGCGATGTGAGCCGGTTCCAATCTCATTATCCAGACTGGAAATATCGCTACGACCTGGAAGTCACATTGCGGGAGATTCACGATGCCGTCATGGCCGGTCCACCGCAGTAGTTATGCGGACTCTATTTGCCTGAACCGACGAGAATCTGCGGGGTAAGTTTCTCCAGAAAACGAATCATTTGCTCCTTGGCGACGACCTCTTCGATCGGATCATCGTTGCCGACGGGACGTTGGGAAAAAGGCATGTAGAACGACACCTGACCCCAGCGGTGATTAAGATTGCGGAAGATGGCGTCGAGATAGGAGCGGGTGTAACTCATGTTATAACCGGCTGTGCTGACGCCGTGTGAACCTTGATACCAATAGACATCCAGCGCCTGGATTCTTACTCGCTGGCCGGGCGCGACCACCATATCTCGAAAGATGTGCATGAGCGTGGCCTGCTGCATGCGACCGTTCGGAAGCTTGAATGAAATCCCCTCGGAATTGGCGATCATCCATCCTTGATTGGGCAGGCAGAGAGTTGGCTCGTGCAGGCTTTTTTTTACGGGGCCGCTCATCACGAGGGTGGCGACAATTGAGTGGCGACCCGGGCTTTCATAGAGCGCACGCTTCAGCATCACGCCTTCATCAAAGAGACGTTTTTCATTCGCGTCCATTTCCATGTGGCTAGCAGTGTAGCCTTCTACTCGTGAGGGCAGCTGCATGAGCAAACCGGGTTCCGCATACGTGACTGCCGTCGGGGTGAACTTGCAAACAACCAATGCCAATGCCGCGAGTCCCACGCAAACAGCGGAGCGAACATGAGCAGAACCCTCCGATTGCGGAGCCGCGGAGCCCGGTTCTGATTTGCGCGAGCCGCTCCACAGCTTCACCCGGTTCCAGTGCTTTCTTCCCTCAAGCAGGGTGGCGAAGGCGAACATGCCGCCGAGCGCGATGGCGAATACCAGATAGCCACAGAGCAGGTGATAAGCCGATTCCTCCTGCGAGTCGCCAATCGTTTTACCGATGGCGAACTCCTGACCAAACCACACACTGCCCAGCGCGAGCAGCACCAGTCGCACTAGATTCCCGAATACCGCAAGCGGGATGGCACTGGCCAGCAGCAGCAGACGGGGCAACGCGCGCTTCATCGTCAGACAACCGTAGAGCGCGGCGATCATCATCAGGGAAAACAAGGAGCGAATGCCGCTGCATGGGTTCGCCACATCGAGCTTGAAGTTGTAACCCTCTGGCAAGCCCAGAATGAAATCGGGCGCGGAGAACAAGCCCGTGCCATAACGCACCACGGGTATGCCAATGGCATTCAGCATTCCGCCGGCCACCTTCGCCGTGATTGCCCGCAACGGAGTGGCCAGCATCCCCTCCAGCGGATGCATCGGCCAGGCGAAGAGCAGGAACATCCAAGGCAACAGCAATGCCCTCCACCATGTTCGGCCACCGAGTATAAGGATGAGGCCCGCGACCATTAATTGCGCACTGGCATAGCCCAGATATCCCGTGTCCACTTTGTAACCGATCCAGAACAAGATCAGTGATAACACCATGATCGGCAATCCCCACCACGTCCCTTCCAATGGCAGCGCGGCCAGTTCCGCACGCTGGCGGTAAACGAGAAATCCCACGATCACGGGCACTGCAAAACAAAAATGCCATTCCGGCTCCAGCGAGATCCACCTGACCCAGCCTTCGACCACACTCCCTCGTGTGGCGAACATCCAGTGCTGATACGGCCACACGGCATAAACCAGAACCAGCACGACCACTGCCGCGCCCAGTGCCCACCAGCGAGCACTCAGACCCGGGCTGGAGGCCGCGCGAGTTTGAAGAGTATTTTCAGGTGAGGCCATGAATATTTGACGTCATGTTTTGATTCGCCAATGTGACATCCATAATGGCACGCCAGCCTCAGTGCAAGCCACGCAAACATTTCCTTCATGAACCTCAATGAGCCTAGCCCGGATGAAATAATGCCCGCCCCACCTGCGGCGGAAGAGATCATCGAACAGGCCCCGCGCCAGCTGACAGTCAGGAAAGCCATCCTAAACCATGAGGAAGAAAATTCCCCGAATCTCAATTCCTCGTCTAGCTCCTCCGCTCCGCATTGGTTGAATTTCTGGGCTGGCGCCAATCTTTCCCGAACGACTTACATTTTGAAGTTACTCATCGTTTTGTTCATGGCCAATGCCGTCCTTTTCGGTGTGTTCAGTTGGTGGTATCACCTGCGCACCAAGGCGGAGTTCATGGCGTTGGCCGGACAAATCAAACCACATCCCGAGACGCTGCCTGCAGAGACATCCCGCGTGATCGACCCAGCTCTATTGGCCCGGATAGACGGACTGGAAAAACAACTTGCCGATCTCAGTAAAAAAAATCAGTCCTCCAATGAGCAGGCCGCCGGGAATTCACGCCGTCTGGCCGAACTGACCGCACAGTTGGCTGACTTCTCGAAACCCGCTCCCCTCCCCCAGGCTTCCACCACACCCGAAACTCCAGCGACTGATCTGCCACCGGCGCAGTCCGAGCTTGTTCTTCTGAAGGAGCGAAACCGGCTCAGCGCCTATGCGGACGAGGCCATTGCCACAGGCGCGCGCGGCCCCTATGAACGGCTTTGGGATTCTTTGGAAGACCCGCGTCTGGCCAATCTCTTCCATGCCGCCCGCAGTGAAATCCTGCGCGTGCAGAATTGTTACCTGTCCGGCCAGCGGGTGAAGTATTACGGCATTCAGCAGTATCAGATACCGGTCGCCGATTTTTTCCCGGACTCGGCCGCACTGGCTCCGGCACAACTCAGTGATGATCAACTCATTCAAATCCTGCACAACCATGATCATGCCTGGCAGGCCCGCGTCAAAGCCGCATGGCATCTCGGCCAGCGCCGCACGACCAAAAGCGCGGAAGCCTTGGTAAAAGCCATCAAAGAAGATCCAGTGCTCGATGTGGTGGCCGAAGCCACCTTCAGTTTCGAACAGGTCACGGGCTATCATGCGCGACTCTTCGAGGTCCAGCCGTTACTGGCGTGGTGGAGCAGTTACAACAAAACGCCGCCGAAAGCCGGGGACTCTGACCCGGCGAAATAACACGACAGCACCAGAAGCCTTCCGCTTTTCTGTCTTGCGCGATTGATTGCCCGGCCAAACTCTGCCGGGAAACGACCCCCGGAAAATATTTTCCAATTTCTTCCAAGAATCCCTCAACACAGCCGTCATGCCTTCTGAACACCACATGTCTGAACGCGATCCCGACCATGTCTTTCTCATTGCAGCACTCGACCGCTATGAGCGCCCGCTCATTCGCTACGCGCTCGGTATCGTCTATGAGATCAACCAAGCCCGCGACATCGTTCAGGATGTGTTCATCAAGCTTCATGAATCCCTACCCACCCTCGATCGCGCACATCTCGCACCCTGGCTTTTCACCGTCTGCAAGAACCGCTCGCTCGACCACCAACGCAAACATCAACGCCTCGTCCCTATGGAACTGGAAATTTTAGATAAGGAGTCTTCTCCACAGCCCGGCCCTTCCGAGGAAATGGAGCAGAAAGAACTCAGCGGACAGCTCAAACACTGGATTGCCGCGCTGCCGGAAAAACAACGCGAAGCCGTCCGGCTCAAATTTGAAGCCGGACTCAGTTACAAAGAAATCTCTGTAACCCTCAAGACCAGCATCGGCAACGTCGGCACACTCATCCATAACGGCGTCGCCGCCCTGCGCGAGCAATGGCTCGCCATGAACGCCTAACCCCCTTTTCTCTTACCCCTTACCCGTTAATCTTATGAATGAAAAACTTACCGCCTACGCGCTCAACGAACTCCCGCCCGATGAACGCGCGGCACTTGAAGAGCAGATGCAGAATGACGCCTCGCTGCGCCAGCAGGCCGAGGAAGTGAAGGCGTTCTGCTCTCTCTTGAACGAGCAAATTAACCATAGCGACAGCGACACGCTCAAGCCGGAGCAACGCACACAACTGCTGGAAAACTTCCAGGCCACTCCCAAGATCATTCGTCCGTTCTGGCGTCGCCCAAGTTTTATCGGTGGCATTGGCCTGGCTGCCGCCGCGTGTGTGGCGCTGATGTTGGCTGTGCATGAATGGAAGCAACCACAAGAAGATGATTTGGATGACATCACCTTGGCATCCACTAGCGACGGAACCGTTTCACCTGTTCAATTGAGCAAGGAAAACGCCGCCCCTAACGAGACCATCAATGATGCAAAACTCCAGCTACAGGATCAAAATCGCGTCGCGACGGCGTCCGCCTCCTCCGTTTCCCGCGTGGCGCCGCCACCACTAACTTCCGTTTTCTCAACTTCTGATAATGATGACCTCAAGGGTGCCAGTGGTCTATCGCCTTCATCCACCATTTCCTCTCCTGTGATTGTAAGTAATTTTTATGCGGATAAAGATCGTGACCTGTCCATTGCCGGCATCACGAAAAGCGGTTCCGGCAACCTCAGGCTCGATGGAGTCAACTCCTATGGCGATGCCACTAAGGTCACCGGCGGGGCGATTGCGATGAATTCCGACCTGTCATCTCCGACAGCACCCTCTTTATCGGCTCCAGATACTTCTTATGAACTGACTAAAGAATTGGCTGCTTCTCCAGCTCCCAAGCCAATGCTCATGGCTGACTCATCGACAGCGACCGCACTGAGACAATCCCCGGAAAAAAATCTTGGAAAACCCAATCCCACCGCCGCACCCGTTGGTGCCGCCGAACCTGCTGTGCCAGTTACTGCAAAATCAAAATTGCTTGCTGCTAATGATCAGGATAAGAAGGACGCAGAAATTCCGAGAAGCTTCAGCGTCCTCGGCAATGTGAAAACTCGGGATCATGTGATTCGCCGCGAGATACAAACCGCGCTTGGAGAACAATTCCCCACTACTGCAAGAGGCGGCATGGGTAGTGGTGGTGGCTTTGGTGCTGGTTACGCTGGAAGAACCGAAGCATCAGACCCATCCGACCTCTTGGCGCTAGGTTCAAGAGCCAGCGGCTCCAAACGTCTCCCCGAATCCCCTGCGTCTGTTGGTGAACCAACCGATCCGTCCTCATACGCCCGTAATAAACCACAGGCCGAAGCCCCTGTTCTTGCCGACGCCAACGGATTGTTAGGCAGACAACAGATGGCCACCGGCACCCAGACTTATCGCCCCATCATCGAGAATCTCTTTCTCTACGTTGCTCAGCAACCGCTCTCGACTTTCTCGCTCGATGTGGACACCGCATCTTATGCAAACGTCCGCCGCATGCTGAATTCTCATCAGCGCCCGCCCGCCGATGCGGTGCGCCTTGAGGAACTTATTAATTACTTTCCTTACAGTTATGAAGCGCCCACGGATGACAAGCCCTTCGCCGTGCATGTGGACATTGCGGAAGCTCCGTGGCAGCCGATGCACCGCCTCGCCCGCGTCGCCGTGAAAGGCCGCGAGATCAAAGGTGAGCGCCCGCCCGCGAACTTCGTCTTCTTATTGGATGTCTCCGGCTCCATGCAGCCCGACGAGCGTTTGCCACTCATCAAGCAATCCCTCCGTCTGCTGGTGGATCAACTCCGCGCCGATGATCGAGTGGCCATCGTCACCTATGCCGGAGAAAGCGGTGTCGCGTTGACCTCCACTTCCGGCTCTGAGAAGGAAAAAATCACGCAGGCCATTGACCAACTGAGCGCAGGCGGCTCCACCAATGGCGGGAGCGGCATCCGGCTCGCCTACGAACAGGCTGCGCTCAATTTTAGCAAGGAGCGCATCAACCGCGTCATCCTGGCCACCGACGGGGATTTCAATGTGGGCACCAGCAGCGTGCAGGAACTGGAAAAAATCATCGCAGAGAAAGCGAAGGGCGGCGTCTTTCTCAGCGTCCTCGGCGTCGGCACCGACAATCTTCACGACTACACCATGCAAGCCATCGCCGATCGCGGGAACGGCAACTATCACTACCTCGACTCCCTCGGCGAAGCCCGGAAAGTTCTCGTGGAACAAATGACCGGGACGCTCGTCGCCATCGCCAAAGACGTGAAAGTCCAGATTGAATTCAATCCCGCACAAGTCGCTGCTTATCGTCTCATTGGTTATGAAAAACGTCTGCTCGCGAAGGAGGACTTCAACAATGACAAGAAAGACGCCGGAGAAATCGGCACCGGTCACACCATCACCGCGCTCTATGAGATTGTGCCCGCCAGCTTGAAGTATCCCGACGGCAAACCAGCCGTGGATGATTTGAGGTATGCGCAAAATGGACCGTCATCTGCAAAAGCTAAAGACAAATTGGAGGAAGCTGGAGAATTTAAAGCTGACCTTAAACCCGCAGCACCCAGCCCGGAGACCATGACCGTGAAGCTGCGTTACAAACAACCTGATGGCGACAAGAGCCAGCTCATCGAAATCCCCTTCACTGACAACGAGAAAAAAATCGCCGACAGCGACAAGGAATTTCAATTTGCCGTCAGTGTCGCCGGATTCGGCATGTTGTTGCGCGACTCCCAGCACGCCGGTGAACTTACTTGGAAAATGGTGCGCCAGCTCGCCCTCAGCGGCAAAGGCCCCGATGAACAAGGCTGGCGCGGCGAGTTCATCCAACTCATCGAGAAGGCGCGCGGACTTACTGAAAGCCGGTGATTGAGAGGAAAGATGCGAGCCATCCGGTCGTTTCTCTTTCCATGCAATCACGCTTTTTTTTAATTACGGCATTAGCTATTCTCACAGCAGCACATCTTGTTCACGCAGCAGATCGCAAGCCCAACGTGCTCGTCATTCTCGCCGATGACCTCGGATACGGCGAGCTTTCCAGCCAGGGTTTCACGCAACAGATTCCCACTCCGAACATTGATTCCATCGGCAAGAACGGCGTGCGTTTTACCAGCGGCTATGTGAGCGGGCCTTATTGCTCACCCACCCGCGCGGGTTTGATGACGGGGCGTTACCAGCAACGCTTCGGACATGAATTCAACCCTGGACCAGCCGAGGCGGCGGTTCCAAATTTTGGATTGCCGCTGACGGAAGTCACCATCGGAAACCGCATGAAAGACGCGGGTTATGCGACGGGCTGGTTCGGCAAATCGCACCTGGGGTATAAAGCACCGTTTCATCCCATGAAGCGCGGCTTCGATGAATACTTCGGCTTCCTCGGCGGCGCGCATGATTATCTGGATGCCGCATCAGACACGCGTAATCCCATCCTCAAAGGCACGGAGCCGGTCAATAACATCGGCTACACCACCGAGGCCTTCGGCCAGCAGGCGGTGAACTTTATCGAGAACCACAAAAGCGAACCGTGGTTCTGCTACCTGCCCTTCAATGCGGTTCATGCTCCGTTGGAGTCCACCAGCAAATACCTCGACCGCTTCACCGGCGTCACCGACCAGAAACGCCGGACATTCTGCGCCATGCTATCTGCGATGGATGATGCCGTCGGCCATGTGCTGGCGAAAGTCCGTGAAATCGGTCAGGAGGAAAACACCCTTGTGATTTTCTTCAGCGACAACGGCGGGCCGACACCCTCCACTACCAGCGGCAATGGACCTCTGCGCGGCTTCAAAGCCCAGACTTGGGAAGGCGGCATCCGCGTCCCCTTCATGATGCAGTGGAAAGGAAAAATCCCCGCAGGCAAAGTGGACGACCGCCCGGTGATCCAGCTCGACATCCATCCGACCGCGCTCGCCGCCGCTGGGGTGAACTTGAAGCCTGAATGGAAACTCGATGGCGTGAACCTGCTTCCGTATGTAACCGGTGAAAACGCCAGCGCGCCGCATGAAGCGCTCTACTGGCGCTTTGGCAAGCAAATCGCGCTGCGCGCCGGAGACTGGAAACTCGTGAAAGGCGCCGGCATGAACAACATCGCGGAGCGTGCCACAGGAGATGCCAATACCGAAGGCGCGGAACTATACAATTTGAAAGAAGACATCGGCGAGAAGAACAACCTCGCCGGGAAAAATCCCGAGAAACTCAAGGAACTTGCCGCCATGTGGAATGCCTGGAACGCCAGCAACATTCCCGCCGCCTGGGGTGGCGACCACGGTGCGAAACGCAAACAGAAGCGCGCAAAATAACTTATCGCGCCCGAAGGGTATAGCTGTGTGCCATAGACCCATTGCTCCCTTCGTAACGCGTAACTCCGGGAGCAGCGGTCTGCACATATTCCACGCGGGGATTCTTTCGCGCCGACGGTAACACGCAGATGGCCTGAACTTCCGAGGACCACACCATTTGGATGCATCAATCAGCATAAGAAGACGTGGCGCCTCATTCGTCGCGGAGCGATAAAAGCTTGTAGCGAGGGGTTGAGCAACTGCGACACCCCTCGATGCATGCAAAATGAGTCCTGCATCGCGGAGCGATGCCAGCCTGGGTGATGAGGCGCGCTCCTGGCATAC
>JAYVOH010000184.1:0-4104 GCA_043758025.1 Verrucomicrobiota bacterium
GCCGGCACGCCACCGCCCCCGCTTCTTGCTTTCCCGCTTACTTCGAGCTTGGCATCCGCGCTCAAATCCGCTAGCAATTCACCGTCAACATATCAACCATTCAACATTTCAACTTTATGCCCATCGTCAAAACCAACGGAATCAACATGAACTATGAAGAGCGTGGCAGCGGCGATCCGCTCATCTGCATCATGGGTGTCACCGCGCCCGGTGGGGTCTGGGACGCGCACGCGCAGGCCTGGGAAAAACATTTCCGCTGCATTCTCGGCGACAATCGCGGCGTGGGCGCGACGGACAAGCCGGAAGGCCCCTACACCACCGCGATGATGGCGGATGACTACGCCGGGCTCATGGACGCGCTCGGAATCAAGCAGGCGCGCGTCGTCGGCTGCTCGCTCGGCAGCGTCGTGGCCCAGCAGCTTGCCTTGCGTCATCCGCAGAAAGTGAAAAGCACCATTCTCATGTGCACCTGGGCGCGGCAGGATCGCTTCGGTCTCTACACCTGGCAGCATCTCATGAAGTGCAAAGCCACGATGCGTCCGGAGGATTTCATGCACTGGATTCAGATGCTTATTTTCACCAAGCCCTGGTTCGATAACGATGACTGCTGGAACAACATGCAGCAAGGTCTCAAAGACGCCGCAACCAATGCCGCGCCGCAACCCCTGCACGCGACCGAGGCGCAATCAGCCGCCGCCATGAGCCACAACACGCTGAACGAACTCAAGAACATCAAATGCCCCGTGCTCGTTATCGGCGGCAAGAACGACACCTTCACTCCGCGCTGGATGGGCGAGGAAGTTGCCGTAGGAATTCCCGGTGCTGACCTCCATCTCTATGACAATGCCGGTCACGCGTTCCATTGGGAATGCCTGGCTGACTTCAATCCACGCACGACGGAGTGGTTGCTCAAGCATTGAACCTTCACAGCCTGAACATCATTCATTGTTTCGCTGAACTTCAATGTTCATCGGCCCGTTCGGATTTGCCGTGACAGAACCAACTCATGCCGGTCATTTTTAATCGCCATCGTCAGGTTATCCCGCTTTCATTCGCAACCTTGGCGATGGTGGTGATTGCTGAGATGGCAATGGGACGACTGATATGGGGTCCCGATGGAAAATTCGCATGGTGGGAAGGCGACATCTGGAGCAGTGAATGCTCGCAGCGAGTGGCCGATCCTTACTCGTTCTCCCACATGGAGCACGGCATGATCATGTTCGGATTCCTCTGGCTTGTCGCACGGCGGGTGCCTATACAGTGGCGTTTCTTTGCTGCGCTCCTCGTGGAATGTGCTTGGGAAATCGCGGAAAATTCACCCTTCATCATCAATCGGTATCGCGCAGCCACGATATCAATTGGCTATGAGGGCGACAGTGTGCTGAACTCGTTCTTCGATGCTGTTTTTATGTCGCTGGGCTTTCTACTTGCCGCGCGCATTCCTTTTCGAGCGACCGTGGCGTTTTGCATGGGCATGGAAATCAGTTGCCTCATTTTGTTGCGTGACAACTTGATTTTGAACGTGCTCATGCTCGTCCACCCGTTTGATTCGATCAAAGCTTGGCAGTCTGCACTTCACACCGGATAAGTCGTGACGCCTGCACTGCCGTGCCGGGTTCAGTTTGCAATAACATGAAAGAACACCAATCAATTCACATGAATCACTTAAAGACATCACAACTCATCCTACTTGCTGCCGCACTCTGGATCGGCTCACCGCTTCTAGCGCAGGATGCCACCCCATTTCCCTCGCCCGCAAGTAAGAAAGGCCTTTCAGTGCAAATGGTTGATGACGCCATTTCACTGGGCATCCAGCACGCAACGATCAATGTCTCATTGGGCGCGTTAATGGCCTCGCCGAGCCAGCCAGGTGCGATTAAATTCAATCATGCTGGCCAGGACATCTGGATCAATGGCCACTATGCCCAAAGCCTTGATGACCAAATCAAACCCCTGAGCAACGCCAAAGTCATCGTCTATCTCATCATTCTGGCCTATCCCACCCACGATCCGGCAAAGGACAAAATACTGCTACATCCGAAGGCGAAACCGGACGCCAAATATATCATTGGCGCATTCAACACCGTGGCGGAAGCAGGCGTGCGAAACTATCGCGGACTGATTTCATTTCTTGCCGAAAGATATAGCGGCGCGCATCCCGAAAGTGGTCGTGCGTGGGGCTGGATTATCGGGAACGAGGTGAACTCACAATGGATGTGGTATAACCTTGATCATATGCCGATGGAGGGTGTGGCCACAGAGTATGAAAAAGCCGTGCGCATCGCTCATGAAACTATCAGCAAACACTCTCTGAATGCGCGTGTTTACCTTTCCATTGATCATCACTGGAACGCTTCCATGCCCGGCATCAGCGATCAAGAATCCTACAAGGGCCGGAACTTCCTGGATAGCTTCGCGCGTATTGCGCGCGAGCATGGAGATTTCGAATGGCACGTGGCCCATCATCCTTATGCCGACGACTTGGCAAATCCCCGCACCTGGCTGGACAAGTCCGCATGGCCCAATGACAACTCGCCACACATCACTTTTAAAAACTTGGAAGTCCTTTGCAAGCACATGGAAAAACCCGAACTACTTTGGAAAGGCAAAGCGCGGCGCATCATCCTCAGCGAGCAGGGCATCAATTGTCTGCCCACTCCTGATGGTGAAAGCCTGCAAGACGCCGGCTTCGCTTATACGTGGGAGAAGATCGCCCGGCAGCCGTTGATCGATGCCTACATCTGGCACCGGCACGTCGATCACGCCAAAGAGGGCGGTTTGCGTCTCGGATTGTGGACCTTCAAAAAAGACACGATCAACACCCCAGACCGCAAACGATCACTCCATGATCTCTTTAAGAAGGCAGGCACACCGGAATGGGCCGAGGCCGCGAAGTTTGCACTGCCCATCGTTGGGTTGAAGAGCTGGGATGAACTGGCGAAATAGCAGCGCCGCAGTCCTCTCACAATGCACTTGCACCACGCCCGCCTCTCGCCAAAAATTCCCGTTCCGTTTCCAAACTCCAACCCCACTCATCATCATGTCCAAAATCAAATTCGGCTCCGAAGTTTACACCTGGTTCATGCAGGACACAGGCAAAGGCTACGACAACAAACTCGACCACATGATCAAGGTCGCAGCGGAAGCGGGCTTCACTGGCATCGAGCCCATGGTGCTTGAAATATCCGCCAGCGCGCTTGGCTGCTCGAAATACTGGCTTGGTCCCTTGATCGATCCGGTGAAAATGAAAGAGTCGCTCGCCAAGCACAAAATGGAACTCGCCGGCCTCGCGTTGATCTGTGCGTGGGACGGCGATGAAGAAACTCCCGCTGAGAAGGAAGCCGCAGACTTCACCATCAACTTCCTCAAGCACTTCCCCGGCTCCATGCTCGGCACTGTGACACTGCCCAGCGGACGAGCAAAAGACCTCCAGCGCCGCCGGCTCAACATCGCCCGCAACGTGAACAATGTTTCAAAGCGAGCCACAGATGCCGGTTTGAAATGCTCCTATCACCCGAACAGCCCACCAAACTCGCTCGTGCGCACCCAGTATGATTATGACGTCGTGCTCAGCAGCCTTGACCCCAAAGTCACCGGGTGGACGCCCGACGTGGGGCACATCATCCGCGGGGGCATGGATGTCATCGATACGCTGAACAAGTGGCAACACCTTGTGAATCATATTCATTACAAAGATTACTCCGGCAACGGCCCGGAGCCTTGGGCTCAGATGGGCACTGGCAAGCTCGACTTCCACAAGATCACCGAGTGGCTTACGCTCCGAAACTACGAAGGCTGGATCATCTGCGAAGACGAAGCCCATGCCGCCGTGAATGATCCCGATGGAGTGACGATTCAGAACGGCAAATGGTGCAAAGAAAATCTCATGCCGCTCGTCAGTTAAAATTCACCGGCAGCGATACCAATCTTCATCAAACCGCTTTCGCCTGAATCCAACGAAAGCGGTTTTTCTTTCTAAAGCTTGATGGCCAGTTTCTCGCCCCTGAAAAGAAAGACTGGCATTGCACCTGCTTTTCAGTAACCACAACTGCGCCTGCCAACTCCATCCATTTTGGAACAACATATCTCATCACTCGGCCCCTG
>JAYVOH010000185.1:0-4098 GCA_043758025.1 Verrucomicrobiota bacterium
TTGGTTTAAACGTTTGTTCAAACAAGCGATGTCGGAACATCGCCCGATCAACCAGCACCATTTCATTTTAACATTTTAACGGAAAATAATCCGCTTCCCGCACGCGCCAGCAGCGCGTTGGGATCGGGATCGCGGCCCATGAAGTTGCGGGAAAGCTCGGCCAGGTCTTTGCCGCTACTCCAGCCCTCCGTGCTCACTCCCTGCCCATTCCAAATGCCGGGTGTCGTTTCTCGTGCTTGATCACCGTGATACGGATTCGGTCATTGAGAGTGCGGAAGACAATCAAATGCGGAAAGCGCCGCAACCGTGCCCGCCGGAAATTCGGATGCCTGAGATAAGGAGAAAATCGCTTCGGGTATTTCGAGATTTCGTCGAGCCGGTCCATGAGATCATGCCAGAACCGGTCGCTCAGCGCATCGCCGCCTTCGCGACGATAATGACGAAGAATCTCATCCACGTCACGCTGTGTGGCGGGATGGTAAGAAAGCCTCATGTATCCGCTGCGAGCTTCCGGATGCCGACGACGAATTGTTCGTGGCTAATTTCCTGGACGACTCCGCTCTCCATCTCGGCATCTCGGCGTTCGGCTTCGGCCAAAATCTCGTCAGAATCCCACGCATCAGGCGGGAGACTATCCATGATCAGCAGAGCGACGCGACTGCGCTCGGTCTTTGGGAGCAGGAGAGCAGCTTCGACTACGGATTCTGCATTGTTCATACGATAACTATACAATTCTGCGAATTAATGGCGAGTCGATTCTGCACGAGCCTGTATTCGTTTAAGCCAGTCCCGCCCGCACCAGCAGCGCGTTCGGGTCAGCGTCGCGGCCCATGAAGTCGCGGAAAAGCTTGGCCGGATCCTCGCTGTTGCCTTTGCTCAGAATGCAGTCGCGCAGGGCGTGGCCCACAGAGGGATTCAGCACGCCTTCTTTTTGGAAGCGCGTGAACGCATCGGCATCCAGCACCTCGGCCCATTTGTAACTATAATAGCTCGCGGCGTATCCCACGGGGCTGCTGAACAGGTGTCCAAATCGACGTGCGATGGTCGGCGCTTCAGTCTTGGTCGGGAAAATATAACCAGCCAGAATCCGGCGTGCGAGCTGGTCGAGGTCGGCGTCCTTGACCGTGGCGTGACTGATGTGCAGTTCGAGATCGAGCTTGCCCTGCGCCAGCTGACGCATCATGGATACGGCGCTCATATAATTTCGCGCGGCGATCATTTTCTTGAACAGCCTCTCGGGAATGCATTCACCCGTTTCATGGTGCTTCGCAAAGAAATCGAGGCTCTGTCGCTCCCAGCAGAAATTTTCCATGATCTGGCTGGGCAGTTCCACAAAATCCCAGGCCACGTTCACACCGTTCAAGCTCGGGATTTCCACGTTGCCCAACAATTGGTGCAGCAGGTGGCCGAACTCATGGAACACCGTGCAAACTTCGTCGTGAGTCAGCAGCGCCTGCTTGTCGCCTACGGGTGGCGTCATGTTTCCACAGATGAGGCCGAGATGCGGACGGCGGTCATGCGATGCATCGCCGGGCCTGCCGCCCTTGAGATAATTCATCCACGCTCCGCTTCGTTTGGAATCGCGTGGATGCCAGTCGGCATAAAAACTCCCGATGTGCGCGCCACTGCCGTTGCGAACCTCAAAGAATTTTACTTCCGGGTGCCAGACCTCCACCGGGCCGGGATCGAGTGGCGAGCCGCTGCTGCTGACCGGCTTGCCCGGTTCGGAGAAAACCGTTTCCCGCTTGTTGATGCGGATGTCGAAGAGCCGTTCGGCCAGCCGGAACATGCCGTCGAGCACGCCATCCACCGGGAGGTAAGGCCGCAGTTCCTCCTGATCAAAATCATATTGCTCGCGCCGGCGTTTTTCGCTCCAGTAGGCGATCTCCCATGGCTCCAGCAGCCGCACCGCACTCTGTGTTTTGTCGGCATGATATTCCTTCAGGGCAATGATTTCGCGGTCGAACGCCGCCTTGACCTTGTCGTGCAATCCCTCGGTGAACTTCAACGCCGTCGCTCCGTTTTTCGCCATCCGGCGTTCGAGAATGTAATCGGCGAAGTTCGCCTTGCCCAGCATCTGCGCCTTTTCATGGCGAAGGCCGAGGATTTTCCAGACGAGTCCGGTGTTGTCGTATTTATCTTCTCGACCGACCGTGCAGTTGCCTTCCCATGCCTTCTTGCGCAGACTGTCGTCATCAAGGTGCTCCATCAAAGGAATGAGCGAGGGCGCTTTCAATGTGAAGCGGTGGCGCGGCGCATCCAGTTTCGCCGGGTCAACCACCCGGGCGGCATCGACGGCCGATTGCGGTAGGCCGCAGAGTTGTTCGGGATTGTCGATGAACAGCTCCCAGGCGTTGGTGGAATCGAGCACGTTCTCGGAGTATTTCTGCGTGACCTCCGACAGCTCGGCCTCGATCTCTTCCAGCCGTTTCTTTTTCTCGACTGGCAAATCTGCGCCATGTTGCTGGAAGTAGGCCAGTGATTCCTCGAGAGCGCGCTTGCGGGTGCCGGTGAGGGATTTCGCATCATCCGTCTTGCTATAAGTGAGCACCAGATCCCAGAGTTCGGCGTTGAGCGGAATCTTGGCAAAGAACGCGCTGACCGTCGGCAGCATTTTGTTGTGCGCTTCCCGCATCGCGGGCGAGTTGCACACGGCATCGAGATGCGTCACCAGGCCCCAGGACTCATTAAACTCCCGGAGGGATTCCTCAAAGGCCATGAGCACGCTGTCAAAGTCAAGCCCCCCCCGTTGCTGATTGATGACTTTGTTGAGCTCAGTCTCCGCGCGGGTAAGGGCGCTGGTGATGTCCGCCTCCACACATTCAGGAGTGAGTGTTGACCACCGGACATGGAAAGATTCGTCAAGAAAAGGATGGGGCATTTATGTGTTGGGGCGTGGCTTTAAAGAGGATCAACATTCATCGCGGCCCCGGCACGAGGCAAATCAATCTCTGGTCGGCGCGTGTCGGCGGAGGGCTACTATACTTCGCTCTCAAGGCTTCACGTCCGCAGCGGGTGCTGGCTGCGGCTTTTTTTCCTGTTCCTTCTTGTCGGGCTTGGGGTCCAGATTGGCCTTCAGATCATCTTCGGTCACGACTGATTCCACACCGCCTGTGGGCACATCCGCCTTTGCCGTCCAGATGATGGCGTTCAGCACCAGCTTGCGCTGGTCGTTATTGCCCCAGCTGTTGTGGTAGTGACCGCCGGTAAAGCCGAAACCGCGTCCGCCATCTTCACGCTCTACGACCCATGCCGTGTGTTGCGGCACCTTGTTTTTCACTTCCTCGCGCACTGTAGGATTGCCCTCATGCGGGCCGTCCTTGCGGCTCATTGTGCTGTCCGGCGCGATGGCGGTGAGGATGGGCGTCACGCCCTTCATGCCTTCGCGGAAGCGCATGTGGAAATACCACTCGTCCAATGTGGAGAAAGGTTTCACGCCGTAGCAGATCGGATGCTTGGGCAGTTCTTTGAAGTCCGCCTGCCAGTCGGGATTCACACTCCAGTTTGGTTCGAAGTAACCGCCCAGCCAGTCCTTGAACTCCGGCCCGCCCGGCGTCAACGGCGTCTCCACCGCATAGTGCAGGCAGACGAATCCGCAGCCGCGCTTCATCTCTTTCGCGAGTTGTTTCAGGTGGTCGCCTTGCAAGGCCGGATGCCCGGGCCCGCCATCGGCATACATCACGATTGTGTCCGCCTTGGCCAGTTCCTCCTGCGATGGCCACTCAGCATTCAGGTGGTAGGTCACCTCGAGGCCCGGCACATTTTCCGTGAGGCATTTCCCCAGCAACAAAAGCCCGGCATTGTGCTCGTGTTGTGCAGGGCCGTGCGACGGTTTTCCGGCCAGCATGAGAATGCTTTTCTTGTCAGCAGCGGCGAGCGTGGACAAGCCAAGCGCGAGGAATGCGGCGATAGTTTTCAGGAACAGGCGATGTTTCATAATGTAAAGGTGAGGGAATTATACGCGGCCTGCAACCTGAGACTTTCCGGAATTGAACCGGCTCTCCGTCTAACCCGACTTCGCGGACTGGAGGAGTTGATGGGGCTGGAAGGCTTGATTTTGCGACATCAGGCTCAAAAGGTCTGCACTACACGGCGATC
>JAYVOH010000186.1:0-11669 GCA_043758025.1 Verrucomicrobiota bacterium
GCCGTTGAGCCGTTGAGCCGTTGAGCCGTTGAGCCGTTGAGCCGTTGAGCCGTTGAACTGGACTGCATGGAATAAAATTTTAGTAGGTGTCGTGACGAATGGTAAGCATTATTCTGCGGGGATTGGTCGTTTGCATACGCAGGCGCGCTGGCATAACGGATGAGCGCCCGCAGCCACTGGGGCGGAATTTTGTAACACTGAGCACATGCGTTTTCTCATTACCGCCGGACCAACCCGCGAGCCGATTGATCCGGTGCGGTTTCTCAGCAATCACTCCTCTGGGAAGATGGGTTACGCCCTGGCTCAGGCGGCATTGGAACAAGGCCATGCCGTGACACTCATTTCAGGTCCAGTGGCATTGACCGCGCCTGACGGAGTGGATTTGCATCGCGTCGAAACCGCGCAACAAATGTGGGAGGCTGCACGCCAGGTCTGCGCCTCGGATGCCGCACCGGACATCGCCATCTTTGCCGCAGCGGTTGCGGATTATCGTCCGAAAGTCATCGAATCTCAAAAAATCAAGAAGCATGCGGACACACTCACGCTGGAACTGGAGCGCACGCCGGATGTGCTCGGCTCCATGCGCGTGCCATTCCTCTTTCGCGGTTTTCTGGTCGGCTTCGCGGGGGAGACTGAGAACCTTGTCCTGAACGCCAGCGAGAAGCTGCGGCGCAAGGGCTGCGACCTGGTCATTGCCAATGATGTCAGCCAACTCGGCAGCGGGTTTGACAGCGAGGAAAATGAAGTCATCCTCTGCCTCCCCGGAGGGCAAACCGAAAGGGTCGAAAGAATGAATAAAACTGATCTGGCCCGCCTGCTCATCAGCAGAATCGTCGCGCTCGCCGAACGTCGAACCCTGAACACTTAACATTGAAACAATGAGTTCCCTTTTAAATGTCGCCATCGAAGCCGCCCATGCCGCAGGCAAACTGCAACGCGAGAATTTTGGATCCGATCTCGCCGTCAATGAAATGCTCAAGCACGACATCAAGCTCGACCTCGATGTGCGCAGCCAGGAACTCATCTCGGAGATTATTCTTAAGGCTTTCCCTGATCATTGCATCAAGGGCGAAGAGGGCGATTCCGGCAACTCGGACAGCGACACCCAATGGATCGTGGATCCCATCGATGGCACGGTGAACTACTTCTATGGCATCCCGCATTTCTGCGTTTCCATCGCTGCGAAACAGGAAGGCGAATATGTCGCGGGCGTCATTTACGATCCGATGATGAACGAAACATGGGCCATGGAAAAAGGCGGAGTGCCCACGCTCAATGGTAAAACCATCTGCGTCAGCGATCGCGCCCAACTCTCCGACGCCGTGGTCACCGTCGGCTTCTCGAAAAGCCGCGAGGCGCTGGAAGCCAGCTTTGACCGTTTCAAACGCATTTCTGTGGAAGTGCGCAAGACCCGGATGCTCGGCAGCGCCGCACTCGCGCTGGCTTACATTGCGTGTGGCCGTCTCGATGCCTATATCGAAGAACAAATCAGCGAATGGGACATCGCCGCCGGGAAGCAGTTGCTCGAAGCCGCAGGCGGAAGTTTTCACTGCGAACCCAGCCGCACCCATCCGGGCAAGCTCTTCGTCTGCGCGACCAATGGCAAAATGGACATGAGCCGCTATTTGTAACTCGACACGACCTGTGCCAGCGGGTATTTTTGCCACATGATTCCCACACTTCCACTCGATCAAATGACGGCTGCTGAAAAACTCAGCCTCATGCAAGACATTTGGGAAGACCTCGACAAGCGGACGGACACGATGGAATCACCAGCCTGGCAGGAGCAAGTTTTGCTTGAACGGGAAAAGCGAATTGCAACCGGGGAAGAAACATTTCACGATTGGGACTTGGTCAAAGAGGAACTCAAGTCGGAGCTTTTTAAGTGCCCCGCATGAACGTCGTAATTTCGGGTTCCGCCCGTGGTGATTTGGTTGAAGGCTTCGAGTTTTACGAGAGGCAGGAGCCGGGCGCAGGAAGGTATTTTTTTGAGTGTGTCTCGGCTGAGATTGAGTCATTGAAAATCACTGGCGGTATTCACTCCAAACCCTTCAAGCTTCACCACAGGCTGATTTGTCGGCGTCATCCCTTTGCAGTGTTTTACAAAATTCTCGGCGCAGAAGTTGTAGTAGTAGCAGTTCTTGATTCTCGGAGAAACCCCGCTTGGATTAAGCGTAAACTCCGTAACTTATGAACATGCGCACCGGCATTGGATACGACGTTCATCCCTACGCGGAAGGCCGCGCCTTCATTCTTGGCGGGGTGGAGATTTCGCATCATCAGGGTTTGAAAGGTCATTCGGATGCAGATGTTCTGAGCCATGCCATCGCCGACGCCGTTCTCGGGGCGCTGGGGGAGCCGGACATCGGACATTGGTTCCCGCCCACAGATGCGAGCATCGCGGGCATCAGCAGCTTGAAGATACTTGAGAAGGTCGCGTCTATCGCAGCAGCAAAAGGCGCGACCATTGAAAATGTGGACAGCACCGTGATCGCCGAAGCGCCCAAGGTGAATCCGCATCGCGACGCCATGAAAGCAAAGATCGCCGCGGCCTTGGGCATCACGGCTGACCGGGTTGGCGTCAAGGCCACCACCAATGAGCGGCTGGGCTTTGTCGGGCGCGAGGAAGGGGTCGCCGCCATGGCAGTGGCCTGTGTAAGTTTTAAATCCTGACCAGCCCATGAAAGCACTAAAAATTCTTGTTCCACTTTTGGCCGCGCTTTGCATCCAGACACAGGTCGCCTATACCAAAAAACCGAATGTGCTCCTGATTGTCGCTGATGATCTGGGGTATTCGGACGCGGGTTGTTATGGCAGCGAAATCCAGACGCCGCATCTGGATGCTCTCGCGGCAGATGGATTGCGCTTCACGCAGTTCTATAATACCGCGCGCTGCTGGTCTTCACGCTCCTGCGTGCTCAGTGGCTATTATGCCCAGTCCATACGACGCGACAAGTTTAGCGGAATCCAATTTCCCAACGACGGCAAGCTTTCGCATGGCAACGCGGGCGTCCGTCCGCGTTGGGCTGCGTTGTTACCGGAGTATCTGAAACCGCAGGGCTACCGCTCTTACATGACAGGCAAGTGGCATATCGATGGACGACCATCGGACAACAGTTTTGATCATGATTATCTGGATATGAACAATGAGGGATACTTCACGCAGACCGGTGCCTCTGAAGACGGCGTGAAGTTGCCAAATATCGGCACCGACGGGAAATTTTACTCGACCATCGCCATTGCCAACTACGCCATCAAACACCTCAAGGATCACGCGGAGAATCATCCGGGCAGGCCTTTCTTTGAATATGTGGCGTTTCACTCGCCGCACTTCCCGATTCAGGCGCTGCCCGAAGACATCGCCATTTACAAAGATCGTTATCAAACCGGCTGGGATGCGATGCGGCTGGAGCGTCTTGCGCGTATGAAGAAAATGGGGATCGTGGACTGCGAGCTTTCCGCGCTGGATCCGAAAACCGTGCCGCGATGGAATCTGCCGGAAGCGGAATTAAAAAAACGCATCGGCCCGGATGAAGTGGGCTACGCCGTGCCATGGGATTCACTCAGTGAAGGTCAGAAGGCATTTCAGGCGGAGAAGATGGCCGTGCACGCTGCGATGGTGCACCGCATGGACATTGAGATTGGACGCATCCTTGCACAGCTCAAGTCCATGGGAGCCTATGACAATACCGTCGTCATGTTCGTTTCCGACAACGGCGCGTCTGCCGAGCAGCTCATCCGCGGTCTTGGTGAAGATCCGAAAGCGCCCGTAGGGTCGGCCTATTCCTTCCTCGGCATCGGGCCGGGCTGGTCCAGTTTTGCCAATACTCCGTTCCGGCTCCACAAATCATGGACTCATGAAGGCGGAATCTCCACTCCATTCATCGTGCGCTGGCCCGCCGGAATCAAGGCTCGCGGTGAATTGCGCACGAATCCCGGTCACTTGATTGACGTGGTGCCGACCGTGCTGGACATCTCCGGCGGCCAGCAGCCTGCGACCATCGCTGGATTGACCGTGCCACCGTTGCCCGGCAGAAGTTTGGTGCCGGCCTTCGCCAAGGACAACACCGTGCCGCGCGAATTTCTCTGGTGGAATCATGAGAACAATCGCGCCATCCGCATGGGCGACTGGAAGCTGACGCAGAATGGAGAATTGCCTTGGGAGCTTTTTGACCTCGGCAAAGATCGCTCGGAGACCAAAGACCTCGCCTCCCAATATCCCGACAAAGTGAAATTGATGGAAGAAGCGTGGGCGCAACATGCGAAAGAATTCCACGCCCTTTCACTGCAAGACCAGCCCAAGAAAGGGCCTAAGAAAAATGACGGTGACCCCAAGGGATCTGCGGATTAAGGGGTTGAATAAGGCTATGAAAAACGGCAGGGAACGACTGTATTACAACGCTGTGCTTCAATTGACGGGCTGCGGATAATAGCCTTGCCACCTAGACATGAACCTCACATCTTTTCTCATTTCCGTAATGAATTGTTGAAAGAGCGGGGGCTTTTGATGCTCTTTATCCTGCCATATTGATTCTCTTTCACGACATGCCCGCCCCAGTCTCTTCCTCATTCAAAATTACATCCTGCTTCCTGGTGCTGCTGATGACCAGCACGGGCATGGGGAGGGAAGGGGTAAAGAAGCCCATCATTACTCTGGAGCAGGCTTACGACCGGACACTGTTGTCGGACCAGACCATTGCCATTGCCCTGATAGAAATCCACAAGGCCAATCTTTTGCCGCTGAGTGCGCTGACCCGGCTGGGGCCGCAAATTTCTGCCAACTTGGGCTACGATCCATCCAGTGTGACGACGAGTGGGAGTTCCGGCTTGATGAGCGGCGGCACGACATCGCCAGGCAAGTCCACCGCAAAAAGAGTCACGACGAGGACTGATCTGCGCCGGGCGAGTATCAGCTGGCAGCAGACGCTTTTGGATTTCACGGTTTTTCCTGCATATCGTCTGGGCAAACTGACGGCGGAGTCCACGAAGCTGAAATATCAGGCGACGGTGCGCGATACACTGTTCGGCGTGGCGCGGGCATATTATGATGTGCTCCGGCAACGCGACATCGTGAGCGTGAACCAGCAGACACTGGACCTGGCGACGGAGCAGCTCGATCAGGCGCAGAAGCGCTTGGACGCGGGAGATGTGGCGCGCTCGGATGTGCTACGGGCCAAGGCCACTCTGGAAGCGGCGCGCAAGACACTGATCGAGTCCACCTCCGCGCTGGTGCTGTCGCGAAACACACTGGGCAATATCCTGAACCTGGATGACCCCGATGCGTATGAAGTGACGGAGCCTTCCGCCGCGAAGGGCGGCAATGAGAACTTTGATTTTGCGCTCCAACAGGCCATGTCCCGGCGGGAGGATTATCAAATCAGCGCTCTCGCCATCAAGCAGGACATCGAACGTTGCAACGAGATCAAAGGACAATACGGCCCCCGGATTGTGGCCGACATCAGCCAGAATTGGGATCGCTACAACGGCTCCGACCGCAGCCAGGATAACTGGTCGGCTTCGCTGGCTTTGCAGATTCCCATTTTCACCGGCGGTCAGCGCGAGATCGACATGCGCACCTCGGCGGATCAGATACAACAGACACGGATGAATCACGAGAAACTTGCCAAGACCATTCAGGAGGAAGTCAAGGCTGCATGGATGTCGGTGCGCACGCTGCGGGATACGCTGGTCGCCGTGCGCGCGGGGCTGGAGGCGGCGGAGCAGAACTACAAGGACTTGCAGGTGCAATATAAGGAAGGCGCGGTGACGAATCTCGATGTGCAGATTGCCCTGCGCGATCTGAACAACGCGCGCACCACGCTGGCTGCGCAGACTTACGATTATCAAATGGCGTTGCGTGATCTGGAACGCTCGGAGGCCGCCTTCCAGCCGCTTCGAGTTTCCAAGGCCACAACCATGCTCACTGCCAGGCCCGCCAGTTCACAGCGCAAATAATTGATCCGCCCCATGAAAAAATTCTTCTTTATCACTTTGGCCATCGGACTTGTCGCGGGCGGCTGCTGGTGGTGGTGGCAGAGCAGCAAGGTTGATGATGTCACCTATCAAACCTCGCCCGTCACGCTGGGCGATCTTGTTCAGAGTGTCACCGCCACGGGAACAATCAATCCGGTGCTCAATGTTCAGGTCGGCAGCCAGATTTCGGGCAACATCCAGAAGCTGCTGGCGGATTTTAATTCCGAGGTCAAGGCCGGACAGGTTGTCGCGCAAATAGATCCATCCATCTATCAAGCCGTGGTAAAACAAGCTGAGGGCGATATGGCAAATGCAAAGGCCGCGCTCGAACTGGCCCAGATCAACGCGACTCGCACTGCGGAATTGCGCAAACAAAATGTGTCGCCACAGGCCACCCTGGACGCCAGCATCGCGGCACTTCATCAGGCAGAGGCGCAGGTCAAAACCAAGGAGGGGGCACTGGCAAAAGCCACGACGGATTTGAATCATTGCACCATTTATTCGCCTATCGACGGCATAGTCATCTCACGACTGGTAGATGTGGGTCAGACCGTGGCCGCCAGCCTGAGCGCCCCCGTCATTTTTCAGATCGCCAACGATCTGGCCAAGATGCAGATCAACACCAACGTCGCGGAGGCGGACATCGGGAACATCGTGGTGGATCAGGATGTGGACTTCACCGTTGATGCCTATCCCTACCGCACCTTCCATGGCAAGGTTATGCAAATCCGCAACGCGCCCATCACCGTGCAGAATGTCGTGACTTATGACACGGTGATTGCCGTTAAAAATGACGATCTCAAACTCAAGCCCGGCATGACCGCGAACGTCTCGATTATCATCTCGAAGAGGGAAAATGTGCTCAAGCTCAGCAATGCCGGTTTTCGTTTTCGTCCCCAAGGCGCAACGCCTGCAAATGGCGCACCCGTTGCTTCGTCTCCCGCAGCACCCGGAATCAAGCGGGGCGATCGCAAAGGCCCAAAAACAGGAGATGCTCCTCTTGTCGAGCGCACCATTTATGTGTTGCGCGGTGAGGGCGCATCTGCCAAACCGGAGCCGGTCAAAATCAAAAGCGGTATCAGCGACGGCATTTATTCCGAGGTCACCGAGGGACTTAAGGAAAACGAACCGGTCATCATCGGCATGACCGGTGGTCAGACGCCCGCCGCCCCTCCAACCAGCAATCCATTCTCCCGCCGGTTCTAATCGCAGTTCATGAGCGCCGTCGTCAAACTGGAGGACATCTGCAAAACCTACGTCAGCGGCGAGGTCGAGGTTCAGGCTGTTCGCCAGGTGAATCTGGAAATCCAACGCGGCGAGTTTGTTGCCATCATGGGATCCAGCGGCTCCGGAAAGTCCACCTTGATGAACATGCTCGGCTGTCTCGACCGGCCCACCAGCGGGCGTTATCTGCTGGATGATATTGATGTCTCTCATCTGACACGCAATGAACTGGCAACGGTCCGCAATGGGAAACTCGGGTTCGTCTTCCAAGGATTTAATCTGCTCGCCCGCACCAGCGCGCTGGAGAATGTCGAGCTGCCGCTCTATTACGGGAAAACCCGTTACACGGCGGCGCAGATGCGGGACAGGGGCAAGGAGGTTCTGGAGATGGTTGGCCTGGGCAACCGCGCAGATCATCATCCCAGCCAGCTCTCCGGCGGTCAGCAACAGCGCGTGGCCATCGCGCGAGCGCTGATCCAGAATCCCGGCGTGCTTCTGGCCGATGAACCTACCGGCAATCTCGATACCCGCACCAGTGCGGAGATCATGGGGTTGTTTCAAAAGCTAAACGACTCCGGCATCACCATCATCATGGTCACCCATGAGCTGGACATCGCCGCCTTTACGAAACGCAATCTCATCATGCGCGACGGACGTATCATCAGTGACATTGCCGTTACTGATCGCCGTCATGCCCCTGAGGAAATCGCGAAGCGCGATGCAGCGGAAAAGAACGCCAAGCTCCTCAAACAAGAAGCCTGAACCGTCACCACTACTTAGCCCTTATCCCTTCTGCCTTATCCCTTCCTCCCCATGAGAATCCTCGCCACCATCATGATCGCCTTGCGGGCGCTGCGCCGGAACAAGATGCGCTCCACCTTGACTGCGCTCGGTATCATCATCGGAGTCGGGGCGGTGATTGCCATGGTCAGCATTGGCAACGGGGCCAGCGCGCAGGTGGAGGCGCAGATTGCCTCGCTGGGACGTAACGTCATCCTCGTTTTTTCCGGAGGATCAACATCAGGAGGGGTGCACTCGGGCTATGGCAGCGCCGGCACTCTTGTCCTGGATGATGCGCAGGCTATCAAGCGCGAGATTCCCCAGGTGGTGGCCGTCAGCCCCGAAGCGCGTAATTATGCCCAGGTCGCGGCGGGCAACCAGAACTGGAACACGGCGGTGATGGGGGATTCTGCCGACTACTTTGACATCCGGCAGTGGCCGCTAACGGACGGTGCGACCTTTACGGAACTGGATGTTCGCAGCGCCAACAAAGTTTGCGTCATCGGCAAGACCGTTGCACAAAAACTTTTTTTTGACGCAAGTCCTCTGGGTCAAATCATCCGGGTAAAGCATGTGCCCTTCACTGTCATCGGAGTTCTCAGCCCCAAAGGACTCTCCGTCATGGGCAGTGATCAAGATGACTGCATCATCGTTCCTTACACCAGCGCCATGAAGCGCGTCTTCGGTGGCACGTCTTTCCGCTCTTTTTATGTTCAGGTGGATGACGAGAAAAATCTCGACCTGGTGCAGCAGCAGATTCTCAATGTTATGCGCCAGCGCCACAACATCCGGCCCGGTAAGGATGACGACTTCACCGTGCGCAACCAGCAGGAGATCGCGGCCATGGCGACCGCCACCTCCAAGGTGATGACCATGCTCCTCGGCTCCATTGCCGGCGTCTCACTTATTGTCGGCGGCATCGGCATCATGAACATCATGCTCGTCAGCGTCACCGAGCGCACCCGCGAGATCGGCATCCGCATCGCCATCGGCGCGCTGGGGCGCGACATCCTTTTGCAATTTCTCATCGAAGCCGTCGCGCTCAGTTCGCTCGGCGGCATCATTGGGATCGGGTTGGGCTTGGGCTCATCAAAGCTCGTCTCGAGCATCGTCGGCTGGCCCACCCACATCACGCTCACACCCATCATCGGCTCCTTCGTGTTCAGCGCCGCCGTGGGAATTTTCTTCGGCTTCTATCCTGCGCGCAAGGCATCATCGCTCGATCCCATCGAGGCGTTGCGCTACGAGTAGGATACGGCATTGCAAATCACGCCAACTGTTTGACTCTGCTTCATGAGCATAACGACCAAGCGCGGCGACAATGGAAGCACCGACCTCCTCTTTGGCCAATGCGTGCTGAAGAGCCACCCGCGCATTCATGCACTTGGTGCCGTGGATGAACTCAATGCCGCCCTGGGACTGGTGCGCGTGACCGCCCGCACGGAGATGGTGAAGGATAACGTGCCATTGTTTCAGATGGAACTCATCGGTCTTATGGGAGAGCTGGCCACACCCGCAGGTGAGGAGTCGCGTTATGCGCAGACTCATTCACAGCGCATCAATGCGGATTGCGTGGAGCGCCTGCACGATCTGGTTAGAAAAATGGAAGCTCAAGGCGCGCTGAAATTTGAGGGCTGGGCCCTGCCCGGCGCGGGCGGGTCAATCTGCGGCGCGCATTGCGATGTGGCGCGCACGGTTTGCCGCAGGGCGGAAAGGAGCGTGATGGATTTACACAGCACGGAACACGCCGTGCACAATTTGGAAATCATACGTTATTTAAACCGGCTCTCTGATGTGTTGTGGCTCATGGCGCGGATGGAAGAAAAGGCGGGGGATGAAAAGTGAAAGGGGTTAAGGTTGGAGCTGCGGCGGAATCCCTTTTGACTTTTGACTTTTCACTTAACCCTTTTCCCTTCATCCGATGAAATCCTGGCAAATCACTGAATGCACCGGGCCCAGTGGCTTGAGTCTTGTCGATGTTCCTGAGCCGAAACCAGGCCCGGAAGAAGTGCTGGTGCGCATCCGTGCTGCATCGCTGAATTACCGTGACCTAGGGATGACTCGACGTGAACGCCCCGGCAATCTTCCCTTGCCGTTCACAGTTTGCTCAGACGGGGCAGGGGAAGTCATGGCGGTCGGCGACCAGGTTTCCCAATGGAAAATAGGCGACCGTGTCATGCCCACATTCTTTCAAGATTGGACATCCGGGGGCATGACGCGGGAAGTGATGCAGTCCGCGCTGGGGGGCGCCTTGCCGGGAGTCTTGTCGGAAATGGTCGTGGCCGGTGAATCTGGTCTGGTGCGAATACCGGATTGTCTCAGCTACGAAGAGGCCGCCACCTTGCCCTGTGCGGGAGTGACGGCGTGGAATGCCTTGATTAGTCACGGTGGATTGAAGGCCGGCGAAACAGTTCTCACCCTGGGCACGGGAGGTGTGTCCATCTTCGCCCTGCAGTTCGCCAAATTGCACGGCGCGCGCGTCATCATTACTTCCTCATGCGATGAGAAACTGAAGCGTGCACGTGAACTCGGCGCGGATGAAACGATCAATTACAAAACTACCCAGGACTGGGAACGGCAAGTTCTTGAACTCACCAGGAGGCGGGGAGTCGATCACGTGATCGAACTCGGTGGCGCGGGCACGTTGCAGAAGTCCCTGGAAGCCGTGCGTTACGGCGGGCGCGTCAGCATGATCGGCGTGCTCACCGGATTCGAGGGCATGGTAAACCCGTGGCCGGTTATCGCGCGCAGCGTGACATTGCAGGGCATCTATGTCGGCAGCCGCACCATGTTTGAGGATATGAATCAGGCCATCTCCAAGAATGCACTGAAGCCGGTGATCCACCGGGTGTTTGAGTTTGCCGACGCGCGCGCCGCATTTGAAGTCATGGCCACAGCATCGCATTTTGGCAAACTGGTGGTCCGGACAGGAGTCCCTTGAGCCAGACTGCCCTATGCAAAGAAAGGCCGCCGTTTCTGGCGACCTCTCTTGGAGTGCACTCCGCTCGGAAGTTTGAGTATCAGCGGCAACTGTAATGATGGGAAGAAGAATGGTGCGAACTGTGGTGGTCGTAGTCACGATACGATTCGCGATATTCAGCTTCCCGTGGGTAATGGGTCACCCATTGCAAGATGGGTTGTCCGCAATGGTTGTAGCCCACGACTTCCAGCGTCGCGAAGATTGGGGTGCCGCATTCGGTGTAGCCGACCAGGCGGCGGGATTCGCAGCCTTCGTGAGCGGAGGCGGTGGTGATGGCAAAGAGACTGACGGTGGCAATGATGGTTAGGATTTTTTTCATGATAGGGAAGAACCTGTTGTGGTTCCTGATCCATCTGACGCAGGCCGTCACTGCGTATTCACATGCATTGAAATGGCGCTAAAATATATTTTGTCCTGTTCCGCGAATGGATTGAATATTTGTTTGAGAGCTGGTTTTGGATGGACTCGCCGCGCCCGTAATGTCGGGTGACCTGTTGAAGGGAGACTTTTCTTGCATCCACCAAAGACCTTGCCATTCAGTTCCGTCACCGCATATATAGGCAAAATAGTTCTCATGCCGCCTCAAGCTCAGCCCGCCTCCTCAGAGACCAGCACCGCCACCATCGGCTTCGAGGCCAAGCTCTGGCTCACCGCCGACAAGCTGCGCAACAACATGGACGCGGCGGAATACAAGCACGTCGTCCTCGGCCTC
>JAYVOH010000187.1:0-4088 GCA_043758025.1 Verrucomicrobiota bacterium
TTGGTTTAAACGTTTGTTCAAACAAGCGATGTCGGAACATCGCCCGATCAACCAGCACCATTTCATTTTAACATTTTAACGGAAAATAATCCGCTTCCGCACTTGCAGCATGTATTCAAAAAATGCGATGCCCCAGCTAATGAGCGCGGCGATGAACCATGGCTGCGCGCGCAGATCGCGAAGGTGTCCATACCAGGCGAAGGTCATGAAAATATTCGAGACAGAAGCAGGGCGACAGTTTTCCAAACACCAGAGGACATGCCCTTATGGCTGTCGGAAGGAGCCCAGGTGTCAACCACCCGGTTTGCGCGTCCGGCTTAATGATGACTCACAACGGGCAGGGGAGCAACACAGGCTCTGGCTGGACTGACCGCAAGCGGCGGTGTAGCTGTTCTCAAAGCAGGAACAGCAAAAAAATGATTGGCTGGGCGACTATTGTTATAACAGGCCGGGTTTCCGACAAAGCCTGAGTTCAATCGTTGACCAGCATAGTTAATCTGGCTGCTGCCGTAGTGCATTCTGTGGTTGCTGTATTGCTCCTGATTATACTTGCAAGGGAAATGCCGGTTGTAGATTGGCGTCCATTTCTGGCAATGCTCAAAACTCGGTTGGTAGGGATAATAACCGCCGGTGGACCAGCCGATTGTAGGAACCGTTCCTACCCACTCGGACAAAGGCGGCGTGGATGTTGGCGCATTATACACTGGCTGCATATCATTCATCCTTGCAGCCATTTCCTGGGCAAAAGCCTGGGCTTTAATGGCTTCTTTCCGCAATTCAAACTGTTGCTCCCTTTGCTTCTTCTGCTTCGCGAGAAGATCAGCCGCATAATCGGCAGCCTTGGTCTGGTCATAGCCCAGTTGTTGCCTGACGTTGTCAGACAGGTCGCGATAGAGGACTTTTGCGGAACCCAGTGAGTGTGCGAAGATAACACCGTCGGGATCGATTTTGAAAATCCGGCAATTTTGATAGACCTTGCCCGAGTTGGTGGAGACGAGGTCAATCATGGCACCCTCAGTTGCCGCCATCGAGATAATGGGTGCCAATGCCACGAGTCCGGCAATAGGAAGTATAAATTTCATGCGCTTATAATGGGTTCAGCCAAATATCCTGGCGGATTACCACGCGCGTCGAGATTGTTGTTTGTCTTAAAATGCGGCGATTATAATTCTTCTAAGAAAAGACGCAAAAGATCCAACAGTTACTTCATGATCGACTAATGCAAATTAACGAGTTTTTTAAATCATCAAGCTCTCCGATCGAGAAAGAAGTGCGTCATGTGGTTGCGCGGTTGACCGCGCTGAGCACCGCCTTGATGGAGGCCAGTTCAATGTTGGTATCCACGCCCGCGCCCCAGAGCGTTCTACCGGTCGCGAGTTTGATCTGAATGAAAGCGAGCGCGCTAGCCTCGGTTCCGGCGCTGAGGGATTGCTCACGGAAGCTCGCAACCTCAAAGGCTGGCGCGCCTTTCTTTTTCAAGCCGTCAACGAATGCCGCGATGGGGCCGTTGCCATTCCCGGTGATGTGCAATTCCTCGCCATTGTGATCCAGGCTGGAGCGGCAGGAGAAATTTCCATCCACGCCGTCAGCATGAAAGTGGATCAGCGAATAGGGATGGCTGCGCTCGATGTATTCCTTCCAGAACATCGTTTTCAATTCGGCGGCGGTCACTTCTCGACCGAGCTTGTCCACGGCGTCATTCGCCAGCGGCCCAAACTCGCGTTGCATGTCCTTGGGCAGTTCGATGCCGAATTCGTTTTCGAGCAGATAGGCGACTCCGCCCTTGCCGCTCTGTGAATTCACACGGATGACCTCGCGGTATTCACGTCCGATGTCCTTGGGATCAATCGTAAGATAAGGCACATCCCAAATGCCGCGATGCTTCTCAAAGGCGGTGAGTCCTTTTTTGATCGCGTCCTGATGCGAACCGCTGAATGCGGTAAAGACCAGTTCACCTGCATAAGGCTGACGCGGTGGCACGGTCATGCCGGTGCTGCGCTCATACATGGTGATGAGGCCGTTCATGTCGGAGAAGTCCAGCTTCGGATCAATGCCGTGCATGAAGAGGTTCATTGCCACCTGCACAATGTCGAGATTGCCGGTGCGCTCGCCATTGCCAAACAGCGTGCCCTCCACGCGATCCGCTCCTGCCAGCAATGCGAGTTCGGTGGCCGCCGTCCCGGTGCCGCGGTCATTGTGCGTGTGGAGCGAGATGATGAGCGAATCGCGTTTCTTGATGTTCGTGCAGATCCATTCAATCTGGTCTGCGTAAATGTTCGGCCCCGCGACCTCGACGGTGTCGGGCAGGTTCAAAATCATTTTACGCTGAGGCGTCGGCTGCCACACATCCATCACGGCTTCGCTGATCTCCCTGGCAAAATCCATCTCCGTCGCGCTAAAGCTCTCCGGTGAATATTGCAGCGTCACGCGTGTGCCGCCTTGTTCGAGACGGGCAATGCGATCCTTGATCCATTGTGCGCCGCGCACAGCCACTTTGACGATATCCGGTTTCTCCATGCCAAACACGTAGCGGCGCTGCGCAGGTGAGGTGGAGTTATACATGTGGATGACGACGCCCTTCGCGCCCATGAGAGACTCGATCGTGCGCTCGATCAAGTCCTCTCGGGCCTGCACGAGGCATTGAATGGTCACGTCGTCGGGGATGCGTTTGTCCTCGATGAGTCGGCGGTTAAATTCGAACTCGGTGTTCGACGCTGAGGGGAAGCCGACCTCGATCTCCTTGAAGCCACAGGCTACGAGCGCATCAAACATCTCCAGTTTTTGCGAGACATTCATCGGCACCGCAAGCGCCTGGTTGCCATCGCGGAGATCCACGCTGCACCAGATGGGCGCATGAGTTTGTGTTCGCGAAGGCCATTGGCGATTGGGCAGATCAATCACGGTCTGGTTGAAGCGTGCGTATTTTTTTGCAGGGACGAATGGCATGGTGAGCTGAGGGATAAGTGAAAATAGAATAGAAAAAAGGAATTTCATCGATGAAGCGCTGCCACGGTGGGGAGTCAGCTTCCAATGTTATCAGGTGGTTCGTGCCACCCACAGCGGACAAGGATGAAATTAAAGGCTCGCCACGCCGAGGTGGAGAAGTCGCAAGCCTGATTTGCCGCTGTTTGTGACAGAACGCATGTTGTGAGGGCAAGTAAGCCTGAGCCGCCAACGTGTCCAGCGCAAAACGGGGTTGCATCTTGTGTTTTTCCGATGACAGCGGACATTTGATTGCTTGGCGTTTTCATCTAACAAATCTTCCATCTGATCGTTTCTCCTGTGCAGAATGCATCTCCACCAGTGCAGCCTTTTGATCCCGTCGGCAGACTGGTTGGGGAAGCTCTGGCTCAATACGAGAGTGCGCTCATCGCCTACGCTTGCAGCATTCTTGGTGACGAGGCGCGGGCGCGTGACGTGGTGCAGGACACTTTTCTCAAGCTCTACCTCGCTGATCCCAACCGGGTCCGTGAGAACCGCAAGGCCTGGCTTTACGCCGTCTGCCGCAACCGCGCTTTCGATGTTCTGCGGAAGGAAAATCGCATGGTTTACTCTGACGACGGCCAGCCCATGGACTGGTTTGAAGCCTTGCAGTCCGGGCCGGAAGAGGGGAGCGATGACGAGGAAGTGCTTAATCAGATATGGGATGTCATGGGACAGCTCCCGCATAATCAAAGCGAGGTCATCCGCCTCAAATTTCAGCATGGACTCAGTTACAAGGAAATCGCCAGTGCCACCGGTCTCAGTGTCACCAATGTCGGATTCCTTCTCCACACCGGCATCAAGCATCTGCGTAAACTCCTGAAGTCAATTCCTACCGGTCGCCCCCTAAAATGAAACCGAAAGATTACAACCACCCCGATATCACCGCTTATGTGATGGATGAACTCGATTCCGCCGGTGCTGCGCGCATGAAAGGCCTGATTGCCTGTTCGCCGGAGGCACGCGAGGAATATGACGGTATTAAGCGGGCCGTAACCGCGCTGCAAGCCGGGGCGTCCATTCCCGCCCGCGCACTCAATCCACGCCAGAAAGAAACGGTGATGGCCATGGGTCAGAAGCCCGGCGCCTCGAAGATAGAACATTTC
>JAYVOH010000188.1:0-11639 GCA_043758025.1 Verrucomicrobiota bacterium
ACGGCGGTCTTGCGGGATGAAAAATATCGGCAAAAACTTGGATAGCAGACTAAAAATACGGTGCTTTTTTAAAACACGCATTGTTCAGCGTTTCCCTAATCAACCGCTTAGCTTGAAACTTGGTGAGATGCCTTCGCATGGTTCGTCAAGTATATTATTACCCATATTAGGGCAGGCGGAGCGCCTGCCCTACAGACATCTGTTCGATCAATGGCCTACAGTTTATAAAACTGCTCCCAGCCTTTGCGGGGCGGGGGACCGACCAGGAGCTGGTTGGCGGTGGCGTTGTTCGAAGGGCAGTGTTGAACGAAGGAAAATTTCCCCTTGGACCG
This sequence comes from Verrucomicrobiota bacterium, assembly GCA_043758025.1. Classification (GTDB taxonomy): domain Bacteria; phylum Verrucomicrobiota; class Verrucomicrobiia; order Verrucomicrobiales; family Verrucomicrobiaceae; genus VFKE01. The sequence goes on from JAYVOH010000188.1 coordinate 333, forward strand.
ACCAGGAGCTGGTTGGCGGTGGCGTTGTTCGTGATTTGTTGTGTCGCACGATCAAAGACCAGTTCGCCACCCAGGCGCTGGGCCAGCACTCCCAAGCAGAAGACTTGCGTGAGCGGAGCGCTAACATCGAAGGGCGAACGCGTTTTTTCGTTGCCCAGCACGCTCTGGATGAAGTTGGCGTAGTGGTCGGAATTTTTGCCCGTGATACGAGGCAGCTTGTCGCCCAGAGCCTTCATTTTTTCTTCGGGGATGATGCGCAGGGCGTCGCTATGCGTGCCGCCTTTGAAGACGAGATCTTTGCTGTAGATGATCTTCCCGTTTTTTTCGATCTTTTTATCTGCGGCCAGTTCGGCGGGGCGGGGCGGGAGGTTGTTCACGCCGTCATACCAGGAAATGGCAACGGGCGGCATATCACCACGTTTCGGGAAATCGAACCGGATGGTGGATGCCTGAGGAAAGATGAATGCGCTGGGGCCGTCCCGCTTCACGGCGGTGACTTTCTCGGGCAATCCGAGTTCCAGGAATTCGTGAATGGTATCAAGAATGTGCGGGCCCCAGTCACCGAAGGCACCATCGCCGTAGTCAAACCAACTGCGCCAGTTGCCCGGATGGAGCTCCGGATCATACGGATGCTCAGGTGCGGTGCCGATCCAGGTGTCCCAGTCCAGACCTGCGGGCGTGGCCATGCCGGTGGGATACCCGGCGACCTTCCATCCGTGCCAGCGGCGGGGGCTGTTCATGTAGGCATCCACGCGGGTGACGTCCTTGATGATTCCGGCTTCTTTCCAGGCTTTGAACTGAAAGTAGTTGGCGCCCGAGTGCCCTTGGTTGCCCATCTGGGTCACCACTTTGTGCCGCTTGGCAGCATCCATCATGAGCTTGCATTCATTGAAGGTGTGCGCCAGCGGTTTCTCCACATAGACGTGCTTCCCCAGGGACATGGCGAGCATGGCGATGGGAAAATGTGAATGGTCGGGCACGGCCACGGTGCAGGCATCAATGTCCTTGCCCATCTTGTCGAACATCTTCCGGAAGTCGGAGAATCGCGGGACGTTAGGAAATTCTTTTTCGAGTTTGGCGGTGTGTTTCGTGCCGAACTGGACATCGCAGAGCGCAACCACATTGACGAGGTCCTTGTTCCTGAGGATGTTGATGGCATCACTTTCACCCTGTCCGCCGCAACCGATGAAAGCGATATTGACCTTGCCATTGGCAGAATAAGCACGGCTGGAGATTAGGCTGCCAGCACTGCCAGCGATAAACATTTTACCGAAATGGCGACGTGAGAGATGTGACATGGTGGTGGTTGGGTTAGAAATGATAAACGGCTGAAAAGCGGAATTCAATCAGACAAATTTTGAGCCTAGTCCAGTCCAGTCAGCCTGCCAAGAAGTCCTGCATCGGTTGGCTTAGATTTCGGAGAGTTTCAGGCAGATTGATGACGAACCGGAATTTCTGCGCGTAACCTTTGATTGAACATGGCCCGGCCCGGCATTTACCGGAACCGGAGCTTGCAATACTTTATATTCGTTAATAACTGTTGCGACGCTCAGAGTGATCATGATGAACCGGAACAAAAATGCTGTGATGTTGTGGATGCCCATTCTCGGTGGTCGCGCATTGTTGTTTGCGGGTGTCGCGCTCGGCTTGTGCCAGTGTTCGTCCCAAAGTTCAGTGGCGGGTGCGGGTGCCGTGGTTAGTGTGAAGGATCAAAAGCTGGCGGTATATGACGGCAATGGTTCGATTGCGCGGACTTATCCGGTTTCGACATCGAAGTTTGGTCTCAGCGACAAGCCCGGCACTTACGGCACGCCGCTGGGAATGCTGGAGGTCGTGGCGAAGATCGGACACGGTGCGCCAGCGGGTGCGGTGTTCAAGAATCGCAGCCGCACGGGCGAGGTCATCAAACCAGGCACGCCGGGCCGCGATCCGATTGTCTCGCGCATTCTCTGGTTGCGGGGATTGGAGCCGCAGAATCGCAACGCTTACAACCGCGCCATTTACATACACGGCACGGCGGATGAGGCGGATGTGGGACGTGCGGCGAGCTACGGTTGCATCCGCATGAAGTCGCGTGATGTGATCGAGCTTTTCAGCAACATGTCCATCGGCTCGCGGGTTTACATCACGGAAGCCAAACTGCCTCCTTCAGTGCAGCAGGGCGGTGCGCCGCGCATGGCTCCGCTGCCTGCCGACAGACCTCCGTTGCTGTTGAATCCACAGAGCAATCAGCCGCCGCAAGTGACATTGGCGCAAAATTCTTCCGCCCCACCCGCCCGCACTTCGACTCAGCCGCTTGTGCTGCCGGACGGTTCCTCGGTGATTTATTCTGCGCCGGTTACCTCGAGTTCACCGGGATTGGTTCTGCGCTCCAAGCGCAAGTCGGCAAAGCGCGAGAATAACTAATTTCCGGCTTCACGGTTCCTGCAAAGCGGTTTATTTTGAACCAAGAAACCCGTTCAATTTCAGCCACGCGGCGAGATGTTGCGACCAAGTGCCGAGAACGGGGTCGGAGAGTTTCAGTCCCACGCCGTGCGGGCCCGATTGATAGATGTGCATTTCTGCGGGCACTTTGTTTTTTCTGAGGGCCAGGTAAAAGAAGACGGCGTTCTCCGCAGGCACGGTGGTATCGGCGTCGGTTTGGAAAATGAATGTGGTCGGCGTGCGCGGGGTGACGTTGTTTTGCGCACTGAGCTTGGTTGCGAGTTCGTCGTTGTCTTTCTCAGGTCCCAAAAGGTTGTTGCGGGAGCCGCGATGCTCCGGGCCTCCGATGAGTGTGATGACGGGATAGCCGAGCACACAGACATCCGGTCGCGAACTGGCACGCTCGATGGGATCAGTTGCGTTCTTGTCGCCCTCATCAAACAAGGTCGCGGCGGAGGCGGCGAGATGTCCGCCAGCGGAGAATCCGGTGATGCCAATGCGCTTGGGGTCTATGCCAAATTTATCCGCATTCGTCCGCACCCAGCGGAGGGCGCGTTTGGCATCATTGAGTTCAATCGGGTGATGATAACCGTGAGTTCCGAGCCGGTAATAAAGCACGTAGGCGGTGACGCCGAGACTGTTGTAAAATTGCGCGATCTGTTTGCCTTCATGGTCTTTGGCCAGCGCGCCATAACCGCCGCCGGGACACACCACCATGGCCGCTCCGTTGGCTTTTTCTGTGGGCTTGAAGATTTCCAGGCTGGGCGTGTCCTCGGGCTTGTCACCCATTGCGCCGGGAGCACCACCGGGCCAGAGCTTGATGGTTTCTGGCGCATCGGCGCTGCTGGCGGTCTGGATAAGCCCAAAAAGGAGGGAGGTAAGGATAAGCTTTTTCATGACATGTGAGAATTCATGGGAACACGGGCCGATGTTTTTGCAATTCCGTTCAAACGATTTTTTTTCAAACAATCACCAGGGCAATGGCCGCCATCATGAAACAGGCGCCGATGAGCCGCCAGCGGAGCACCCGGGTCCCGAGGTTCTGCTCATCATTGGCAAACCAGTGGCCGATCAGCCAGACTCCCAGCACGCTCCAGAGGCCGCGGGAGGAGTAGAGAATGTTGGCGCTGGTGGCCTTGCCGTAGACCGCGATCGTGCTGATGAAAATGACCGACTGCACGCCCATGAGCAGTCCGCCGGGGAGCAGCCAGCGCCAGACGGGGCGGGGGATCGCGCGCAACGGAGCCTTGAAAAATGGAACCAACGCAAAGGAAAGCACGGCCCCCATCCCGACCGTCAGCGGAAGAAAACGGCCTGCGCCCCAAGCGGGCGACCATTCTTTTACCAGCACATCAACAAACGCAAAGCTCAATGAACCGAGTCCACCGGCAAGGAGAGTGATGCCCAGGTTTCGCGGTGGCCGGCCCTGATCTTTGCGATTCAAAAATATCAGACCCAAGAGGCTGAGTATCGCCGACAGCCAGAGGTTTCGATGAACAGATTCATGGAAAAGAAGCGCGGTGGCCAAGGGCACCAGCAGCACCTTCAGGCCAAAGAGAGGAACGGCCACCGATACGTCACCGCGATCGAGGGCGAGCAGTTGCAGCATCTGGCCCAGGACAAAGAGCACGCCGACGACGAATGGCTGCCAGAGCAATCCCACGTGCATCGTGCCGCCTGAGAACCACAGAATTGAAAATACCCCCGCCATGATCCAGTTCAGCACGAAGACCGTGCGCCAGACGCCGATCCCCAAAGAGCTGGCCCGCTTCACCAGCAATGCGCTGGCGACGTAAATCATCGCTGCGACAAGCGGATAAATGAGCATGGCGGTCTCAGGGCGCATGAACGCAAATAACACACGGAACCGTGGTGCGCTGGTAAACTTCCTGCTGCGCGATTATCCAGCTTGCCATAATTGTTGACGCATTGTTGACCCTCCTCTAGTTTCAAGGCCATGAAAGTGCCCTCCCACCATCGCATTGCCTGCGCCGTTACCGCCGCATTCCTCGTGTCTGCCCCCGGTTCCTATGCGGTTGATCTGGGCAAGGCAAATCCCTTCAACTGGTTTAAAGATAAAGAAGAAAGCGCTCCGGACAATCGGCAGAAGCAGGATCAGGAGGCCAACGCCGCCGCCATGATGCGTGACGCCAAAACCGCAAGCTCCACGGGAAACAACGGCCGCGCGCAGGACATCTACAAAAACGTCGTCAAACTATATCCCTTTACCGCCGCAGCCGCAGAGGCGCAGTTCGAATACGCCCGTCTGCTGCATTCCGGCGGCAAATTGCAGGATTCCTTCGAAGCTTTCCAGAGTTTCCTCACGAAATACCGGCAGAGCCAGCTTTTCTCAAATGCCGTCCAGGAGCAGTTTGAGATCGCTGAAGAAGCCCGCTCGGGAAAGAAATCTGACCGGGTTTTGCTGGTCATTCCTTCCAAGGTCGGCTCCAATGAAATCCTGAAAATGTATCAGGGCATCATCAAAAATGCCCCCTACAGCAAATACGCTGTTCTCTCCCAGTTTGCCATTGGCGAGGTTTATCAGGACAAAGGAGAGAAGCTTCAGGCCGACGCCGCCTTCCAGGCCGTGGTGGACAATTATCCCAACACCAAACAAGCCTCCGAGGCGCAGTTCCGGATCGGCGCCATTAGCAGTGCCGCGGCGAAGCGCACCCAAGACTCATCCAATGTCGTCAAGGCTCATGACGCCCTTGAGGTTTACAAGGCCACCAATCCTACAGGGGATCGCATTGGCGAGGTCGAGGCCATGAAAAAACAAACCAGCGAGATCAGCGCGTCACGTTCGTTGGAAATCGCCAGGTTCTACGAGAAATCCGGGAAGCCGAAAGCCGCCGCGATTTACTATAACGAGGCTTTAAAAATTGGCACCGCAGACTCGGCTCTGAAGGCCCGGGAACGCCTCGCGGCACTGTCCGCTTCACATCCTGAGGAGATGAAAGACAACTCCGCACTGGGCGAGTCCGATTTCACCGCGCCCGCAGCGATGAATTTGAAGAATCGTGAAGAATATGCCGGACCTCCCGTTCCTGAGCTTGCCAAATTGGGGAAGAAGCCCAAGATGCGTGTCGAGAAAGATGACTTCATGCCCATCCCATTGAAAGAGCCGGAACTTCCCACCCGTCCTGCTGCCGCGCCTGCCCCAGGCATGTTGATTCCGCCTGCGCCAGGTGACAAGACCAGCAGCCTGCAACTTCCCATTCCTCCAGCCCCGGGCATGACGCCCCCCAACGGAGGAGCTATTCCTGCACCCAAGATTGATATTCCAAAGACAGACGAAACCAAACCTGCCGAAGATCCGGCACCCAAATCAAACTGACACCTCACTCCCAAGGCAGCAATCGTTCAAACTCCCCCATGAAGACAGCCCATTTTTTTCTCCTTGCCATTTCTCTTTTTGCCTTCACCGCCTGTGCCGGTTATCACCCGGGTGCAAGCAAGCCACACCAGCTGGCCGCAATAAAAAAATTGGCTGTTCCAACATTTAAAAATGATACCTTGGAGCCGAGGATCGAAGTGCTCGTGACAAATGCCGTCATCAAAAAGCTGCAGATGGACGGTGGATACAAAATAGTGCCGGTCAGCGAGGCTGATGCCGTGCTGAAAGGCACCGTCACCGAGATCACACGCCATCAGTTCCGGTCCGCGCGCGCAGATACTCTTGTCACCACAGAAATTCTTGTGGGATTGATCACGAAATTCACGGTCGAGGCCACCAATCCTGATATTCTCGCCGCAGTCAAACCGGCAACGCCTGCTCCTGCGCCTGCTCCGGCCGGTGCCGTGGTGAAAATCAGCAACGTCGTTTATGCGGGCCAGACGCACGACGCCTCCAACATCGTCGTCAATCCCAACCTCCAGCTTTCCATTCGTCAGGCATTGGCGGATGCTGCAGAGCGAATGTCCGGTGATCTGGTGGGACAGTTGACTGTAGGCTGGTAAAATCAGCCCTCGGGAATGTGCAGGTTTCACAGACCTGCACAGTGCATACAGTTTTTGGAAATGACCATCAGCACCCCTTCTGGATCTTTACAGTTGGTGGCCACACCCATCGGGAATCTTGGTGACTTCTCCTTGCGTGCCGTCGAGGTTTTAAAGAATGCCTCGTTCATTGCCTGCGAAGACACCCGCCGTTCAGTTCGATTGCTGGAACACCACGGTCTGCACGTCCCGCTGGTCAGCCTTACGGAGCACAACGAAGCCCGTCGCATTCCGGAGTTTATTGGAAAAATGTCAGCGGGGGAAAACATCGCCCTCGTTTCCGATGCCGGCTTTCCCACCGTTTCTGATCCCGGCCAAAGGCTCGTTCACGCCACCATCGCTGCGGGAATCCGCATCGAGGTCATCCCCGGTGCCAGTGCCGTGCTCACTGCTTTGGCCGGCTCCGGACTGCCCACCGTTCCGTTTTACTTTGGTGGCTTCCTGCCTCACAAAAAAGGCCAGCGGGACAAGGAACTGGAGTTAGCGATGCAGCGCGAGTGCACCAGCATCTATTTTGAATCGCCTTACCGGTTGACGGACACCCTCCAGATGATCGCCACCCGCGCCCCGCAGCATCCGGTTGTCGTGGCCCGCGAGTTGACGAAAATGTTCGAGGAATTTCAGCGCGGCCCGGCCCAGTCTGTGCTTGAACATTATTTAAAACATACTCCCAAGGGTGAAATCACCCTTATTATCGCTCCGAACGAACTTCCCAAATGGATGACGCGAGCCGCAAACTCAATACCTTAAACACAACTTAGAGCCGAGAACTTTTTTACCATGTGGCGAACCCAACCATCCATATCCACCGAAGAGCCCTTTGACTTTAGCAGCGAGGATCAAGTCAGGGCGATGCAGCAATCCATCAGGAACCATCTGCTCTTTACCCTGGCGCATGACCCTTCCACCGCGAGTCGAGCCCACTGGTGGGTCGCCACCTGCATGGCCGTGCGCGACCGTGCTCTCGCCACATCCTTCAAGACCATGGCGGTGCATCGCGCGCAAAACGTGCGCCGCATCAACTACCTCTCGTTGGAATACCTCATGGGGCGCGTGCTGGAGAACAATCTGCGCAATACCGGGCTTTACGATGCCGCGAGGGGCGCGCTCGGTGAGATGGGTCAGGATTTAGACGCCATCATCAATAAAGAACCCGATATGGGCCTCGGCAACGGTGGCCTCGGAAGACTTGCCGCGTGTTTCTTGGATTCGCTCAGCACGCTCGACATCCCAGCCGTCGGTTATGGCATTCACTATGAATTTGGTCTGTTCCGCCAGGCCTTCGTCGATGGAAAACAAACGGAGCAACCGGATGCCTGGACTCGTAACGGCAGTCCGTGGAAAATCCGCCGACCCGAATACTGCGTGGAGGTCAAGCTTTATGGCCGGGTCGTCCAGCATTTCGATGATCTTGGTCAACCAAGATGGGCATGGGAAAACCCGAAGACCATCGTCGGTCTGCCATGGGACATCCCGATCATCGGCTATCAGTCACGCACTGTGAATTTCCTGCGCCTCTGGGAAAGTCGTGCTTCGGATGAATTCAACCTGCGCATTTTCAATGAAGGCTCCTACGTGGAGGCCATTCATGAAAAAGCCGTCGGCGAAACCATCTCCAAGGTTCTTTACCCGAACGACACCACTGAGAACGGCAAAGAGCTTCGCCTCGTGCAGCAGTATTTCTTCGTAGCCTGCTCCCTCCATGACATCATGCGCCGCTTCAAGCGCGACAACCAAGGCTGGGACTCCTTCGCGGACAAGACCGCGATCCAGCTTAACGACACCCATCCCGCCATCGCCATCCCCGAGCTCATGCGCCTGTTAGTGGATGAAGAAGGTCTTAGCTGGGACAATGCGTGGAGCATCTGCCGCCGCACCTTCTCTTACACCAATCATACCTTGCTGCCCGAGGCCTTGGAAACATGGAGCGTCGCCCTCTTCGAGCGCGTTCTTCCCCGCCATCTTCAAATCATTTACGATATCAACTCCCGCTTCCTTGCTAACGAAGTCGCGGTGAAATGGCCCGGTGACCTCGCCAAAATGCGCGCCCTTTCCATCATCGATGAGCGCGGAGGCAAATCCGTGCGCATGGCCCATCTCAGCGTCATTGGCGGGCACTCGACCAACGGCGTCGCCGCCCTGCACACGCGTCTGCTCAAAGAAAAACTCTTCCCGGATTTCGATGCGCTCTATCCCGGAAAATTCCTCAATGTCACCAACGGCATCACTCCGCGCCGGTGGCTCATGGTGTGCAATCCCGAGCTGGCCTCGCTCATCAACGATTCCATCGGCGACGGCTGGACGCGCAATGCGGACAAGCTGCGCGAGCTGGAACGCCTTGCTGACAATCCGGAATTCCAACAGCGTTTCCGCGCCATCAAAAGGTTGCACAAGGAGAAGCTTACCCACGTCATCAAAGACCTCACCGGCTATGAAGTCAGCGCCGACGCTGTCTTTGACGTGCAGATCAAGCGCCTCCATGAATACAAACGCCAGCATCTCAACTTGCTGCACATCCTCACGCTCTATCGCCGCCTGCTGGACAATCCCGCACTGGATATTCAGCCGCGCGTTTTCATATTCGCCGCGAAGGCCGCGCCGGGATATTACCTCGCGAAGAACATCATTCATGCCATCAACGCCGTGGCCGAGAAGATCAATCACGACCCGCGCATCCTCGGCAAGCTCAAGGTCGCTTTTCTCCCGAACTATGGCGTCACCCTCGCCGAGCGCATCATACCCGCTGCCGATCTCTCCGAGCAAATTTCCACCGCTGGCAAGGAAGCCAGCGGCACGGGTAACATGAAGCTCTCCCTCAATGGCGCGCTGACCATCGGCACGCTCGACGGTGCGAACGTCGAGATCATGGAGGAAGTCGGCGCGGAAAACATCTTCATCTTCGGCATGACCGTCGAGGAAGTGGAAGAGCTTTACAAAAAAGGCTACAACCCCTGGGACGTTTATTTTAACGATCCCGAACTGCGCAACGTCATCGACTGGATCAGCAGCGACTTCTTCACCGGCAACGCCGATGACTTCAAGCCCCTCTGCGGCAGCCTGCTGGAAGGCGGTGATCCCTTCCTCGTCCTCGCGGATTATCGCGCCTATGTCGAGTGCCAGGCGCGCGTCGATGCCGCGTATCGCGACCCCGTGCATTGGACGCGCCTCAGCATTCTCAACACCGCCCGCATGGGCAAGTTCAGCAGCGACCGCACCATCCGGGAATACGCTGACAACATCTGGAAGCTGCCCAGCGTTCCAGTGCCGTGATGCCGGGCAATATTTATAATCCGTAGCCGCGACTTCGGTGGCTAAAATTTTTGGAGCGCACGCGCCCTCGCGTGCCGAAGTCCGCGCCCTCACGGACTTCCTTCATTAGGCAGGTCAGGAACTCCTCCAACAGAAATCGGCAGGCCCTTCGCGGGGGCGCAAAGGGCTGCACGCGCGGGCGCGTGCGCTCCAAAACCCCTAACTCAGTCTGTGATAGGAATGGCTCAATGGCATTCTAAAATTTCACATGCTACTGCTTGTGGCGATCTGAACCGTCTGCGAGTGATTCCGCATGATTTCGCATCTGCGTCTTTGGCTGGCCATTGCATTCACAGGTCTGGTTCTTTCGACGACCTTCGCTGACGACCAAGCCTTGCCGGCCAAGTCTGTCTTCCCCGCCGACAATCCATGGAACACCGACATCTCACGTCAGCCGGTGGATCCTGATTCTCAAGTCATTCTCAGCAGCATTGGATTGGGTAAAGGCTTGCATCCTGACTTCGGAACCACCTGGCAGGGCGCGCCGATGGGCATCCCTTATGTCGTGGTGTCAGGCAATCAGCCCAAAGTTCCCGTGCAGTTTGAATACAAGGACGAGAGCGATCCCGGCCCGTATCCCGTTCCGCCGAATGCGCCCATTGAAGGCGGTCCCGACGCTAAAGGCGACCGGCACATTTTGATGATCGACCGCGATAACTGGAAGCTCTACGAACTCTATGCGGCGTATCCCGTCGATGGAGGCAAGAGCTGGAAAGCAGGCTCAGGCGCGATTTTTGATCTGGCTTCCAACAAGTCGCGGCCCGCGGGCTGGACATCCGCCGACGCCGCAGGTCTTCCGGTCTTCCCCGGTCTGGTTCGATACGATGAAGTGATCGAGCGCAAAGTCATCAATCACGCCCTGCGTTTCACCTGCCAGCGGACGCGCCGTGCCTATGTCGCGCCCGCCACGCATTTTGCCAGCAAGCTGACCGACGCCAAGTTGTCGCCCATGGGAATGCGCGTGCGGCTTCGCGCCAATTTTGACATCAGCAAGTTCCCGCCCCCGGCGCAGGTGATCCTCACCGCCTTGAAGAAATACGGCATGATCCTCGCCGACAACGGCTCCGACTGGTTTATCAGCGGCGCACCCGACCCGCGTTGGAATGACGATGAACTGCACTCCCTGTCCCGAGTGAAGGGGAGTGATTTTGAGGTCGTGAAAATGGGGCCGCTGGTTACGAAGTAACAAGCTGGCTGGAGGACTAATCTTCGTTCTCGCTGAGGTTTACCTAAACACATGGTAGGGACGCGCTGCGTCGCGTCCGAAATTCCCTACCCATAATTCGGCTTTTATAAACCCCACATAGCAAGACCCCTTTTATCGTCATAATCAGCTATTATTTTCTCAAGGTTGGCGCGTCCTTGCTGTGATCTTCCTTTCTTTCGTCCAGAGGTGACATTCAATTCGAGTGCTAACCGTGCGATGCGTTCATAATGAGGGGCGGCGCAAATTTTATTCTGTAAAAGTGGCGATTAGGTTTGGGGCGTGTCAGTGGGTTTCATGTTGAGGTAGATTTTTCCGGTGAGCCACTCGTCGCTGATTTCGCACAGGAGGGCTGAGGTGAGGCGCAGGAG
>JAYVOH010000189.1:0-4076 GCA_043758025.1 Verrucomicrobiota bacterium
AGCAGCTTCGCGCACTGGAAAATAGCGTATCCATCCGGGTGGTCGTCACCAGCGAAACCTCGCCGGGCGTGGACACGCCGGAGCAGGCGCGGGCCATCGAGTCACTGCTGCATAAATAAACCTTTCAACATTCCACTTCCCCCTTAATCCTTCACTTATGAAATACATTTTTGTCACCGGCGGCGTAGTCAGTTCTCTTGGAAAAGGGCTGGCCGCTGCATCCCTGGGCACTTTGCTCGAGCACCGGGGGCTGAAGGTGATTTTGCAGAAGTTTGATCCCTATCTGAACATCGATCCGGGCACGATGAATCCCTTCGAGCACGGCGAAGTCTATGTCCTGGACGACGGCGCGGAAACGGATCTCGATCTCGGCCATTACGAGCGCTTTACCAGCACGAATCTATCGAAACTCAACAACCTCACCAGCGGTCAAGTCTATCAGACCGTGCTGCGCAAGGAACGCTCCGGCGATTACCTCGGAGGCACCGTGCAGGTCATTCCCCACGTCACCAACGAAATCAAAGAACGCATCCGCAAAGTCGCGCGTGAGATGACTGCGGACGTGATCATCACGGAAATCGGCGGCACGGTCGGCGACATCGAGGGGCTGCCCTTTCTCGAAGCCATCCGTCAGTTCGCGCAGGACGTGGGACCGGAGAACGTGCTCTTCATCCACACCACGCTCATCATTTACATGCGCGCGGCGGGCGAACTGAAAACCAAGCCCACGCAGCAAAGCATCGCCAAGCTCCGCGAGATCGGCATCAGCCCCGGTGTCATTCTCTGCCGCACGGAGCGTCCCATTGATCAGGATGTGCGGGACAAGATTTCCCTCTTCTGCAACGTCTCGCCCGACGCCGTGATCGAAGCGCGCGATGTGAAAGGCTCCATTTATGAAGTGCCGCTGGAGCTTCACAAGGAAAAGCTCGACGACCTCGTCTGCCGTCTGCTCGGTCTTCCGGTGGTTCCCATTGATCTCACGCGCTGGCGAAAATTCGTCAACAGCGTGGTTCATCCCACTCATCGCGTCCGCATTGCCGTGGTCGGGAAATACATCGAACTCCAGGATGCCTACAAGAGCATCTATGAAGCCCTCGTTCATGCGGGCGCATCGCATGACACCAAAGTGGACATCATCAGGACGGATGCCGAGGCCATTGAAAAAGACGGCCCCGCAGCCCATCTCGCCGACATGCAGGGCATCCTGGTTCCCGGCGGATTCGGCGATCGCGGCACCGAAGGAAAAATCGCCGCGTGTCGTTACGCCCGCGAGCAAGGCATCCCCTATTTCGGCATCTGTCTTGGCATGCAAATCGCCGTCATCGAATTCGCCCGCAACGTTTGCGGACTCGTCGGTGCCAATAGCACGGAGTTCGACAAGAACACACCGCATCCCGTCATCAGCCTGCTCGACGAGCAACGCGGCATCACGGACAAAGGCGGAACCATGCGCCTCGGAGCCTGGGTCACCGATCTCGTCGGCGGCACCCGGGCCTACGATCTCTACAAAAGTGCGACCATCACCGAGCGCCACCGTCACCGTTACGAATTCAACTCCGCCTACAAAGAGCGCGTCGAAACCGCAGGACTGGTCATCGGCGGCATGTCACCGGACGGATTGCTCGCCGAAATGGTCGAGTTGCGTAATCACCCCTTCTTTATCGCCTGCCAGTTCCACCCGGAATTTCTTTCCAAGCCCAATCACCCGCATCCCATCTTCCACGGGTTCATCAAGGCCGCGCTGGAGCATCGCCCTCCGGGCAAGATTATCGAGGTGGTATAGTCTGCCGAACCCAGCCTTCTAACATCATGAACACCATCAAAAATACATTCATAAGTTTCGCCGTCTTCATGGCGATCTCATCTGACATCAAAATTTTTGGGGAACCCGTTCCGTCGCCCGGCACTTTCGGCTATGTGCTGCAAGCCGAATCCCTGTCAAAAGACAAAACCGGTGCAGCTCAGAAACTCGCGACCTCGAAGCGCGATTGGCTCGTGCTGGATGCGAATTTTACTACCGGCATACCTTGGAAGCGCGAGGACATTGACACCATCCGCCGCGGCCAGCCCGGGCGCAAAGTGATCGCCTACATTTCTATCGGTGAAGCAGAATCTTATCGGCCTTACTGGCATAAAGATTGGACCAGCAAAGGCCAGCTAACTGCGAGCGCCCCCTCATGGCTGTTGCCGGAGAATCCCGACTGGCCGGGCAACTATCGCGTGAAATACTGGAATCCAGAGTGGCAGAAAATCATCCTGGCCGCAGTGGACGCCGTGATGGCGGGCGGCTTCGATGCTGTGTATCTCGATATTGTGGATGGGTTTGAATATTTTGAGAAAGAAGGAAACGACTTCATTGATGACCGGCCCAATTCTGAAACCGGAAACACTTACCGGCAGGACATGATCGCCTGGGTGAAAAAAATCGCCACAAGAGCGCGCATCAAAAATCCTGCGGCTCTCGTTATCCCGCAAAATGGCGCCCAACTTCTCGCCCAACCGGATTTCCTCAGCGTGATTGATGCCATCGGCGTCGAAGACTTGTTCACGGATGGCAACCAAGTTCAGCCAAAATCTGATGTGAACTATCACCTTGGATTCTTGAAAAACATGACCAATAAAAAGAAGCCGGTGCTGCTCATCGAATACCCCACCAGGAATGACCGGAAAGCATTGGTGAAGAAGGAAGCAACTCAACGAGGATTCATCTGGCTGATCACCGACCGGCAATTGAAAACGCTCGGCGTGTCCGGGAAATAAAATCGAGCCGAGCATCACCCGCCCCATTCCATTGGGATCAATCCTCCCCTGAAATGAACCGATTACTCCTTGCTCGGCCCTTGCTGCTCCTATCCGGCTGCCGCACAGCCGGGAACCATTCCTCGAGTGTCGCGAGCAAGACAACGAATAGACAGCCTGCTGGCAAAAACGATTCCCGGCGCGCCTATGCTGACTCAAGCAATGCGTCCTGCGGGCGCGTTCCCCGGATGGTCGTTTCGCAGTCACTGTTCCCTACCTCGATTCCAGCTACGCCACCAACCACATCATCGAGCTGAAGACCGGGGCGATCATTGCCGAACTGCCCGGCTGGCCCGTCTTCACCCGTATGAACCATGGCGGCGGAGATGGCATTTGGTCAGAGAACAGCAAGCTGCTGCTCTGGGTGACTGAGGGTAAATGGACGACCGACAGCGTCGTGGTGGTAAAATTCAAGGGCGCGGATGTGGCATGGATGATTGATCTTAGCCCGCCCTGTCAGAAAGCCATACTTGTGAGAACCAAGGCAGCCGATCCGGCCGCCTCCGCGCGCGAGAAAGAGTGGAACAAAGACAATGGAGCCGCCTATCCTGAAGGATTCACAATTGATGTCAGCACGGGAGATGCTTCAGGTGAAGAGCCGCGTTTGCCATTGAAGGTTCGGGTTGATCTCACTTCCAATCCCAAAGGAAATTCAGATGCCGACGCCATCCAACATCAAGCAATCGACGCATGGCTTGATGCCACGCTCGATGAATATGGCGTCCTGACGTTTGGAAAGTTCCAGGCAGAGCGCCGCCCGGACTTGAAAAATTCATGGGCTTATTAGATCACATCCCCCGCGGCACGCGGATGTTTGTGCTCCATAGGAGCGCAATCATTATAGCCCGCATCCAAATGGCGAACACCTATACCCAAATCTACATCCAAGTCGTTGATAAAGCCCGACGACCCTGCCTTGATGTCCCTCACAAGGTCGGAAAGGGCCATCGGCCCGTCCGTGCGTGATTCTTACCCTAAGAATCCTTCACCGCATCCGCCAGCTTGAGCCAGGCGTTGGCCGCGCACACGAACTGTCCGTTGGCCAAAGTGCGTCGGGCGAGGTAGCCGGTAATCTTGGATTTGGTTCCCTGCTCGCTGGCCCCTGCGTGCGTGGCAATGAACCGGGCCAGCTCCGCCTTGGCTCCTCGCGGCTCCAACCGTGCGCGCAGCTTCTCCAGCCAGGCATCATAGTGTGGCGTGTGGCGTTCCTGATTGGCGGGGCGTTTGGGTGGGTTTGGCACCTATGAAGATAACACAAATTCCCACCGTCCGTCAAA
>JAYVOH010000190.1:0-11633 GCA_043758025.1 Verrucomicrobiota bacterium
CAGCCCCTTGGTGTGGACCGCCAAAGCCACCGACATCCTGGCCAAAGTCACCCGAGCCCGTCAAAAACTTCATTGTTACCCCAATAAGCGCGCACTACAATAGCTGCGCGCCGATACCGCGAGAATGATGTTATGAAGAATATTGTCCATATCACACCCAATGAATGCCACCCCGAAGATAGAATCAAAACCGCCAGCCCACCCCGACAGCGTTAACGGCCGTCTGGCTAGAAGCCTCAATTTACAGAGAGAGGAGATCATAGCGGAATGGCTCGACTGCGTGAGTAAAGACCCCACCATTCCAACCGAATCACTGACTCTCGAACAAGTGCGGGATCATCTTCCCCAGCTTTTTGACGATCTCACCAACACACTTTCCCGTTACGGCAGCGAGGCCGTCGCTGATAAATCAGAAAAGGACGGAGAACAACACGGAGCTGCCCGCTGGGCGCAGGGCTTCAATTTGCCCGAAATGCTGCACGAGATCATGCATCTCAGGGCTATCCTCATCAGGCGACTCTCACTTTTCGAGGAAAATAATGAAGACCTCGGCATGGTTACCCGGCTCTTTGTCACGGCAACGCTACATGGATTTCTGGACAAAATGGGGATCAATGCCACCGAGCAATATTTGACCCAGGGATTGCATGAAAGAAAGCCGTGATTCAGCTGAATATTGCCGCCCCATCTGTTACAACATCTTTTGCATCCACACCAGATCCAGCCAGCGATCGAACTTGTATCCGACCTCGTGCAGTTGGGCGACCTTTTCAAAGCCCAGTTTTTCATGCAGGGCGATGCTGCCAGCCTGATCTGAACAGATCGCGCCCAGGACGGTATGATGCCCGGCCAATTTCGCCAGTCGCAGCAACTCCACGAGCATCAATTTCCCGATGCCCCGCCCCGTGTGCTCATAGTGCATATAAATCGAGTCCTCCACGCTGTTCGCAAACGCCTGTCGTTCATGCAGCTTGCTCAAGGAACCCCAGCCGATCACGATGTCTTCCAGTTCCGCGACGACGACCGGATGTTTTTCCCCATGTGCCGCGAACCACTGCGCGCGTTCATCCTCGGTGCTGGGCACCGTTTGATAAGTGCACGTGGAGTGCAGCACGTAGTGATTGTAGATCGCATTGATCGCAATCAAGTCATCGCACGTAGCGGCGCGGAACACGGGTTGGGCCATGGATTCAACGAGCTGCGGTTGCGGGCGCATCTGATTGCTGAAGTTCATAAAAGCGCTGGGCAAGCCGCTGGCTTTGGATGTTTTTCGCATATTCCAAGGCAGCGGTGGCAAAGCGACCAAATTGCAGTGATTTGAACTGCGTCAATGTTTCTGCTTTTGGTTTTTCACCGCCTTCAAGAAGCGCCAGCAGTGCCTTTTCACGGTCGGACGTGAAGACCTCGAAGCGCGCGACGAAGACACGCGTGAGTTTCTTTGGAGCAGGTGTGATTGTGAGCGGCAACGCATTGTCCACCCAGTCACGCGGCAGCAGCGCGAGGATTCTTGTGCCCGGTTCACGGAACCAGATATCGCCCCAAGTGGCGACCATCGCCTTGGCCTCGTCTTGCGACAGACCTGCTTTCGAGAGCGCCTCGATCATCGCGGTGACGAGTTCGATTTCCGCTTTTGGAAGTGGAGTGGTAGGTTCGCCTAAACTTGAACCGACACTCACTGCCAAGCCGCTGCCCGTTTTTGGATCTGTAGCGGGGAGTTTCGCATTCACAGGCAGCCAGCTCCCCTTTCCATTTTTGACAGAGATCGCGAACGCGGCCTCGATCGCGCCACCATATCCGCTATGCATGAGACTCAGATAAGTGTCACCCGGCACGCGGGAATCTCCGGCTCGAACTTGAAACGGTGGCAAGTGATCGCCGGCACCGCGATAGAAAATGAATTTTTCCGATTGTTTCGCTTTTTCTGTCGGCGGAGATGGCAAGGGAAATCCAGACGCGATCTTGGTGGCCTTAAAAATCCACGCTCCGGGAACTTCACGAGCGTGGAAGTAGTTTGCGCCGGGCCCGTCTTTGAAAGGCGGAATCTGCGCCTGCGCCGCAACGTCGCCAGGTGCTGAGAGTTCACCCGCCCATGAGACAGGGACGTCGAGCATCGATAACGATTTTGGAGGGAATTGGACGGCTGATGGACCGGGAAACCATTCCGTCACCCGGCCATTTAGCATCGCGACCTGCACGCTCACCGGCATGGACTTGTCGGGGTAAAAATAAATCACGGGCGTCTCCATGCGGACAAAGGAGGGTTGTTGCCAGGTTCCACCTTTCCCGGCCACAGTAATATTTGGACCCACAAAGGATGGCAGCTCTGCAAGTGCTAGTTCCGGCTGATACCAGCGTAAGGGGGTCCCGTCGGAGCCGCTGACGATGGTAAAAGTGCCCCACTCATGAACTTCGAGATTCACAGGCTCCGCATTAATGGTGGCAAAGCTCACGCAGACCAAAACGAGAGGAAACCAGACGGGCATTTTCATGGGCTGATCATAACATGGCGTCTGCGCTCTTGTCTTGTAAGGAGTTTGTAAGTGGAAGGTATCCGACGGGGAAACGCATAATGACACAAAATTTTGCTTGAGGAAAAGCCTGCGAGAGGGAATGAAAGCTGCTAAATATCTCTCATCATGGCACTCGTATCAAAAGGACTGGAAGGCGTAGTCGCTGCGGAAACGCGGCTCGGCGAAGTAAAGGGCGCGGAAGGCGTCCTGTTTTACTGCGGCTACGATATCAATGAACTCGCTGGCAAAGTTAGCTTCGAAGAAGTGGTTTACCTCCTCTTCCACAACCGCCTCCCGAATCGCGGGGAGCTTGACCAGTTCACCACTGCCTTACGCGCCGAGCGCGAATTACCACAGGGCGTCATCGACTTCCTGACCAACGCGCCCAAGAACGCGAAGCCCATCGACGTGATGCGCACCGCTGTTTCCATGCTGGGCTGCTACGACACCATGCGGCCTGATTTGACGATGAGCGCGGAACTCGCCACCGCGATCAAGCTGGTCTCGCAGATCGGCATTATCGCCGCATATTTCCATCGCGCGCGCCAGGGCCTCTCGTTGCCACCGGTGCGCAAGGACTTGAGCGAGGCCGCGCACTTCCTCTATCTGATCAACGGCACAGAGCCGAGCAAGGAAGCCGAGCAGACGCTCGATGTGGCCTACGTGCTGCACGCCGAACACGGCTTCAATGCCAGCACTTTCACCGCGCGCGTCGTGGCCTCCACCTTGTCGGACATGTATTCCGCCATCAGCGCCGCCATCGGTGCGCTCAAGGGACCGCTTCACGGCGGTGCCAACGAAGGCGTCATCCACATGCTGGAGGAAATCGGCAGCGTGGACAAAGTGGACGCCTGGGTCGCCGAAGCGCTGGCGCAGAAGAAGAAAATCATGGGCATCGGCCACCGCGTTTACAAAGTGCTCGACCCGCGCGCTCCACACCTCAAGGAAATGGCGATCAAGCTCAGCAATCAGCTCGGCGAAGCCAAATGGATTCAGATGAGCGAACGCATCGCCACCATCATGAAGGAGCAAAAGGGACTGAATGCGAACGTCGATTTCTACAGCGCCACCGTTTATTACAGCCTCGGCATCCCGACCGATCTCTTCACGCCGATCTTCGCCATCTCCCGCATGGCCGGCTGGACCGCACACGTGCTCGAACAGTGGAGCGAGAACCGCCTCTTCCGTCCTCTGTCAGAATACGTCGGCAAGCCCTATGGGCAGAAGGTGGTGCCCATTGAGCAGAGGTGAGCGTTGACGTGACTTCGACTCCATCCGAAATCGCGGCCCGTGCGTTTTAGTATTTTATGACCCCAACCTCTCCCTCCCAGCTTCTCGATTCTCTCAACTGGCGTTACGCCACCAAGGCTTTCGATCCCAACAAAAAAATTCCGGGCGACACTTGGTCTGCGCTGGAGCAATCACTCGTGCTCACGCCCTCTTCCTTCGGTCTGCAGCCATGGAAATTCCTTGTGATCACTGACATGGCGCTGCGCGAATCATTGGTGCCTCACGCATGGAACCAGCGGCAAATTGCCGATTGCTCGCATCTCGTGGTCATGCTCGCAAAGAAGTCAGTGGGCGAAGCGGACATCGACAAACTGATTCACCGAATAGTGGAGGTCCGCGGCGGCACGGCCGATGCGCTTGCCGCCTACAAGGGTATGATGATGGGCAGTCTTGTTCAGGCCACACCGGAGTTTATTGGCGAATGGGCGAAAAAGCAGACCTACATCGCACTCGGCCAGTTTATGGTCGCTGCGGCGTCACTCGGCATCGATACTTGTCCGATGGAAGGTTTTGTCGCGCCCAAGATTGACGAAATCCTCGGCCTCAACGCCACGGATTACACCACGGCGGTGCTTTGCCCGGCGGGCTATCGCTCGGCAGACGACAGATATGCGGTGCTGCCAAAAGTGCGATTCAAGGCTGAAGATGTGATTGAGCATCGGTGAAATGACTCGACAGAATTAACAAAATGAAACGGAATTTGAATGTGCAAGGCCCGTGAGGCTTTTCAGAAACAATTCTGTCGAATTCTGTTAATTTCGTCCGATCATTCATTTCATGCCCCTGACGCTCGCTAAACTATCCTGCGGCATCATCTACACGGATTCCTTCCGTGAATGGATCGATCAATTTCACGACGCCGAATCTCCGGCACATCCCCATCGTGTGCTGACGCTGGATTACGTCCGCTGCGCGAGCGGGCCGCAGCATGGCCGTGCGTGGTGGCAGGTGAACTGGGTGCCGGAAGACGCCGCGCCTAAACACCGCATTTTCTTCATCGGCAGCGCACCGGTTCACATTCCGAAGAATTCCCAGCTTGGGCTTCGCGAGCGCTGTCTCGACTTTCAAAATGGCGGTGTCGTAGTTCTGCCTTGAGAAAATAATCTCCATTCCGAGGCGAATTTCCTTTTTTTATTAGATGATATTGCCATCATGCTAGAGTTCCCACCGCCTCTGGCACCTTGCGAAAGGCATTATTATCAAAGAGTTCCGACAATTTCGGGTCGCCTGACCGGTGGCGGCAGCTTGCTTGAATCAGAAAGGTCGCCGCAAGATTCAGCTTTTAAATTTCCAAACCATGTCTCTGGTTCTCGGCATCAACGCTTATCACGGCGACTCCTCCGCCGCCATTGTGCGCGACGGCATCCTTGTAGCTGCCATCGAAGAAGAGCGGCTCAACCGCATCAAGCACTGGGCGGGGCTACCGGTGGAGTCCATGAAATTCTGCCTGCGCGAAGCCGGGGTGAAATTCAGCGAGCTGGAGCACATCGCCATCAACCTCAATCCGAAGGTCAATCACGGACGCCGCCTAATGCATGTGCTGAAGCATCTGCCCTCGCCGAAACTCCTATGGGAACGCGTGAAAAAACTCGGCAAGACTCGAGGCGTGGGCGAATCCATCGCCGCCGCATTCCCCGGCGAGCCAATGAAGGCGCAGGTGCATCACATCGAGCATCACTTCTCGCACCTTGCTTCATCCTATCTTTGCAGTCCCTTTGATGAAGCAGTGAATCTATCCATTGATGGTATGGGCGATTTCGCCAGCGCCGCCTGGGGCATGGGGCGGGGGCAATCACTGGACGTGGACGGGCGCATTTACTTCCCGCATTCACTGGGCATTTTTTATTCAGCGCTGACGCAATGGCTCGGCTTCCCCCACTACGGCGATGAATACAAAGTCATGGGCCTCGCGCCTTACGGCGAGCCGAAGTTCATGGACTTGATGCGTCGAATAGTTCTCGTAAAACCAGATGGCACCTACGAGCTGGCCTTGAAATACTTCCGACATCACCGCGAGTCCGTGGCCTACACCTGGGACAAAGGCTCGCCGGAATGCGGCACGATGTTTGCCCCGGAACTGGAAAAACTTCTTGGACCCGCGCGTCAGAAAGGCGAACCGCTCGAGCAGCGGCACAAGGACATCGCCCGCAGTGTGCAAGCCATGTATGAAGAGGCATTCTTCGCGCTGCTGACTGTATTGCACAAAAAATACGAAAGCGACAATCTCACGCTCAGCGGTGGTTGCGCCATGAACTCCGTGGCCAATGGCAAGGTCTATGCACGCAGTCCGTTCAAGCGCGTTTACATCCAAAGCGCCGCCGGTGACGCCGGCGGGGCCATCGGCGCGGCGCTGATCGTGGCGCAACAACTCCACGGAAAACAGAAAACGGAAAACGGAAAACGTTTCCACATGAACCACGCCTATTACGGGCCACAGTTCAGCGAGGACGAATACGCCGCCCTCATCAACTCCCACGCGAAAGAACTCCAGGACGCCGGATGCACCATCACCGCCTTCGATAACCAGGACGATCTCTGCCGCACCACCGCACTGGCCATCAGCGAAGGCAAAGTCATCGGCTGGTTCCAAGACCGCCTCGAATGGGGGCCGCGCGCGCTCGGCAATCGCTCTATTCTCGGCGACCCGCGCCGCGCGAACATGAAGGACATCCTCAACGAAAAGATCAAGCGCCGCGAAAGCTTCCGCCCCTTCGCCCCCAGCATCCTCCGCGAAGACGTGTCCGCCTGGTTCGAGACCGATGACGATGTGCCCTTCATGATGCAAGTCTTCCAAGTCCGCGCTGAACAACGTGCGAAAATCCCGGCCGTGACGCACGCCGACGGCTCAGGCCGTTTGCAAACCGTGTTCCGCGAGACCAATCCTCTTTATCACAAACTCATCAGCCATTTCCGCGAACTCACCTCCGTGCCGATGGTGCTGAACACGTCCTTCAACGAAAACGAACCTGTCGTCTGCCGCCCGCAAGAGGCCCTCGACTGCTTCCTCCGCACGAAGATGGATGTGCTGGTTCTGGGTAACTGGATGGTCCGCCGCTAAACATTATGTCTGCCCCTCAAGAACTCATCATCGAAGCTGGCCGCACTGAGGCCCATTACTGGCGGGATCTCTGGCGATACCGGGAGCTGTTCGGTTTCCTCGCCTGGCGCGACATCCTCGTGCGCTACAAGCAAACGGTCATCGGTGTGGCCTGGGCCGTCATCCGCCCGCTGCTCACCATCTTGATTGGAGCCGGTATTTTCGGCAGCCTGGCCAAGCTCCCTTCCGACGGCGTGCCTTATGCCGTGATGGTCTGCGCGGGAACGCTCCCGTGGTATTTCTTTGCCAGTGCCTTGAGCGAATCCGCCGGGAGTCTGGTGGGCAACGCCAATCTCATATCCAAAATCTACTTCCCACGCATGATCCTGCCCGCCAGCGCCGTGGTGGTGGCTTTCGTGGACTTTGCCATTTCGCTAGTCATCCTCGCGGGGCTCATGGCCTGGTATCATGTATGGCCTACGTGGCGTTTGTTCACACTGCCCCTCTTCATTTTGCTGGCCTTCCTCAGCGCCATGGGTCCCGGCCTTCTCTTCACCGCGCTAAACGTGAAGTATCGCGACTTCCGCTACATCATTCCGTTTGTCGTGCAGTTCGGGCAGTTCATCTCACCCGTCTTTTACAGCACCACCGCGATCCAGGAAAAATATGGCGATCTGGGCCGCACCATTGTGGCGATCAATCCCGTGGTTGGCGTGATCGATGGTTTCCGGTGGGCCATCTGCGGCACCACGGAGATTCACTGGGAGAGTTTTGCCCTGTCCACTACGTTGAGCATGACGCTACTGGTGCTAGGCGTGTGGTATTTCCGCCGCACCGAGAAGACATTTGCGGATGTGATTTAGTTAATGCTCCCATCAAGCCGATGCCGCCCCTTCGCGCCTTGCTGCATCCGGCCTATTCATGGCGATTTCTTAAATCAAGGCTGCTCAACTTCTGCCTGAAAAAAAATCCGAATGAGCGCGGCAGGACCCTCTTCCCACCTGGACACTTCCATTCGCCTCTGCTGGACATAGCAGCACTGTCATCTGAAAACAGCGCCTTGCCGCACGATGGTGCCGAGACTTGGGAAAACATTCCGCTGCACCAAAGCGACCAACGCCTCCTCTACCAGGAGTTGCTTGAAAAACATCCACCATTGCCATTCCCACAAAATGAATCGCGCGATTTCAGGTATCACTACGACAATGACTGGTTCCCGCTGTCGGATGCCTTCACGCTCTCGGCACTCATGCGCCGCGAAAAACCGCGCCGCATCATCGAAGTCGGCTCAGGCTTCTCCACAGCCGTAATGCTCGATACACTTGATCACTCAGGAGGCAGGACGTCCATCACCTGCATTGAACCTTACCCCGAACGATTGGAAAAACTCCTTGGGAGTGGTGATTCGCAGCGCATCAGCGTAACAGCAAAACCCGTTCAAGAAACGTCTTTGTCCCAGTTCAGCGGCTTGGATGCCGGGGATTTTCTCTTCATTGATTCCTCTCATGTGGCCAAGATCGGCAGTGATGTTACATTCCTCTTCCTGCAAGTGCTGCCGATCCTCAAGCCCGGAGTCTGGGTCCACGTGCACGACATCTTCTACCCAGAGACTTATCCCTTGGAATGGATTAAACAGGGGCGCGCCTGGAATGAGTCGCTGATGCTGAGGGCTTTTTTGATCGGGAACAAAGGTTATCAAATCCGCGCGTTCAACAGTTACGCCGGCGCAGTTTTCCCGTCCTCATTCTGGGAGAACCTGCCCGCCTTCCACCAGAACAGCGGTGGCAGTCTTTGGATGCAGCGCTGCCCCAATTAAATCATGACCCCGCTCCTGGCCTGGTCCCATGACTCCATACTCGGCTGTCGATCAGGCTATCATGTTCTGGCTGATTATCTGCCACAGCTCGAACGAGTCGTCGAACCCCGTTGTGATCCAGATGACCGTCTTCAAAGAATCCTCACCAAGGTGTTGCGCAGATTCTCATTCTCCCGCTGGTGTGCGGGCGGAAGTTTTCAGATGGAACGCAAGGTTTTGCTTCGCGTCAAAGCCGGCTTCAAAGGCCCGGTCCATCTGCTCTGGTGTGATCGCGATCTTGGCTTTCTGGATTTCAAACTCAACGGGGAAAAAAATCCATTGATCGGCACTTTCCACCAATGTCCCCGCGACCTCCTGACGGCCATCCGTCGGCGTTCATCGCTCAAAAAATTCGCTGCTGTTATCGTGATGAGCGAGACCCAGCGCCCCTACTTCCGTGAAAGTGGAGTGCCTGATGGTCGCATCCACCGCATCCTGCATGGGGTGGACACGGATTACTTCCGGCCAGAGACACATGAAGTGCCGGAAAATTTTGTCGTGCTCGCCGTCGGCGGAACTCGCCGGGACTTCCCGCTGCTGCGCGAAGTGGCCGTGGCTATGCGCGACACCCCCGCGATTCGATTTGAAATCGCAGGACCGGCTGACAAAAAAGCCCTCTTCACTGGCTTGCCCAATGTCTTATTTCACGATCACCTCAGCGATAAAGTTCTGCTTGAGAAATTTCGCAACGCCTCGTGTCTGCTGCATCTGGCGGAAGAAGCCACGGCCAACAATGTCCTGCTTGAAGCCATGGCCTGCGGCCTCCCGGTCATTACGCAACGCGTGGGCGGCATCCCGGAATATGTCAACGAAACTTGCGCGGTGACCTGTCCCCCGGCAGACAGCGGGGCGGTGGTAGCGGCCTTGCGCTCACTATGCGCGTCACCTTCCCGGCAATCGGAAATGCGGCACGCTGCACGCTCTCATGCACTGAGCCTTGACTGGCGCATCATGGCTGGCCACTCCATGCAACTTTATCAGAGCCTGAACTGAGTGCGCATCTTGATGGCCATGCATGGCATGCCTCTGGGCGGCGCAGAAAAATTCTTTGTGCGGCTGGCGCGCGCGCTCGACACGAATCATGAAATCACCTGCTATGTTCCCTGCCTGCGGGGTGGTGATGCTGGGCTGGCCGGCCAGTTGCGGGATTTGAGCGTGATTTCGATTCCGGGATTTGGACGCCTTGGCTACCGTCTTTTTTACAAAATAACCCTGATGTTGCGGCAAAGATTTCCCGGGTGTGATCCCGAGGCGGTTCTTCACGACAAAGTGCTCGCGCGCCTGCATGGCAAAAACAGCTTTGACGTCGTGAATCCGCATCTCATGGAAGCCACGCGGCAGACCTGCCGGGCCTTCCGGCACATCAAGCTACCGATTGCCGAATCAGATCACGGACACTACGCCGTGGTTGATGCCGGTAACCCCGGCCCCGCAGAGATTGTATTTCAGCGCTTGAACGCGCTCGTCTGCCCGTCCCAGGCCAACGTTCATCGTGCCGGGGGCTTCCCATGGCACAAAGGATTCCGCACTTTCACCATTCCTTATGGCTACGAACCGCCATCGGGCATCCAGCCAAAAATAAAAGAAGACACCATCACCTTTGGCATGGTTGCCCGTGGCGTGGAACAAAAAGGCTGGAACGAAGCCCTCGCTGCAGCCCGCATCGTTCGCTCACGAATCATGCGCCCACTCAAACTGGTCTTTGTCGGTGAAGGTCCCTGCCTTGATGCCCTGCGCCTCAAGACTCACGAGCCTTGGGTCATCTTCGCTGGCCGTCAGGATGAGCCGGAATTTTTTATTCAGCAGTTCGACGTCGGTCTGCTGCCCACTTGCCTGAAGGAAGAAAGCCTGCCCAACTCCATCATTGAATATCTTGCCTGCGAAAAGCCGGTGATCGCCACCGCCATCGGGGGGATTCCGGAAATGACCGGCAACGCCGGAATTCTCATACCCCTCGACGCAGCCGGCAGGGCCGATGTTCCCGCACTTGCTGAGGCCATGGAGCAGTTGGCCACCAACCCGGCGTTGCACCAGGCCCTCGCAGCTCAAACCGGCACCGCCTTCGCCCGGTTCCGAATGGACAAATGCGTCAAGGCTTATGAAGAGGCATTCGCCTCCCTGCTCACAGCTTGATGACAACATGTCAGAGATCGCCATCAAAGCTGAAAATGTCGGCAAAAGCTATTTCATCGAGCATCAAAACCCCGATCGTTACTCCACCCTGCGTGACTCCCTGGCGCATGTTTTCAAGAGCCTTTTTTTCCGTCCATCGACCTCTCAGCTTTCGACTCATGAAAAATTCTGGGCCCTCAAGGACATCTCGTTGGATATCAAGCAAGGTGAGGTAGTAGGCATCATCGGCCGCAATGGCGCGGGCAAGTCAACATTGCTGAAAATTCTCTCCCGGATCACTGAGCCGACCACGGGCCGCATCACTTTGAGAGGACGTGTGGCCAGCCTTCTGGAGGTTGGCACCGGGTTCCATCCGGAACTCACTGGTCGCGAAAACATTTATCTTAACGGTGCCATTCTCGGAATGACCCGGATGGAGATCCGGCAAAAGTTTGATGAGATCGTGGCCTTTGCTGAAGTTGAACAGTTTCTTGATACTCCGGTTAAACGTTATAGCAGCGGCATGTATGTGAGGCTTGCGTTCGCGGTGGCTGCACATTTGGAACCGGAAATTCTCGTGGTGGATGAAGTGCTGGCAGTGGGAGACGCGCAATTTCAAAAGCGCTGCCTCGGAAGAATAAAGAGCGTGGCCAGCGAGGGGCGCACGGTGTTGCTGGTGAGTCACCAGATGGATGTGGTCAAGCGGCTCTCCACCACGGCAATGCTCTTGAAGAAAGGCTCCATGGCCATGCTGGGGCATCCGGATGAGGTTATCCATCGCTACGTAGCGGAGGCGGATCAGTTGGATCTTGCCATTTCTGAAACCAAG
>JAYVOH010000191.1:0-11551 GCA_043758025.1 Verrucomicrobiota bacterium
ATTTTTCTTTCCGTTAAATCGTTAAGATTTCAGCGGTCTGGTTGACAGGCATTTGATAAGAGAAAGCGATCCCCCTTGCAAGCCCTGATTGCTCTTGCGCACTGGGACGGGCTGGCGGAGCCGACGAGGAGCGTAGCGACAAGTCGGCGGAGCCAGCCCGTCCCAGTGCGGCGGCCAAGCCCCCCAGCTCCCGGTGCCCCCGGACTCTCCTGAATCCCTCCTGGGTCCGCAGCAGCGCCACTCCCATCCATCGCGACAACTGGTCGCTCTTGGGATTCCAGCGGCACACCTTGTTGATCATGCCGCGAGAGTTGCGCATCACATTCTCGATATGATTGGTGCTCAAAAACGTCACATTGAGCGTCGCCGGAACGTTGAGCCGGTGGAACACCAAAATGCCCTCCTTGCGTCCCTCCAAACTCTCCGCCGCCGCCAGGTTCTTCCCTCTGACAAATTGCAGCAACTGCTCAAAAGCCTCTTCTCCCGCCTCCGCTCCCTGCACCCCGCGCAAGCGGTTCATGCGCTTCACCACCTCGCTCTGATGCTTCCAGGATAGCTTCGCGCAGAGCCCGCGCTCGATATGCACCAGACACTCCTGCTGCAGCGCATCGGGCCAGAAATGCCTCACCGCCTTGGCAATCGCCTCACTGCCGTCACGCACCAACAGCAATCTGCGCGCCGTTCCCGCCTTCAATCCCCGCGCATGTAATCTGGCGAACAATCCCTTCACCACCTCCGCGCTCTCACTGCTTCCTTCCTCGAAATCCAGCAGATGTTTGTTGCCCTCAATGTCGATGGCCAGCGCCACCACAACGCAGCTTTCCTTGCTGGGAAAAATCCCGTCCACCATCATCGCCACCACGTCGATCTGCGAAAGATCGCGTCCCCGGAACTCATCGAGAAGTTCCTTGCTGCGGGCCTTCCAGCCTTCGCAGACCGTGCTGGCGCTCAGGCCGAGCATCTTGCCCACACCGTTGCCAGAGGCCCCGTGGCAGATCGCCTCCAGCACCTCCTGGAACATGCCCTTGCGCCGTTTGACCTCGCTGTATGATTTCAAACGCACCTCCCGCTCCTGGCCGTTGGGAAGCCTCTCGCGGACTCTGCGCTTGGAGATGTGTTCCTTGCCCGAGGTGGTCTGGATGGTAACCATCTCGCTCCCGGCTCGTCGGTGAAGGCTCTTGGTGGGTCGATAGGTTTCGCCGCACAGCGCCGTCACCTCCAGCTCGAACATCGCCAGCAGCCCCTCGCGCACGATGGCGCAAATTCGCTCCTGGAAAATCCCGTTAAAATCCTCATTCCCCGCTTGCGTCGCTGTCTGTGTTCCTCTTTGATCTTTCATGGTGTTGGTTGGTTTAAACGTTTGTTCAAACAAGCGATGTCGGAACATCGCCCGATCACCAGCACCATTTCATTTTAACATTTTAACGGAAAATAATCCGCTTCCCGACAGCGATCCTGAGATACTGACCAAAGCGAAGCGCGGTGCCGACCTGCACATCCTCATCGCTGATGTGGATGACTGGCTCTACAGCACGGGGACAGGCAAAGACACCCAAGGCGGCTACACACTGGCTTGTTTGACGAACTGGCTCAAGCCAGGCAAAAGAACTGATGCTACCTGCGCGGGGCGCGGCTTGCGGCATGGCTCTCCATGAACGGGCTGCGTCCGGTTCTCATCGGTCATGGGGTGAACACCCCAGGGCATGCCGCTGTTTTCCAGCATAGACTGTTGTTCAGCAGTTATTTTGAGGGGTATTACAGACGGCGGAGTTCAAACTGTGACTCAAGACATCTCCCCCGCACCACCAGCCATGAAACCTGAATACCTCCACGCCATTTCCAATCATGTGCTCGTTATCGGCGTTGGGCTGGGAATCTTCGCGCTGGTGATTGCTCTGTTCCTCAAAAGCAGGCCCGCGCAGATCGTGGCATTGGCCGTCGTGCTGATCAGTTCCGCTGCCGCCTATCCGGTGCTGTTTCTCGGACAGCAAGCTTACAAAACCGTGCGTGGCATAGCCGATGAGCCAGGCCAAGAGTGGCTGGACGTTCACATGGAGCGGGCGGAGAGCACGATCTACATCTACTATGCCTTGATGCTCGTCGCCGGGGCAGCGCTTGCTGTGCCCAAATGGAAGCCAAAGACCGCCTTGCCCCTGGCCCTGGCGACTTTGGCGCTCGCCGCTGCCAGCATGGGTGTCGGCGGCTGGATCAGCAAAGCGGGCGGTCAGGTGCGACACCTGGAGTTTCGCGATGCCCCACCACCAACGGCATTGGAAGCACGACATCAGCACGCGCCGCATGATTGATCGCTGCATTATTTTTCGACGCACAAACACGCCGAACACCAAAACCACACGAACCCAACAATAGAAACATTATGAACAAACTCATCACCCTCACCCTCGCTGCCATCACGCTTGTCGCTATCAGCAGTTGCGCCACCAAGTCATCGGCTCCTGCAAGTCAGTCCATGCCAGGCATGTCCGCAGAGGAGCACGCCAACATGAAAAAGGGCGGCTCCATGCAAGGCATGAAGATGTAACACCTGACCATTCACGGCGGCATCACTAGCGGTGCCGCCGTGACGCCTGTTCACTCACCGCAAACCACTCACAATCATGCGCTACCACTCTATCTCCGCTCTCGTCTGGCTCGTCCTTCTGTCCACATCCTCGACATTATGGGCCAAGACCGTGAACTATGACCTGAACCTGTCGGAGATGACAGTGAACTATGGCGGCAAGGAGCGTCGCGCCATGGCCATCAATGGCTCGATCCCCGGCCCGACGCTGCGATTCGTGGAGGGCGATGATGCCGTGCTGCGCGTGCGGAATGATTTGAAGGAGGAAACCTCCCTTCACTGGCACGGCCTGCTGGTGCCCAACGATCAGGATGGCGTGCCGCATGTGAACATGGCGGGCATCAAACCATGCGAGACGCGCGAGTATCGCTTCCGGTTGCGGCAAAGCGGCACCTTTTGGTATCACTCCCACAGCGTCTTGCAGGAGCAGCTCGGCATTTACGGGAGCATCGTCATCACGCCCAAAGGTGGCGAGCGCATCAAAGCCGATCATGACCTTGTGGTGATGCTCTCCGACTGGACGAATGAACGTCCGTATGACGTGCTGGGCCAGCTCCGCGCGGGCCGCGAGTGGCAGCAGATCAAGAAGGGCACGGCGCAAAGCATTGTCGGTGCCATCCAGCACGATGCCCTGCCGGACATGGTGAAGCGTTCGATGAACCGGATGAAGCCCATGGACCTGTCTGATGTCGGCTACGATGCCTTTCTCGTGAATGGAAATCCAGCGGCAGAGTTCGCGGCCAGACCAGGCCAGAGCGTGCGAGTCCGGCTCATCAATGCCAGCGCGGGCACCTATTACCATCTGGAGTATGCAGGCGGGCCGATGAAGATCATTGCCGCCGATGGCACGGATGTGCAGCCCGTTTCGACAGGGCGCTTCCTCATGGCCATCGCCGAGACCTACGATCTCCTTTTGAAGATGCCGGACAAAAGCGGAGCCTGGGAGCTGCGGGCCACCTCGCAAGATGGCACGGGTCACAGCAGCCTCTTTATCGGGCAGGGAGAAAGGCACTCCGCACCGGATGTGCCGAAGCCCAACATCTATAAGAGTGCGATGGCCGGAATGGAAGACAAAAGCAAAATGAAAGGCACGTCGGACATGAAAGCCATGGATCACACTGACATGGCTGGCATGGCTGGAATGGGACAGGGCGACATGTCAGCGCCCGCACCTGCGATGGCCGACATGAAAGGCATGAACCACAGCGCCATGCAGATGCCCGCACAGAAGCAAAGCGCACCCGCCATGCCCCCGATGGCTGGAATGGAGGGCAGCGGCGCAATGTCCAGCAGCATGGATGACCCCGAGCGCCCTGGCAGCCCGTATGAAAAACTGCGCGCCCTGCGCTCCACTGAAATCTCAGGCTCACGCCCGCTGCGCGAATACACCTTCCGACTTCAGGGCGACATGATCCGCTACGTCTGGACGCTGGATGGCAAGACCTTCTCTGAGGCAGACATGATCAACGTGCGCCGTGGTGAAAAGGTGCGCTTCATATTCATCAATGATTCGATGATGCACCATCCCATGCATCTGCACGGGCACTTCTTTCGTCTTGTCACCAGCGCAGGCAGCCTGTCCCCGATGAAGCACACGGCGGATGTGCCGCCCATGACGAGCCGCACCATCGAGTTCGCCGCCGATGAGCCGGGCGACTGGATGATGCACTGCCACATCCTCTATCATGCGGAGGTGGGCATGATGCGTGTCGTGCATTACGAGGACGCGCCAGTAACGGGCTACATGGCAGAGCATCCGATGAAGCACTCTCCACTTTTTGGAGGAGTGCATGATCCCTTGTTCTTCTTCGGTGAAGGCGTCCTGCTTTCGCAAATGACCGAAGGCACCGTTTCCGTGCAGAACAACCGCAATGGACTGACGGCCCACTGGCAGTCACGCATCGGCAACGGCAGCGCCACCGACTATGAGCTGGGTCTAGACTACGACCGCTTCATCACTTCCAACCTCAGCACTTTCGCCAGCTATGAATGGAGCAATGGCATAAATACAGATCGCGGCATGTTCGGCGCACGTTACCTCCTGCCATTCCTGATTCAGTCCCAGGCTTCCCTGGACACGGACGGCGACTTCCGTTTCACCATCAGCAAAGCCTTCCCCATCACCGCCCGGTTCTCGTTGTTTGGCCGTGCGCAGTATGACACCAAAGCGCAGTGGGAGACCAGCGCAGGAGCCGCCTATTTCCTGCACAAAAATCTCTCTTTCGTAGGCCAGTGGCACAACCAATATGGCTGGGGTGCTGGCGTCGGATTCCGGTTTTAAGACTGGCTGGCTACTTGCAGCAAAACAATTTCAGCGAATATTGAGGGATTCGCCTTCTCTCGGAGTTATACTATAATAGACCTCCATTCTTTGAATCATGAAACATACCTGTATCAGAATCCTCACTGCCGCCATCTTCCTGATGGCGCAGATGGCTGGTGCGGCTGTGTCCGGTCCTTCATGTATGGAGGAAAAGGCTGTGAGCATATGCAAGCTCGCCTGCTGTGTGAGCACCGTCTGTGAATGCAGTATGTCCCCAGCTCAGACACCGGCGAAGCCTTCTCCCATGACTCCAGTGCCGCACACTCAGGATTTCAAGTTTATGTCGGTGCTCCTGCACGTGCTTGTGCCGCCCTTCTCTCCGCTCGTTTCCCAGAAGCCGCCACGGCCTCTGGCACCGGATGCCTTCCTGCCGCACTGCCCGCCTGCGCTGGCGCTGCATTGCGCCCTCCTCATCTGACAAAGACTCGTTTTCTCAGGAGTATTGTGCCCGCAATCCGCGACGCACGAACCCGAAACGAAGCTTTTTCAATGAGGACTCAATGAATATACAATCTTTACTTCCTGCTCTGGCGCTGTCCCTAGCAGCAGCATCCACGGCCCAGGCCGAAGACAGCACCACCATTGCAGCACCAGCGTTCATTGAACGACTGGCAAATGAAGCGGCAAGGACACATCCCAAGGCGCAGGCAGCCAAAGAACGCACCGAAGCGGCCCGTGCTGCTATCGGCGCTGTGCGGCTTTGGGAAGACCCCCAGGCCAGCCTTGGTTTTATGGCGGCGCGGAAATCCATGAGGCAAGACGACGGCGACATCGTGACTGGCATTGACCAAATGCTTCCGCGCGTCGGTCTCTATAAAGCCGAAAAACGGAAGGCTGAGGCGGACTTCCACGCGCGGGGTGCGGCTATTCAACTCACGGCAAATGAACTTGGATTGTCTGTCGCGCAGGCCACGCTCGAACTGGCCCTCTCAGACGAAATCATTGGCCTTCAATCCGAGAACATTCACTGGCTGGAAACCACGGTGCGGACAGCCGAAGAACGCGCCAAGAATCCCGATGCCAGCAGCACCGAGACATTGCGGCTTCAAGGTGAACTGGCGATGCGTCAGCAAGCACTTGTTGTCGCGCAGAAGAAGCGCGGCCAGTTCGCGCGGACGCTAAATCTTTTGCTGGGTCGGGGCATGGAGGCGGTGTGGCAACCCTTGTCGTTGCCAGCAAACACTTCAACGCTGCCGAGTTTGGCGGCGCTCAAGGTGCGATTGGAGCGAATGAATCCCCAGCTCGCAGCCATGCGCCACATGGCGGACGGTGCCCAAGCTGAGGCCGATGCCGCGCAGCAACGCAAGAAACCCATCTTTTCCGTGGGTATCGAAAGCAGCACGTTTTCAGGAGGTGATCAGCGTAGCACGCTTTTCATGGTGAGGATGTCGCTGCCGTGGTTCAACCGTTCCGCCTACCAAGCCGACATTGCGAAAGTAGAGCAGATGCGCCAGGCCGCGCAAAGCGACCTCGCTGCTGAACAGCGTGAACTCTACACACAGCTCACCGCTTTGATGACGGATGCGGAAAGTAACCAGCAGCTTGTGATAAGTTACAGCAAGGATGTGCTGCCTAAAATGGAGAAGGCCGTCGAGACACTGCAAAACGCATGGATTTCATCGAAGGCGACACTTCTCGAAGTGCTGGATGCCCGCCGCACATTGCTGGACGCACGGCAGGAACAAAAGCGGGCGCTCGCCGCAGGCCACGTTGCTTATCACTCGCTCTCCGCGATCACAGGCAGCCTCGCGAAACCCGCAGCTAAATAAACCTATGAAGAATCTCCTCACCTTCCTGTTCATCATCGCCGCGCTCGTCGCCGGCTGGTTCCTGCGCGGCAACTTCGGTGGCAACAGCATGACGAGCACACCATCATCAGGAGAGCGCAAGGTGCTCTTTTATCAGAGCGCCATGCACCCATGGGTGAAAAGCGACAAGCCAGGTCGTTGCACCATCTGCGGCATGGCACTCACGCCCGTCTATGAGGGAGACAAAGGCATTGATGCCTCGGGTGGAGGCGCAGTTGTCGCGCTGACTCAAAACCAAATCCAAGTTCTCCATGTGGAGACTGCGGAGGCCAAGGTTCAGCCGCTCACCCGGACTCTGCCTGTGGCAGGGATGATAGACGACAATGCCACGCGCCACCGCATCCTCTCCGCATACGTTGATGGACGTATCGACAAGCTGCATGTGAACTTCATGGGTGCGGAGGTTAGCGAAGGGCAGCCGCTCGCGGAGTTCTACAGCCCGACATTGCTCCAGTCTGAGCGCGAATACCGCCAGCTCACGGGCGAGCTGAGGAAGAACACCGGCCTGCGTTTGCGGCAGATGGGACTAACACCATCACAGATCGAAGCACTGGATAAAAAAGCTGGTGACGCTTTGACCTCACAGATACTCTCCCCCATCAGCGGCACAGTCGTGGGGCAGAACGTCTATGAAGGCCAGTATGTGACGGCCGGAGAGAAGCTTCTTGAGATCGCAGACTTCTCGAACATGTGGTTTCAGTTCCGCGCTTATGAGCAGGACATGCCCTGGATCGAGATCGGCCAAGGTGTAACTGTTACCACTCCCTCTCTGCCAGGAAAATCTTTTGAGGGCAAAGTAACCTTCATCGACCCGAATTTCGACGAGACAACGCGCTCCACCAAGGTGCGCGTCGAGCTGGCAAACCCTCTCATCAATGGCCGCCGCGTGCTGTTGCATCGTCTCTATGCGGATGGTGCTCTAAAAGTCGCAGCCCCCGCCATGCTCACTGTGCCGCGTTCCGCTGTCATCGAAACCGGCCCGGAGGCCGTGGTCTATGTGGATCAGGGCAGCGGCGCCTATGCACGCAGCATGGTGAAGCTAGGGCGTCGCGGCGACAAGCTCATGGAAATTCTCTCGGGCATCCAAGCGGGGGACAAAGTGGTGACCAATGGCAACCTGCTCATTGATGGACAGGCGGAGATGAACCGCTCCTTCATGACACCCATTGAGCTGTTGAAACCCGCAGCTCTCATGCCCTCGTTGAGCGACGCGCAGAAAAAGGCCATCAGTGATTTTGTAACAGTAGCCGATGCCATGGCGGGAGCCCTTGCCGCAGATGACTTGGCTGCATTCAACAAAGCCAGCGAACCCGCGATGATGAAGGCTGGTGAACTGGTCGAATTGCTGCGTTCTCCCGAAGGCACGATGGACACACTCGACGCCCTGGAAAAATCCAGGCACTTGCACGGCTTCACTGATCTTCAAGCTGCGCGCGTCGCCTTCCATTCTTTCACCACAGCGGCCACCGCTGTCCTAGAACCGCTGCGCATGGCTGAGGGGGCACCCTTGTTCAACATCTGGGAATGCGCCATGGTGAATCAGGTCATTCCAAATGCTCCGAAGAAAGGCCGCTGGGTGCAGATGCCTGGGCGAGCGGGTGAGAACCCCTTCTTTGGAAAAGAGATGCTGAACTGCGCCAAGGAAATCAAACGCGGAGGCAGCCAGCCATGATCGAGGCCATCATTCACTGGAGCCTAAAAAATCGGTTCCTCGTCGCCTGTGCGGCGCTGCTGCTTATCGCGCTCGGTGTGCGGGCTATTTATCTAACGCCTGTCGATGCCATCCCAGATCTCACTGAGAACCAGGTGCTCGTCTATGGCGAATGGATGGGCCGCAGCCCTCAGGAGGTGGAGGATCAAGTGACCTTCCCGCTTTCAACAGGGCTGCAAGGATTGGCAGGCGTCAAAGAAGTGCGCGCTTCCTCGATGTTCGGCTACTCACTCATCACCATCATTTTCGAGGATCGGATCGACACTTACTTCGCCCGAGCGCGCGTGCTGGAGCGGCTGAACTATCTGCAAAGCTCCATGCCCGAAGGAGTGAAGCCACAGCTTGGGCCGGATGCCTCCGGTCTCGGCTGGGTTTATCAATACTACTTTGATGTTGATCCCACCAAGGCCACCGATGGCGGCTACGACCTCGCGCAATTGCGTTCATTGCAAGATTGGTATGTCCGCTACCAGCTCGCCAGCGTGCAAGGCGTCGCGGAAGTGGCGAGCATTGGCGGTTTTGTGAAGCAGTATCAAGTAGAACTGAATTCCACCAAAATGCGCATGTCGAACGTCACGCTCATGGACGTGATGACGGCGGTGCAGAATGCGAACCTCAACGTCGGCGGCAAGGTAGTGGAGGAAAATGGTGCAGAGTTTGTGCTGCGCGGCATCGGCCTCGTCACCAGCCCGGAAGATCTCGAACTTGTCACAGTGAAAGCGATGGGTGGCACGCCGATCTATTTAAAGGACATCGCCAACGTGCAGATTGGCGGGGACTTCAGGCGCGGTGCTCTGGATTTAAACGGCCATGAAGCCGTGGGTGGCACTGTCGTCATGCGCACTGGAGAAAACGCCAAGGCAGTGATTGAGCGCATCAAAGAAAAGATCGCGGAGATCGCTCCCAGCCTTCCTCCGGGTGTCACTATCAAGCCCTTCTATGATCGCAGCGAACTAATCGACAATACCATCGGCACGCTCAAGCACGCGCTGCTGGAGGAGTTCATCCTCGTCACGCTCGCGCACATCATCTTCCTCTGGCACTTCCGCAGCATCCTTATCGTCACCCTGCCGCTGCCCATCTCCATTTTGATCTCCTTCCTGCTGATGAAGGAGTTTGGCATCACCAGCAACATCATGTCGCTCACCGGCATCGCCATCGCCATCGGCGTGCTCGTGGATGCGGCCATTGTCGTAACCGAGAACGTGATCCGGCATTGCGAAAAAGCCGAGGACGCCAAAGGCACCCGCCTTGATGCCAAAGAGACATGGCAGGTCACACTCGACGCCTGCACGCAGGTTGGACGGCCCATCTTCTTCGCGATGGCGATCATTATCCTCGCCTTCGTGCCGGTGTTTGCACTCGCGGGACAAGAAGGGAAACTTTTCCATCCCCTGGCCTTCACCAAGACCTTTGCCATGATAGGCTCCACGCTGCTCGCGGTCACGCTGGTGCCTGTGCTTTGCTCGCTTCTGGTGCGCGGGCCATTTCATTCGGAGGAACACAACATCGTGATGAAGTTTCTCCTTCGTCTGTATGAGCCGACGCTGAACTGGGCACTCAATCATCGCAAAACGGTCATCACCTCTGCCATGCTCATCCTCGGCACTGCTCTGCTCACCGCCTTTGGCCTGCCGCGTGCCACCGTGAAGCAACTCCGCGATGCCGGCTATCCTCGCCTCGCCGATGCTGTCGCAGGCTTTGGCAAAGAGTTCATGCCGCCGTTGAACGAAGGTAGCTTGCTCTACATGCCGGTCATGATGCCCAAGACCGGCCTCAAGGAAATTCAGCGCGTAATGTCATGGCAGGATCAAGTCATCGCAGCCACGCCCGAAGTCGCATCTGTCGCTGGCAAGCTGGGGCGCTTTGAAACCGCCACCGATCCCGCGCCCACCGAGATGCTGGAAACGACGATCATGCTCAAGCCTGAATACATTCCTGATGGCAGATGGAATGTGAAGCGCAATCCCGCATGGCGCGAGGGCATGACCGTGGACAAACTGAAAGCGGAGCTGACCGACAAGATGAAGCAGGTGCCCGGTTATGTGCCCGCTTTCCTGCAACCCATTGAGAATCGCATCCTCATGCTCTACACCGGCATTCGTGCGCAGGTGGGTGTGAAAATTTATGGCGACACTCTCGACAAGATTCAGCGCAAGGCATTCGAGGTGGAGAAAGTGATCAATGGCATTGAAGGTGCGGCAGGCGTCTCGCCCTCGCGAGTGCAGGGCAAGCCCTACCTGAATGTGCAGGTGGATCGCAAAGCGATGGCCCGCTATGGCCTCAGTGCCAAGGATGTGCTGGACGCTGTCGAAGTCGCCATCGGCGGCAAGAACGTCAGCACTACCATCGAAGGCAGACAACGTTTCCCCATTCAAATCAGAGTTGAACGCGGCGAGCGTGACGACATCGAAAAACTCAGCAGCATCCTTGTCTCTGCACGCCAGGGCATGAGTGCATCCGGCGCGGCCCCCATGGGCGGCGGTGGTGGCATGACCGGCGGAGCTGCTGCGGCACCAGCTTCCAGCGTGGCATCAAGCGCTTCCACCCAGCCAGTGACCTACATCCCCCTCGGCATGGTCGCCAAAATCACCCGCGAAGTCGGTGCGAACGAAATCGCCAGCGAGAACGGACGCCTCCGCTCCTATGTGCAAGCGAACGTGCAAGACCGCGACATCGGCGGCTTCGTGCAGGAGGTCGAGCAAAAGCTCAAAACCATCAACTGGGAAGGCATGACCTACAAAATGACCGGTGAGTATGAAAACCAGCGCCGCTTTGTGCAGACCATGCAGATCGTCTTCCCTATCGTGCTGCTCATCATCTTCGTGCTGCTCTACATCGTTTATCATAGCGCGTTGGAAGCCGCGCACGTCATGCTCGCCGTGCCTTTCGCGTTGAGCGGTGGCGTGCTTTTGCAAAAACTCCTCGGCTACAATTTCAACGGTGCTGTGTGGGTTGGCTACATCGCCCTCTTTGGCACCGCCGTGCAGACCGGCGTCGTCATGGTCGTGTATCTGGAAGAAACCGTGAAGGCCCGCATGACCCAGCTAGGCACCGCCTTTGCCTACACTGATCTCGTGCAGGCCGTTAAGGACGGCGCACGACTGCGTTTGCGACCGAAGGTGATG
>JAYVOH010000192.1:0-4031 GCA_043758025.1 Verrucomicrobiota bacterium
GATCATGGCATGGGCGGGATGCCGCACGGGAAATGCAACCTGTATGATTACGGTGTGAACGTGGCGCTGGTGGCGGCGGGGCCGGGGATTGATGGTGGCCATGTGGCTATGGGTTATGGAGCTGGCATAGGTCACTTTATCCACCTACCGCGTGTCGTTGATGATTTCGTGTGGCTGCCAGACATGGCGGCAACGTTCCTGGAAACTGCTGGCGTGGTGAAACCGGAGGGCATGGCGGCGCGCAGCTTGTGGCCCACTTTGAAATCAGACAAAGAGGGACAAGTGGATGCCTCGCGCACTTGGGTCGTGACAGGACGCGAACGACATGTCACCCTCGCGCGCGAGGGTAACCTGCCTTATCCGCATCGCGCGATCCGCACGAAAGATTTTCTTTACATCAAGAACTTCGCGCCGGAGCGCTGGCCGATGGGATCGCCCAAGTCAGTGACGGAGACGAGCCAGCCCTCGGCGAAGGAACTGGAGAACGAAACCTATGTCACGTTTGCGGACATGGACGCCAGCCCGACGAAGGCCTATTACGTAGCGCACCGCCGCGAGGCGGAGATGAAGGGCCTCTATGACATGGCGTTCGCGTTGCGACCGGGGGACGAGCTTTACGATCTGCGGAACGATCCCGACCAGACGAAGAATGTAGCGGCCGACCCGGCGTATGGGGATGTGAAGATGAAGATGGAGGCGCAATTGATGAAAGTGCTGACGGAGCAGAAGGATCCGCGCGTGATGGGCGATGGCGCGGCGTTTGACAAGCCGCCATTCACAAACGTGACCGGTGAGAAGGGGAGGAAGGCAGAGTAGAGAGTTCTGTGTTCACCAGTCGGTCATTTTCCGCTCACGTCATCGAACTCGGAAACAATCAACGGATACTCAGTGATCTGGGTGAGCTTGATGCCGTAGAGATCGCAGATGGCGCGGGCTTCGGAGTCGGGGTAACCGTCGCGATAGTAGATTTCTTTGACGCCGTAGGCGGCGAGCATCTGGGTGCAACTGGTGCAGGGTTCCGTGGTGCAGGCGATGAGCTTGACGTTGCCGCGCGTGAACAGTGAGCAGAGATTGACCTCGGCATGGAGCATGTATTTGCGACGCTGATCGCGATTGAGCCAGAACTGGTGGTCGGCGTTGAAACCTGGCGCGAGGCCGTTGTAGGCGGTGCCGATGACGCGGTTGTCGTGGTCGAAGGCGACGGCGCCGACTTTGCGGAACGGATCCTCGGAGCGCAGGCTGGCGACGTGGGCGAGGGCCATGGCGTATTCCGGAATGGTCAGCCGGGTGCGGTGGGTCTGGGTGGGCATGTGGGGAATGAATTGTGAAAGACGAATTTTGAATGATGAATGAGAGATCGCCAGCTAAGATTCTGCAATGGCGGAAAATATGGACAGTCAGGAAAAAGAGGATACCCAGAAGGCTGAGGACGCACTGGCGCGTCGCTTTGCGTGGGTGTTCGGGGCGCTGGCATTGGTGCTGACGGTTTTTGTGATCTGGGCGGGCCGGGACTGGCGACTGGCGTTAAGCATGGAGAAAGGGGGAAGCAAGGTGGCCACGGAGGCTTATGTGAAATGGGGAATGTGGTGGGCGGGGCTGGTGAATGCATTCTTGTGCGGAGTGCTTGCCTTGACATCGAAATGGTGGGCGGGGAAGAAGCTGGAGGGGCCTGGGGTAATGGCTCACGGGATCACAAAGCGGGAGTGGATGTGGTTGGTCTTGGTGCTGGTGGCGGCGGGTGGACTGCGCTGGGCGCGGATGGATTTGAGCTTTTACAACGACGAGGCGCATACGTTCAGGACTTACGTGGCCGGTAGATTCCGCCAGAACGATGACGGGCAGGTGGCATTGAGGCCGGTGAAATGGCTGGATACCTTCTGGTTGGACAAGGTGGGGAACAACTTGATGCCGTGCTCGGTTTTTGGACGGCTGAGCTATGACGCCTGGAGAAAATTCACTCACGCGCCCGCAGGTGCAGTGTGCGAAACGGCGGTGCGGCTTCCACAGTGGATTGCGGGCATGACGGCACTGGTGGTTCTGTGGCTGGCGGCACGGAGGATTCTGGGTGCTCAGGCGGCATGGGTTGCGTTGCTGCTGATGGTTCTGCATCCGTGGGCCGTGCGCTATTCCAGCGAGGCGAGAGCTTACGGGATGCTGATGCTGGGTGTGACGTTATGTTTCTATTTCCTGCAACGGGCTTTCGAGGATGGTCGTTGGCGCTGGTGGCTGGGGCAGGGACTGGCGGAGTTTCTTTGCGTGTGGAGTTTTTCGGGCGTGGTCTTTTTTCTGGTCGTGTTCAACGCGTCGATATTGATACGGATGGTGGCCCAATGGAGGAGGGGCGGCTGTGGCAACATGGTGCTGCGTCCGCTTTTGGGGATGCTGATCGGCGGTATGTTAGCACTCCAGATCATGCTGCCCACCTTGCCGCAATTGATGGGGGCCATGAATCTCAACAGCTTGAAAGGCCCGATGGGGTGGGTCTGGTGGATGGATGTGCTGGGCGGGTTGCTCTGGGGGACTCGCGGCTGGGATGGCGATCCCGCCAATCCGCATAATCTCGCGCTGGAAAGGATGCTGTCGCAACAACCGCTGCTGTGGGGGCTGCTGTTGATGGAGGCTGGTCTGCTGGCGGCGGGTTTGGCAAACTTGATCAGGCTGGGCGGGGCGGGCAGGATAATGGCCTTGACGGGACCTGTAGCATTGCTGGCCGGCTGGGCGATGATGACGGTGCAGGGCAAATATCTGCACCCATGGTATGTTATTTATGTGGTTCCTGTAATAATATTAGGCATAGCATCTGGAACCGAAGTATTTAAAGCAACATTTTATAAAAATTACATAACACGATATTCCGCTATTTGGATAATTTCTGCTCTTGGTGCTGCGTGGTTCAGAGTGGATTATCTTTACGCCAGCCGAAGCAAAGAGAATATTAGAGGAACAGCTGAAACTGTGCGTGGTGTGGAGTTTTCCAAGGGTCCCGAGCGGGGACTTTTTGCAGCGATGCTCTCGGATGTGGATATTTACGATCCAACAGTTCTGGCAATGAAGGGGCTGGAAGATCTGAACGACTTGGTAGTGCGAGCGAAGCGGGAGGGCGTGTCACTGACTGTGAGTGTAGGGCGCGTGGGAATGGGTGATACTCCGCTGGTAATGAAAAAGTTGAAGGAATCCAGTGAGTTTGAGCCAGTAGCAACTTTGTGGGGGTTGGAGGAGTCCCAATTCACGCATCACATATTTCGTTTGCGTCAGGATCGTTAAGCCGTAAACAAGTGTTCATAAGAACACATTACGGCATGAACGCATTTATCAAGCTAGTTAAAAATACATGGTCGCGAGCTTTTGATGGTCGGCTTAGAGGCCGGTCGGCACGGCTCAAAGTCAAAGCGCGGCAAATGGAATTTGACTTCTCCACCTGCGAAGGAACCGAATTCCGCAGCAAAAAAAACCGCCGCATTTGAAAAAAATTCGCACGGAAAATTCAGGCCGGACACTCATGTGACAATTTCGTTGAATGAAATCGAAAAAACTCGACAAATTGCTGCGTATTTGCTTAGGTGGAGAACTCTACAAGTTTTCCTATTTGAATTATCGCATGACTCTGAAAGCCAAGTCTTTTCACAAACTTCTGTTGTCTTCAGGGATATTGGTGCTTTTCCACCTCACCCCGATCAGTGCATTCGGGCAATATAATGTTGCGCCATCCCAGACGGGAATGTTTTTCAGCGATCTTCGTGCACGTGCCAATCAGGTGCGGAGCGGAACGGCTGTAGATCAGAGTCAGCCCGCGGGCGCAACTGGCACAGCGGGGATTTATGATTTCAGCCGAGATCAGGGGCAATACACCGGGCAACCAATTGACCAGCGCGATGTTGGAACTCCAATCGGAGGATATGGTTTTTCTCGAGATGCCGGTTCCGGCGCACCCCAGACTTCATCTCGTCGGCTGTCCGGGGATTATTCGGGCTATGGTGGACCTTTTCCATCTACCGGGACATTCTTTGCTCCAGCTTATGTCTCGGATCCAT
>JAYVOH010000193.1:0-4029 GCA_043758025.1 Verrucomicrobiota bacterium
CATGGATTCGCCAAAAAACGCGCCGCCGATGGAGACGCCGTAAAGACCTCCGACAAGTTCATTGTCGAGCCAGGTTTCAACAGAATGAGCGCAGCCCATTTCGTGAAGAAGTTCATAGCTGGCGATGATCTCCCGCGTGATCCAGGTGTCAGTCCGGTCGCCACAGGCGCGCAAGACGGCGCCAAAATCCGTGTTCACGCGGATTTCAAAATCAACCCTGCGCAATTCGGCCCGCACGCTGCGCGGAATGCGAAAGTCCTCCACTGGAATGACGCCGCGCGGATCGGGCGAGAACCAAGAAAGTCGCCCGTTGTCCATGCCCATCGGGAAAATGCCCTTGGAGTAGGCATTGATCAGGGCTTGGGGTTCGATGGCGGACATGGGGGGAAATTTCAAACTCCAAATCTCAAATTCCAAGGAAAGATCAAGCACCAATGATTTGAGCATTAAGTTTTGAGCCGCCATAGAAAATTGAAAATTGAATCTTGGAATTT
Organism: Verrucomicrobiota bacterium; assembly: GCA_043758025.1. GTDB lineage: Bacteria > Verrucomicrobiota > Verrucomicrobiia > Verrucomicrobiales > Verrucomicrobiaceae > VFKE01. The sequence goes on from JAYVOH010000193.1 coordinate 495, forward strand.
TTCCACAGCCTACTACACTGAACCTTATTTCCGTCCCCATGCGCAAAGCCATCTATCCCGGCAGCTTCGATCCCATTACCAACGGCCATCTGGACGTGCTGGAGCGGGCCTCGCATTTATTTGATGAACTGATCGTGGGGGTGGCCCGCGACAACCAGAAGCAGAGCCTCTTCAGCGTTGATGAGCGCGTAGCCATGATCAGTGCAGCGGCGCGGAAGCTCCGGCTGAAAAATGTGCGCGCGGTTTCGTTCGACGGGTTGCTTGTGGAGTTTGCGCGTCGGGAGAAAGCCTGCGCCATCTTGCGCGGACTGCGCGCGATCTCGGACTTTGAATTTGAGTTTCAAATGGCCCTGATGAACCGGAAACTGGATCCGAAGGTGGAAACGCTCTTTCTCACGCCGCGCGAGGAAATGACCTACATCAGCTCGCGCATCGTGAAGGAGATCGGGCGGCTTGGCGGAGATGTTTCGTTATTCGTTCCTGCGAATGTGGCCCAGGCCTTGTGCGCGAAGCTGGAAGGGGCGCAATCAAATACTAGCCGCCGAAAGTCGTGATGAGGGGCGTATGAAATCAAAGAGAGGAAATTTGCCATGAGTTTGAAAATTGATCCGAGAGGACTGCCAGCCGAAGGTTTACACCTAGTGGGCGAGTTGCCCGCCAGCATCTTTGAACTGCCTGAGCAGGACGCCATCAAGGCAGTCACGCCATTGAGTTACAGTCTGGATGTGACGCGCGATGAGGATGACATTATCGTCCTTGGCAGCGTTGAGGTCACATTCGAGTTGGAGTGCGGTCGTTGTGCCGAGCGCTTTCACTGGCGGCTGGAGCAGCCAGGTTTCGCCACAGATGTGCTGGTGGAAAATGAACAGCCGATTGACTTGACAACTTGCCTCAGGGAAGACATCCTGCTGGCCCTTCCGACCCATCCGCGCTGTGAAACGGGCAACGTGACACCGCGCAAATGTCCCGCCGAAGGCAGATTCGATCCCACGCCGGAACATTCCGACGCCGATCTGCACAAGGAGGCCGACAAGAATGTGTGGGGAGCACTTGATCAACTGAACAACCTCAAACGCAACTGACATGGCCACTCCCAAACGCAGACAATCCAAGAGCCGACAGAAAATCCGCCGAGCCTCCAAACGCTGGAAAGCTCCCTTGCTCAGCTCTTGTTCATCCTGTGGTGCCGCCAAACCCGGTCACGTCGCCTGCCCAAGCTGCGGTTACTATGGTGATCGTCAGGTGCTTGATGTCAGCGCCAAGGCTTAAGCACGGCTGACTTGTTACCTCGCGCACGAACCATGCGCTCGTGTAGTTGATACCGGGTTGCGCAACATTTTTTCACGCTTCATCATGTCCAAGACCAGTCTGAACAAAGACGAAGTCAAAGCGATGCTCCTGCTCGCTTGTGACAACATCATCGCCGCGGAACCCGAACTTTCCCTGGCCGACCGAAACCTTGGTGACGGCGACCACGGACTCGGAATGCAGCGCGGCATGACCGCAGCCAAGGAAAAGCTCCACGCCGCACCAGTCGAATCTGTCGAGAAAGCATTCTCCACCGTCGGCATGGCCATGATGAGTTCCATGGGTGGCGCCAGCGGCGCGATCTTCGGCACCTTCTTCCGCAACGGCGGCAAAGCCCTCGCTGGCAAAGAAACCTTTGACGCCTCCGGACTCGCCGCCTTCCTCCAAGCCGGGGTCGATGGCGTAAAGCAGCGCGGTGGTGCCGCCGTTGGGGACAAGACCGTGGTCGATGCCATGGAACCCGCCGCGATCAAAGCGAAAGAAGTTTCTGCCCAACCACTATCCGAAGCTATCACCTCCGTCTCCGCAGCTGCGGACGCGGGGCTGGAAGCCAGCAAGGCCATGGTCGCCAAATTTGGCCGCGCCAAGACCCTTGGCGAAGCCTGCATCGGCTTCCCCGACGCGGGTGCGATGTCCGTCACCATCATCATCAAGTCCATGAAGGATTTTATCACTGCTTGAACCCTGTTTGATGTCGAGGAAAATCAGACAACTCCTTGCCGACTTGAAGCACGCCGGGTTTGTCCACTAGCGATGAAACCTGAAGACCATTATCTCAAATTTGCTCTCTGGAGTGAGGAGGACGGCCTTTACATAGGTTACTGTCCCGACCTCTTTCCGTGGGGCGGCGTCTGTCACGCGGCTTCCGAAGAGGAGGCGTATGCCACGCTCTGCTCTCTTGTGCGGGATGAAATTGAATCCCTGCACTCCGAGGGTAAATCTCTCCCGCCCGCCGCCACCCGCGCCATGCGTGAAGCGGTCCCGGCTTAATTAAACTTTTCAACCATCAACTCCTCAACCCCTAAACTCCCACCACCATGGCCGACATCCAAACCAGCGCTGCAGACAAGAAAGAAAAAGAATTCTTCACTCACGTTCCCCAGGAAGCCCCCGGATTCTTCCTCAAGGGCTGTCATCAATATGACTGGGGTCTCAAGAACCGCCTCAGCCGCGTGTTCAATCCCGCCGATGGCCGCACCGTTATGCTCGCCTTCGACCACGGCTATTTCCAAGGACCGACCACCGGCCTGGAGCGCGTGGACCAGACCATTCTCCCGCTCGCTCCGTATGCCGACTGCCTCATGCTCACACGCGGCATTCAGCGTTCCGTCATTCCCGCATCGACCAACAAAGGCATCGCGCTCCGCGCTTCCGGCGGCACCTCGATGATCAGCCCCATGGAAGAATGGGAAGGGGATATTGATGGCAAAAAGATCAAGCTCTCGCGCCCTGGCTTCGAGCCTCTCTCCAACGAAAGCACCGCGCTGACCATTGAAGAAGCCATTCGCCTCAATGCCTCCGTGCTCGCCGTGCAAGTCTTCATCGGCAGCGCTTACGAGCGGCAGTCGCTGAAAAACTTGACCGATCTCGTGGACGCTGCCAGCCGTTACGGCATCGCCGTCATGGGCGTCACCGCCGTCGGTCGCGCCATGGCCCGCACGCCGCAGTATTTCCGCCTCGCCACCCGCATCATGGCGGAACTCGGCGCGAACGTCGTGAAATGCTATTACACCGACACCGAGTTCGACACCGTGACCAGCTGCTGCCCCGTGCCCATCGTCATCGCCGGTGGCAAAAAGCTTCCTGAACTCGACGCCCTCAAGATGTGCGCCAATGCCATCGCCCAGGGTGCCAGCGGCGTCGATATGGGCCGCAATATCTTCCAGTCTGATGCCCCCGTCGCCATGATGCAAGCCGTTCAAGGTGTCGTCCACGGCGGCCTCAGCGCGAAGAAAGGCTTCGAAATGTATAACGACCTCAAGGCCGGTAAGAAGAAGGCGAAAAAGTAATTCCTCCGTCTCCGGAATAAATTCAAAACGGGCGCAGCGCGAAAGTGTTGCGCCCGTTTTGTTTGCGCCCGATAAATCCCAAATCGAACATCAATACCATGACCGTCCTGAACATCGCCGATCAAAAGCCATTCACCACCAAGGATGGCTCGACCATCCGCAGCATTCTCGACCGCGCGATCGCCCCTGTCGTGAACCAGTCGCTCGCCGAGGCCAGT
>JAYVOH010000194.1:0-27709 GCA_043758025.1 Verrucomicrobiota bacterium
ATGGTGCGGAGCAATCAGTCTTGGCGGGCAGTAGATCCCTCACGCTGAACGATCTGCTCGGAATGGCTTTTCTACCCATTCAGAACAGCGAAGCGCCAAGCAAATCATGGCTCGTCTGGTTGATTGTCGTCATCGCAGCAGTAATGTGTGCGACGTGGTTGTTCCTTCGCAAATCGAAACCCTGATCCACATGCAACGCGCCGTGCATTCAAAGTTAGCGTCTCGCGCAGCTCACCAGTTCCGCGCGCGCCCATCTGTAATCGTGGTATAACGCTATATAGTATGAAGTATTTGACTCACTCGCTATTGCTCGTCTCGACCTTAGGGTATTGCTGCGCTCCATCTTTCTCGGCTCGCAGCCGGTGACACAAGCGAGCCTGCTTTATACAACTGATACCGCCCCTCACGGAGGCGTGACGGGTGCGGGCGGCGCTAGAGCAGCCTGTCCGCCGCAGACATCGACGATGATGCGGGCGCGACGCCAGGCGTCGATGAAGCGCAGGCCGTCCTCGGTGCCGTCGAACTGGGCAACGAGGTCGTCCATGTCGTTGACCAGAGCGAGCAGGGCGGCGGTGTCGGTTTCCACTTCTTTCAAGAGGGCGCCACGATTCACGATCTGGCCGCGCGGGGTGTTCATCACGGCGGTGTAGGCGGTGATGGCGGCATTGAGCGCGGTGATGCGCGCGGCGGTGACGCCACGGGTGTCGGCTCCGGGGTCGGCTATCTTCAATAAATACAACCTTACAAATGCCGCCATATATTGACCGCGTGCCGGGCCGCGCCATCTTGCAATCCTTGCACGAAATGAAACATGAATCCGCCTTTTATATTGCAGTGCGCGACGCGCAAAAGCGTGATCCGCGTTACGCCGTGCCGGGTTATGTGTTTCTGTGTGACGCGCTCGCGCATACTTTGAAGTTGATCGGGCGCGAGGATGCTGAGAACCGTCATGTGGCGGGGCCGGAACTGCTGGCCGGATTTCGCGATCTGGCCCTGCGCGAATTCGGCCCGATGGCGTTGTGCGTGTTGCGCGACTGGGGGATCACCCGCAGCGAGGATGTGGGGAACATGGTCTATCTGCTCATCAACGCCGGATACTTCGGTAAGAACGAGACGGACAGCATCGAAGATTTCTCCGACGGCGTGTCCTTGGAAGAAGCACTGACCAAACCCTTTCGCCCGGCGAAAAGCATGGAATGGTAGCGGACAATAATTTGAAAATGAAAGACGCCCCCCCACTGCCTCCCAATTCCGCGCGACTGCACACGCTCGACAACGGCCTTGAGGTCATTATTGCGGAGGACCAGGCGCATCCGGTCGCCAGCGTGCAACTCTGGGTGAAGGCGGGCAGCTTGCATGAAGAAGCGTGGACGGGCGCGGGTCTGGCGCATCTCGTCGAGCACATGCTTTTCAAGGGAACGGCGAAGCGCGGCCCGGCGCAAATCGCGCAGGACATACAGTCACGCGGCGGACAGGTGAATGCCTACACGACTTTCAATCGCACCGTTTATTACATTGATGGCGTGGCGGAGCATGTGGAAGGCTATCTTGAAATCCTCGCGGACATGGCGCGCGGCTCCTTGTTCGATGCCACCGAGCTGGCCCGCGAGCAGGAAGTGATTCGGCGCGAGTTCGCCATGGATAATGACGATCCGCAGTCCGTGTTGCAGCATTTGCTGCAATCCACCGCGTTCCGCCAGCACCCGATGCGGCATCCCGTGATCGGACATCTGGAGATTTTTAATCAGGCTGGGCGTGATGACGTGGCTGGATTTCATGCGAGGCATTACGTGCCGAACAACTGTTTCGTGGTTATCTCCGGCGGAGTGGATGTCGCTGAGGCTTTGCAAAACGTGGAGAAACATTTTGGCTCATGGGAGCGCAAACCTTACGAGCCGGTCATCATGCCCGCCGAGCCGGATCAAACGGCGGCCCGCGTGGCGCGGAAGGAGTTCAACACGGACATCGCGCGCCTCTCGCTTGGCTGGCATATTCTGGGTGAGGCTCATGAAGACAAGGCTGCGCTTGATGTGCTGGCTTTTATCCTCGGCGGCGGAAGAAGCTCCCGGCTCAATCTGGAACTGCGCGAACGTCTAGGTATTGCCCACTGGGTTGGCGCCAGCGCGTGGAGCGCGTTGGATCGCGGGTTGTTCATCATCGAGGCGGAGGCGGACTCGGACGATTTCGACAAGGTGGAAGCTTCCATTGCAGGCGTGTTGTCAGAGATCAAAAGCAACGGACCCAAGTCCGACGAACTCGACAAGGCCGTGCGCGCCACGTTAAGCCATTCGCTCAGGCTTCGCAGCACGACGAAAGGCGTGGCTTCCATTCTCGCCGGAAGCTGGCTGGCAGTCGGCGATCTGGATCATGACCGAGCCTACTTGCAGCGTGTGCAGGCTCTCACGGTGGATGACCTGATCGCCGTGGCGCGGAAATATCTCGCCATTGAAAAGGGGACGCGCGTTTCGCTGCATCCGCCTGGCACATTAAAGTTGAAAGGTAAAAACGGCGCGAATACAAAACGCGGCGACGCGGAGAAATTTGAACTCGGCAACGGACTTACTTTACTGGTCAGGCCGGACGCGCGGCTGCCGTTGGTGTCTGTGCGTGCGCAGTTCCTCGCCGGGGTTCCGGTGGAAACCTCCGTCAATTCCGGGGTGACGCAGATCACGGCGCAATGGCTCAGCAAAGGCACCGCGAGCCACACCGACGAGGAGATTGCTGCGTTGCTTGAAGTGCGTGGCGGCAGCTTGTCCACCAATGGCGATGCCCACCGGATGGTGGTCGCCGCAGACATCATGCGCGGCGATGAAGAACTTGCGCTGGGTCTGCTCAGTGAAATTCTTCAATCACCGATTTTTCCAGCGGCGCATTTGCCTAAGATTCAGAAACGTCAGCAGGCTGCGATTCGCGAGGAGCAGGAGGATCCGCTCACGGTTGCCTTGCGCCGTGCGCGCTCGGAAATCTTTGCCGGGCTTCCGTATCAACGCACCGCCCTGGGCACTGCGGAAAGTGTCGCCGCACTGGGCGCAGGGCCATGCCGCGAAATGTGGCGGCAGATTGTGCAGGGGCGCAATGGCGTCATCAGTGTATTTGGTGATGTGGATGTGAAAAATATTCGTGAGCAAGTCGAGGAATTATTTGACCCGCTCGCCGCGGGGGAACGGTCCGTCGCGGGCTTCACGCCGATGAGCGTCAAGGCCCGGCCTGGTCGCTGGGATGTGAAGCTCGATAAGGAGCAGGGCGTGCTAGCCGTCGGCTTTTCCACGGTTGATCTACACGACGCCAGCGTGCCCGCGCTGCAACTCATTGACGAGGCGTGCAGCGACATGGGATCGCGGTTGTTCAATCGCATCCGCGAAGAAATGGGGCTGGCCTATTTCGTCGGCACCAGCGCGTTCCACGCCCTCGGCACGGGCGCGTTTTATTTTTATGTCGGTTGCGATCCGGCCAAGCTTGATCTCGTGGAAGAAGAATTGCGCAAGGAGATTGCCGACCTTGTGGCCAATGGACTGCGCGGCGATGAATTGCAACGTGCCAAGACCACTTGGAAAGCCTCATGGCTGCGAGCCCAGCAGGGCAATGCCGCGATGGCTGACGGCGCGGGCTGGGATGAACTCTGTGGGTTCGGCCACGGCCATTATCTAAAGCTTCCCGGCATCATGGACGCGGTCACCGTCGCCCAGACACAGGCGGCTGCAGCGCGGTTCTTTGCGGATGCGGACGCTTTTGTGGTTCGCGTGCGAGGGGAGGGGGCGTGACGTATTTTTATCGGGCAAAGATGAATTCGGCAAAGCTTTCCAGTTGAGCGTATGTTATGCTCGATCAACATTTTCCCGCCACCATGCCTTCCGAACATCATCACGATCAACACGACACAGCTTCAAATTCCGGCAACCGCACCCTGGTCACTCTGGCCTGTTTGATTGTGGTGCTGACCGGGGTGAAGCTCGCGGCCGCATTTTTTATCCCGGTCGTGGTGGCGTTTTTTCTCAGCGTCCTGGCTTATCCCTTGATGCGCCTGTTGATGCGCGCGCACTTTCCGTATCCTGTGGCGCTGATCGTCACGGTGCTTTTCATCATCAGCGTTTTGATGCTCTTCATCAATGCGGGCACGGATTTGCTGGTGAAATTCAGCAAGGAGGTGCCGAGAGATCTCGAGGTGTTGCAAGGATACGCCACTGACGTGGCCAAGTGGCTTGAGCAAAAAGGAGTCAAGGACGCGGAAGATTCCGTGAGGAACTCGTTTCACTGGCAGGAACTTATCGGCTACGCCAAGGAGGCCGATGTGCGCAACGCGCTGACGAAGGCCCTGGGCGTCGCCGCAGGAACCGTCGCGGAGTATGCCGCGCTGATGACGTCCATTTTGATTCTCATGAGTTTTATCTTGAGCGAAGCACGGGGAACGCACAGTCGTGTGGAAGCGGTGCATCTAGCGGGCGGGCCCGATCTGAGCAAACTCCTCAACTCGGCCACCGACATTCAAAAATACCTCGGCATCAAAACCATCCTCAGCGCCATGTGCGGCCTGCTGGCCGGTATTCTCTGCAAAGTTGTTGGTTTGGAGTATCCGATCCTCTGGGGAATCCTGGCGTTCCTGCTGCATTTTATACCCGCCGTCGGCGCGCTGGTCGCTGGTGTGCTCCCGTTTTTCGTGGCGCTCGTCAAGCTTGATCTCGGTCATGCCATTGCGGTGGCGATAGGTTATTTCGCCATCAATTTTCTCATCGGGAATTTTATCGAGCCCACACTCATGGGACGGCGCTTCGGCGTCTCTCCGTTTGTGGTCGTTCTCAGCGTCTGGTTCTGGGGCTGGATGTGGGGGCCGATCGGTGCCTTCCTCGCGGTGCCGCTCACCATTATGATCAAAGTCGTGATGGAAAACAGCAATGAATTCCGCTGGCTCTCTGTTGCCATGTCGAAGAAAAAAGTGAAGCGCGGCGAGGTCGTGCTGGAAATGCCCATGCAGGACGAATCCGAGATGCTGGGCGGAGGCGCGGCTACGGAGCCGCCGCATTAACAGCGTTTGATTTCGCAAAGCCCCGGTAACTCCCACGGACGCGAGAGGAGTTGTTGTGCGCCGTTCTCCCGCAGTTCCGCCTCGCTGCGGAAGCCCCACAATACGCCAACCGGATACATGCCGGCATTCACGGCAAATTGCATGTCCAGTCCCGAGTCGCCCACGTAAGCGCAATCCGAAGCTGATACGCCAAGTTGTGACGCCAGCTCGTGCGCGGCCTGTGGATGCGGCTTGCGCGGCACGCCATCGCGCGCGCCGAGGACGGCATGAAAGGTGCCTGCCGCGAAGAAATGGTCGCAGCACAATTTCGTGAAATGGTGCGGCTTGTTGGACAGCACTGCAATCTTCAAGCCGCGGAGACGCAAGGAATCCAGTGCATCGGCCATGCCGTCATAAGGGCGCGTTTTGTTTTTCCATGTAGATTCATAATGCCGCTGATAGTCCCCGACCAATGCCGCCAGATTTGCCGATGGAAGACATTCCGAAGGCAGGGCGCGTTCCACCAGTTTTTGCACACCCTCGCCGATGTATTGCGGAAAGAGTTCCAGCGGGCGCGATGGATACCCGTGCTCCGCGAGCATGAGATTCACCGCGTCGGCCAGGTCTTCGAGCGAATTAATGAGCGTGCCATCGAGATCGAAAATGAATGCTTTCATGCGTGGATTGATGAAGCCCGGAGGCCAGGCTCGCGCAATCCAAATCTGTCCCGACGTTGGGCGCGTATCCATATTAGACGACAATTATCTTGCATAAGTTGATATTTTAACAAACTATAGCATTACCATAGATGCCAGTTCCCACGACAGACGCAGTAATCTATCCGGCAGGCAGCGTTGCCGAGGCTGTTGCTGGCACTGAAGCCGCCAGCGAAAGGCCCGTGCTGTTCCGTCCCAACGTTGCCGCCATTTTGCTGAACATGGACAACGAAATGCTCATCGCGGAGCGGGCGCACATCCGCGGATCCTGGCAGTTTCCGCAAGGCGGGGTTGATGCCGGTGAAAGTCTTGAGGTGGCCCTGTTCCGTGAGATGGAGGAGGAGATCGGTGTTAAGCCGCATCTGCTCCAGTTGCTGGATCACAAGGGCGGCTATCGCTATGAATTCCCCAAAGGCCGGCTCAAATACGGCATCTATGGCGGGCAGGAGCAGGTTTATTTTCTCGCCCGCTTCCTCGGTCATGATAGCGACATTAACATCGACACGAAGCATCGCGAGTTTGGTCGCTGGCGTTGGATCAAACCGGAGAAGTTCGATATGGAATGGGTGCCGCGTTTCAAGCGTGATGTTTATCAGCGGGTGCTGCGGGATTTTTTCGGACTGGATAGATGAAGCTGGTAAATCCATCCGAGTCCGCAACCGGACGCTGACCTAATGGAGGTGATGTGTGTCTTGGAAGAACTTTGTTGCCAAACTCAGCCACAGCGTTTTGGGCGCGTGGAATGCTGTGGTGGGATTTACTCGCGCCCATCCGCTGGATCCGCTGCCCTTGCGGAATGCACTGAAAGATTATCGACGCGAATGGTTCAGAGCTGATTTGCGCGGCGGCTTTGACGGGGCGCTTCTCGCCATTCCGCAGGGCATCGCGTTCGCCGTCATCGCCGGACTGCCTCTGGCCTATGGCGTGACCTGTTCCGCAGTTGCGTGCATCGTCGGGTCATCGCTCGCCAGTTCACGCTACTCCGTTTTCGGGCCGACCAATGCCACTGCTTTTATGCTAGCGTCTTTTTTTGCCGCGAACCCGCATATCTCCCAGCGGGAAGCGATGCCGATGCTGGTGTTTCTTGTAGGCGCGTTGCTGGTGATTGGCGCGTATTGCCGCATCGCAGACATGACCCAGTTCATCAGTCGCTCGGTGGTCGTCGCGTATCTCTCCGGTGCGGCTGTGCAAATGTTCGCGCATCAGCTACCCGTCGTGCTGGGAGAAGCCACGGCGCATCCCGCTAATGAAAGTCTGACCACGGCTCAGGCCAGGACGCTCTTTTCCGAGCTGTCCGGTGTCGTGGAAATGCTCCCGACCGTCAGATGGCCGGCGATTCTGGTTTCTGTCTTCACGTTGCTTTGTTATCTCGGCATCAGACGCTGGCAAAAACGCTGGCCAGCGCTGGCCTTCACACTGGTCACCTCATCTTTGATCGTCTGGATCATGAAAACGCAGGGTGTGACGATAGATACATTCTCCGACGCCACCTTCACATGGCGCGAACTGTTGCCGCCGTTCCCCGACTTCACCGGGCAGCATTCCGGCACGCATTTCAGCCAGCTATTCGGCCTCTGCGTTTCGCTCGCATTTCTCGTCACGCTGGACAACTCCTCCATGTCACGCACGCTGGCCAGCCGCAGCGCGCATGAAGTGGACGCCAATCAGGACATGTTCAGCCTCGGCGCGGCCAATCTCGCCTGCGCCTATCTCAGCGGGATGCCCGCATCGCATTCGCTCACGCGTTCGCTGTTGAACTTTGAAAGCGGAGCGCGCACGCCCTTGTCCATCATCATCAGTGGCGTGCTATGTCTTGCGGGTGCGCTCCTGCTCGGTCCGCTCGTCGCCTTCATCCCCAAGTCCGGGCTGGGTATCCTGGTCATCTGCGTGGCCTCGTCCCTGATCAATCTGCGCCATATCCGCATCTGCCTCCGCGCGACGAAGTCCGATGCTCTCGTCTTCATCATCACGTTCATCGCCACCTTGCTGGTGCCGTTGCACGTTGCCATCTTCACCGGCATCGGCCTCTCCGTGATGCTTTATCTGCGCAAAGCGGGCCGCCCTTCGCTCGTCGAGTATGAATTCAACAAAGAAGGCCATCTTGCCGAGGCTCAGAACGCGCAGCGGCAGAACCCGTCCATTTCCATCGTGCATGTCGAAGGCGATCTGTTCTTCGGCGCGGCGGAGCTGTTCCGCACCCAGATACAGCGCGCCTGCTCCGATCCCAATCTGCGAATCATCATCCTCCGGCTGAAAAACGCCCGGCATCTTGACGCCACCAGCGTTCTGGCCTTGGAGGAACTCATCATCAATCTTCGCACTACCGGGCGCGACCTCATCGTCAGCGGTGCCATGCGCGATGTCTATCGCGTCCTGAAGAACAGCGGCCTGATCGAACTCATCGGCCGGGAAAACTTCTTCATGGGCAGCGCCGCCAATCCCAACATTGCCACCCGCAACGCCCTCCGCCGCGCCCAGGAAATCCTCGGTGTGAAGGACGCTGACATTCACATTTACTTCGATCCCCGGCAGCAGGCCGGGGCGGGGATTTGAAACTTTCCGCCGCCGACCTTGCGCTTGGCCGCTTTTTACATTGAAGGACTATGGGCAGGATGCGCGGGCGGGTGCGTCTGAAGCGGGCGGTGGCGATGCTTGCGTATAAGAAATCCGTCAAGGAAATCGGCTCAGTCCTCGGCTGGCGGCGGAACCCGCAGGAGCTTCGGGTTTGACCGGATGGCATCTGGCAGGCAACATCATACAACGCATGGACAGCATCCTCGAAAAAACCCGTTCCTATCTCTCCGGCCCGATGGATTTCGTCGGTTCGCGCATCATCGAGAAATATCTCGGCTGGCGCGCAATCCTCACGCCCATCTTGAAGGCATTCTCCATCCGGGTGCTGGACCCTTGGAACAAGCCCATGATCCGCGGCCATAGCGACTACGGGCAGGAAGGCGTGGTTCCCAACAAGAACCAATACGAGGGGGATTTCTGGGAGAACGCGGAGACGCGCGCCAAGTTCGAGCGTGATTTCTGGGAGACGGTTCACATTGACCTGCGCATGACAGACTTGTCGGATTTCGTCATCGCTTTTGTGCCGACGAACATTTACTCGGTCGGCACGGTTCACGAAATCATCGTCGCCCGGAACCAGCGCAAACCGGTGCTGATGATCAGTCCCCCGATCAAGTATGACTTTTTCCCGGAACTCGCAGCGCTGCCGGAGAACGTAAAGAGCGCGCTGAAATTCTATGGCTTGAAGGAAAATCCGCAGGGCATTCCGAGCCAGTGGTATGGAAACATTGTCGGCGGACAGAACATGTTCGACGGATTCGGCTGGGAGGGATTGGAGATCAAGCGCCCTGATTTTTATCCGGCTCTCATTAAGGCGGTGATGCGTGATGCCCGGCCTGCGGATGAAAGCAGCGCGGACTTCAAACGCTGGAAGCTCGTCAGCGCCTGGGTGGAAAAGAGCAGGGTGCTCAATGATCTGCGCGGCGGCGTGGTAGATCATGTCGTCTTCGCCAATGATGAAGAGCGGGCGATGTTTGATCGCGAGATGGCGGACGGTGCCGAGCGTGAGCATGTTTACTTCTGGCACAACCAGCCTTACACGCCGAAGCGGTCGTTCCTTTATCAATTCCTCTGCATAGCCAGCGGCTACATCCCGCCAAGACTGAACATCACGTCCGCGCTCGATGCCGACGGCAATGTGAAACCGGTGGCGCATGAATCGGTGGATGACGACTGGCTGCTCATCTCCCCCGAACATGACCACGGCACCATGAAGTTGCTGCAACTGGTGGACTCCGCGCTGGCCTATCCGTAAACGGCTTCGCTCTGCGTTGGGTGCAGCTTGCCTGTTGCCTTCCCATCAGAATACGCTTCCATAGCAGCCCTTTTATTTCATGAACAGCGAGCGCCGCAAACAATTTCCCTTCGATGAATTCGAGCCGAAATGGCAGAAACTTTGGGACGACACCAAAGCCTTCCGCACGCCCGGTCCCGGCGACGCTGACTTCGACGCGACGAAGCCGAAATACTATGTGCTCGACATGTTCCCTTATCCCAGCGGACAGGGCTTGCACGTCGGCCATCCTGAGGGCTACACGGCCACGGACATTGTGGCGCGCTTCAAAAAAATGCGCGGTTTCAATGTGCTGCACCCGATGGGCTGGGATGCGTTTGGTTTACCTGCCGAGCAGTATGCGATCAAGACCGGCCAGCATCCTCGCAAGACCACGGAGGCGAACATTGAAGGCTTTCGTGGCCAGTTGAAGCGACTCGGTTTCAGTTATGACTGGGATCGCGAAGTCAACACCACCGACCCCGGTTATTTCAAATGGACGCAATGGATTTTCCTCCAGCTCTACCATTCATATTTTGACGAGAAGACGAACAAGGCGCGGCCCATTAGCGAACTGGAAGCGCAGGGTTTGAAGCGTGAAGCGATTGATGCGCGTCGTCTTGCTTATGTCAAAGAAGCTCCTGTGTGGTGGTGCAATGAACTCGGCACGGTGCTGGCCAATGAAGAAGTCATCGACGGTAAGAGCGAGGTCGGCGGCTTCCCAGTGGAGCGTCGCCCGATGCGCCAATGGATGCTGCGTATCACGGCGTATTGTCAGCGCTTGATTGATGAGCTTGATGGGCTTGACTGGCCGGAGGGTATCAAGCTCTTGCAGAAAAATTGGATTGGCAAAAGCGAAGGCGCGGAAGTGCATTTCAAGGTCGCCGACCTCGACGAGACGATCACCGTTTTCACCACTCGACCAGACACGTTATTCGGCGCGACTTACATGGTGTTGGCTCCGGAGCACCTCCTCGTTGACGAACTGGTGAGCGAGGAACAGCTCACGGAAGTGGAGCAGTATCGCGAGCGCACCGCGCGCAAGAGCGACCTCGAGCGCACTGAACTCGCGAAGGATAAAAGCGGCGTCTTCACCGGCGCGCATGCCATCAATCCGGTCAACAACGAGCGCATCCCGATCTGGATCGCTGACTACGTTCTCCTGAGCTACGGAACTGGCGCGATCATGGCGGTGCCGGCGCATGATGAGAGGGACTTTGAGTTTGCGAAGAAATTTGATTTGCCGATCAAGCAGGTCGTGCAGCCGTCGGAAGGCAGTGATTGGCAAGGATACACCGACGATGGCGTTGCAGTGAACTCGGGATTCCTTGATGGCCAGACGACGCCTGATGCGAAAAAGAAAATCACCGCCTGGCTCGCTGAGAAAGGCATGGGCGCTAAGACAACGAACTTCAAGCTTCGCGACTGGCTCTTCAGCCGTCAGCGTTACTGGGGCGAGCCGTTCCCGATTCTCTGGGAGGGCGGACATCATCGCGCAGTCACTGAGAGCGAGCTTCCTGTGGTGCCACCGGATTTGGATGATTTCAAGCCGACGGGCACGCCCGAGCCTCCGCTGAGCAAAGCCACTGCGTGGGTGAAGTATTCTGACCAGGCGACTCGCGAACTGAACACGATGCCGCAGTGGGCGGGTTCATGTTGGTATTATCTGCGTTATTGCGATCCGAACAATGCGCAGCGTTTCATCTCGAAGGAAGCGGACGCGTATTGGATGGGCGGTTGTAGGGCGAGTGCTCCGCTTGTCCAAACTTCGGAAGCTTCGGCAGGCGGAGCGCCTGCCCTACAGCCAAAGAATGCGGGCGGTGTTGATCTCTATGTGGGCGGCACGGAGCACGCGGTGCTGCATCTGTTGTATGCGCGTTTCTGGCACAAGGTCTTGTTTGATCTCGGCCACGTCTGCACCCCGGAGCCCTTTCAGCGCCTTGTGAATCAAGGACTCATTCTCGGCGAGGACAATCAAAAGATGTCCAAGTCACGCGGCAACGTGGTGAATCCTGATGACGTCGTCGTGGAACACGGCGCGGACTCGCTGCGGTTGTATGAGATGTTCATGGGGCCACTGGAACAGGTGAAGCCGTGGAGCATGAAGGGGGTCGAGGGAGTCTATCGGTTTCTCGCTCGCGTCTGGCGGCTCGTGATGGAATCCCAGCAGGACGAAGAGTGGAAGTTGTCCGCTCAATTGCACGACGTGCCGGTGGACAAGAAGCTGAACAAAATCATCCACGAGACCATCAAGAAAGTAGGCGAGGACATTGAAAAGCTGAGCTTCAATACTTCCATCAGTCAGATGATGGTGCTGACCAATGCGTTTACGCAGTCGGGTGTGCGACCGGTGACCGGCGTCATGACTCTCTTGCATATCCTCAATCCCTTTGCACCGCATATCACGGAGGAACTGGCTGCGATCATTGGCAGCGCGTTTCCCGCTTTGAAGAAAGCCGGACTGCTGGCGCATCAGGCGTGGCCGCAGTTCGACGCTTCTGCCTTGATTGAAGATGAAGTCGAGATCGTGCTTCAAGTAAATGGCAAACTGCGAGATCGTCTCACTGTGCCCCTGAACGCGCCCAAGGAAGACTTGGAAAAGCTGGCGATGACGAGCGCGAAAATGGCGGAGTTCACCGCTGGCTTGACCGTTCGCAAAGTCGTGATAGTGCCCAACAAGCTGGTGAACATCGTGGCGAATTGAAATGTAGACAAAAGACTTTGAGGCAAATGACACCAGACATGAATATCTTCAAAGCCAGTATTGAACTGGATGTTTCGTTCGAATAAATCTAGTCTTTTGTCTTAAAGTCTTCTGTCTCGCATGCGCATCGCCCTCGTTCATTACTCCGCAACACCGACAGTGGGTGGTGTGGAACGCGTGATTGAGCAACAGGCCGCTGCTCTCGCCAGACACGGACACAAGGTCGTCGTGGTCTCTGCGACGAAGGGCGCGAAGGTGGATGGCGGTATCATGGAGTATGCGCCGAATTTTTATGTCAAGCGCGTGCGCTCGGCGCTGGCGGGCTGCGATTTCGTTATCGTCCATAACATGTTCACGATGCCCTTTAACTGGGAGGCATCGCAGATGCTGGCTGGTCTAAGTGAAGAGATGACCGGCACGCGCTTCATCAACTGGGTGCATGACGTGGATGTCACGCAGGAGGCATTCATGGGCTTGCAACTCAAGGCAGCGCATGTTGCAGTTTCAGAATCGCGCAAAAAGGAATTCTGTGCCCAACTGGGGATCAAGGCTGCGCAATGCCGCGTCATTCCAAACGGGGTGGACGCGGTTAAAACGCTGGGGCTCGGTGCGGAGGCGGCGGCTTTTGCGACAAGGTATCGTCTGCTGGAGCGCGAGCTAGTTTTGTTCCATCCCACCCGGTTGCTGGCTCGGAAGAATATTGAATTCAGCATCGAAGTGACAGCGGTTTTGCAGAAGCAGGGCTTGGACGCCGCCTGTGTCATCACGGGAGCCGCAGACCCGCACCGGTTGGAATCGGACGCGTATGCGGAGAGTATGCGGGCGCTGGTGGTGGAAAAGAAAATGCAGGCTCATGTTTTGTTCGCCAGCGATGCCTTCGAAATCGGCGAGGACGATGTCCGGGCATTTTATTCGCTGGCTGACGCGCTCATATTTCCCAGCAAAGCAGAGGGCTTTGGCTTGCCGTTGCTGGAGGCGGCCTTGCATCGCCTTCCGTCGTTTTGCTCGGACATTCCGGCGCATCGTGAACTTGCCGTCACCGGCTCTGTCTTCTTCAAACTGACCGAAAAAGCGGATGTGCTCGCCGGGCAAATTGTGAAACAGCTCGAAAAAGACAAGGCGATTACGCGCAAACGACAGGTGCTGCGGCAATTCGGTTGGACTCGCATCTATAAGGATTGTCTTGAGCCGTTGCTCAATGAACGCTAGTAGCTATTCAGTGCTGACAACTACAAAAGAAACCATGCTCTCGAATCCCAAACCGCTCCCAGACGCCGCCATTCTCATACTCGAGGCGCGGCATCACGATCCGTTCAGCTATCTCGGACCTCAGCTACAGCCTGATGGCAGTGTGGTTGTCCGCGCGATGCGACCGCAGGCGCATTCTCTCAGGGTGCTGATGAAAGGGGGCGGCGGTTCATTCGAGGCCGATCTGTTGCATGAAAATGGATTGTTTGAAGCGAGGCTTCCAGCATCCGCATGGCAGAAGCCCTATGAACTCGAGTGGCAGAGTGCCGATGGAAAAATTCACCGGCAGGATGACGCCTATGCCTTCGGGCTTTGCCTCGGTGACCTCGATATGCATCTCTTTTGTGAAGGACGACACTGGAAGCTCTTCGATCATCTCGGTGCCCATCCACGCGTGATGAACGGTGTGGCGGGCATGCAGTTCGCGGTCTGGGCGCCGAATGCAAAACGGGTCAGTGTCGTTGGCGATTTCAATTCATGGGACGGTCGGGTTCATCCGATGCGCTGTCGGGTCGAAGCCGGAATTTGGGAACTGTTCATTCCCGGAGTCGGCTTGAACGCGCATTACAAATTCGAGATGATCGGAGGCGATGGCGCGTTGTTTAACAAGAGCGATCCCTTCGCATTCTTCTCCCAGCACGGCCCGCAGACCGCCTCGCTGGCCTGGGATTACACGCGTTATGCGTGGAGCGATGATTCCTGGATGAGCGCCCGCAGGCAGGTGGACCCGTATAAAAAACCACTGTCGATTTACGAAGTGCATCTCGGTTCATGGAAGCGCGCCGAGGGCGGGAGGATGCTGACCTATCTTGAACTGGCAGACCAGTTGATTCCTTATGTGAAGGAGATGGGCTTCACGCATCTGGAGCTGATGCCGGTGAGCGAATTTCCTTTCGACGGCTCGTGGGGTTATCAGGTCGGCGGTTACTTTGCGCCGACATCGCGTTTTGGTAACCCCGATGAGTTCCGCGAGTTCGTGGATCGCTGCCATCAGTCTGGCATCGGCGTCATCGTGGACTGGGTTCCCGCGCATTTCCCAAAGGACGCACATGGTCTCGCGAAATTTGATGGCACGGCCTTGTATGAGCACGCTGACCCGCGACAGGGCGAGCACGCGGACTGGGGCACGCTGATCTTTAATTTCGGGCGCAACGAGGTCAGAAACTTCCTAATCGCCAACGCGCTTTTCTGGCTGGAACACTATCACATTGACGGCATCCGCGTGGATGCGGTGGCCTCCATGCTCTATCTCGACTACTCACGCGAGCAAGGGCAGTGGGTGCCGAACATCCATGGAGGACGGGAGAACCTCGGCGCCATCGCATTCATCAAGGAACTCAACCAGCAGTGCTACACGCAGCATCCCGGCGTGCTCATGATTGCAGAGGAAAGCACAGCTTGGGGCGGAGTCTCGCGTCCGGTGAGCACCGGCGGACTTGGCTTCGGGTTCAAGTGGAACATGGGCTGGATGAACGACTCCTTGCGATACATGAGTGAAGATTCCGTGCATCGGAAATATCATCACTGTGAGGCCACGTTCTCCATGCTTTATGCCTACGATGAAAATTTTATCCTGGTGCTCAGCCATGATGAAGTCGTGCACGGCAAGCGCTCCATGCTCGACAAAATGCCCGGCGACCGCTGGCAGAAATTTGCGAATCTCCGCATGTTCTACGCCTGGATGTGGACGCATCCCGGAAAGAAACTTCTCTTCATGGGCAGCGAGATCGGCCAGTGGAAGGAATGGAATCACGAACGTTCGCTGGACTGGGAAGTGCTGTTCGGTCACGAGCACGTGGGCTTGCAAAAACTTGTCCGTGATCTGAACACGCTCTACACCGGCAAACCCGCGCTGCATTCGCTGGATCATCAGCCCGGTGGCTTCTTCTGGCTGGATGCGAACGACGGCGAGCGAAGTGTGTTCCCTTATGTCCGTTCATCACCCGATGGCGATAAATGTTACGTTGTGGTCAATGCCACTCCGGTGCCCCGCGACGGTTATCGGATGGGCGTTGCCGAAGGCGGTTTCTACAAGGAACTGCTCAACACCGACAATGCGATCTACTGCGGATCAAACACCGGCAACGGCGCTGGCCTGACCGCGCAGCAAGTTCCATGGCAAGGTCAGCCTTGGTCCGTGGTGCTAACGCTGCCGCCGCTGTCAACGGTGGTGCTGGCGAAGGCGTGATGGCTTGGATTTTGCCCCTGAATTTTTTTCCCGCCTTGCCTTTGGTCGCTTCCCGCTCCATTTATCCCGCCCCCCTGACAACTGAAGAATGAGCGACCCCATCAGGCACGAGTGCGGCATTGCCATCGTGCGGCTCCTGAAGCCGCTGGCTTATTATGAGCATAAATACGGCAACGCGCTCTGGGGTCTGGACAAACTGCACGCGCTGATGATCAAACAGCGTAATCGCGGCCAGGACGGCATGGGCATCGGTTGCTGCAAGCTCAACATGGAACCGGGCCAGCCTTACATGTTCCGCGTCCGTTCGAGCAAGAATGATTCTCTCGAAGAAGTCTTTGGCGACGTGATGGATGATTTCAGGGACATCTCGCGCAAGACGAACAAGCAGCGCAAGCATCTTGCCGAGGAGCGCGGCACGGAAATGGTGCCCTTCGAGCGTGATCCACATGCCATCAAGGAACACTTTGAGTTCGGCGCGGAAGTCCTTCTCGGGCATCTTCGCTACGGCACCAGCGGCAGCTTTGGCAAGGCTTCGTGCCATCCCTATCTTCGCCGCAGTAACTGGCCCACGCGCAGTCTCATCGTGCTCGGTAATTTCAACATGACCAACGCCCGCGAGTTGAACGACGTGATGCGTCGTCGTGGACAGCATCCGGTCGTGGACACGGACACGCAGACTGTGTTGGAGGAGATCGGTTTCCACCTCGATGAAGCGCACACCAGTCTCTATCATGAACTCAAGGGCAAGATGGACGGCCTGGACATTCCGGCGGAAATCAGCCGCCGACTCGATGTGGCTCAAGTGGTGAGCGACTCCGCCGCCATCTGGGACGGCGGTTACGCGATTGCCGGAGCCATCGGCAATGGCGACCTCTTTGTGATGCGCGATCCGCACGCCATTCGCCCGTGTTTTTATGCGGCTTCGGATGAATTTGTGGCCTTCGCTTCCGAGCGCGCAGCATTGCGCACGGTGTTCGAGTTGAGCGAAGCGGACACCATGGAGCTTCCCGCAGCCAATGTGGCTGTCATTAAAAGCGATGGCCGGTTCACCATCACGCCTTTTGCCGAGCCTGCCGCGCCCACCCCTTGTTCATTCGAACGCATCTATTTCTCACGTGGAAACGACGCCACCATTTACGAGGGCCGCAAGCTTCTCGGCGCGATGCTCGTCCCGCAGTTGCTCGATGCCGTCGGCAATGATCTTGAAAACACCGTCGTGAGCTTCGTGCCGAATACCGCTGAAACTGCATTCTACGGATTTATGGATGGCTTGAGAAAACGTCGCCGCATTGAAGTAAGGCAATCTCTCGTGGAAATGTGGCGCAGCGGTAAGCTTGATGAAGACAAACTCGATGATCTCATCATGCGGAACTGGCCGCGCAGTGAAAAAATCGCTCACAAGGACATTAAGAGCCGCACCTTCATTGCGCAGGACAAGGGGCGCGACCTGTTGGTATCCAGCGTCTATGACATCACTTATGAAGTGGTGAAGCCAACGGACAACCTCGTGATCATTGATGACTCCATTGTGCGCGGCACCACGCTGAAGCAAAGCATCCTCCGCATTCTCGGGCGCACGAACCCCAAGCGCATCATCATCCTCTCCACCGCTCCGCAGATTCGTTACCCCGATTGCTACGGCATTGACATGAGCGAACTCGGCAAGTTCATCGCCTTTCAAGCCGCCATCGCCCTGCTGAAGGATCAGCATCGTCACGATGTGATTGAGCACACCTATGATGCTTGCGTCGCCGAGATGAAGAAGCCCATCAAAGAACAACGCAATGTGGTGAAGGGCATCTACGACTCATTCACAGACTACGAGATTTCTGAAAAAGTCGCCGCACTGGTCCGGCCATCCAATGGCGCATGGAAGGGCGAAATCCGTGTTATTTACCAGACCATCGAAAACCTGCACGAAGCCGTGCAGCCCCATTGTGGCGACTGGTATTTCAGCGGGAACTATCCCACACCCGGCGGTAATGCCGTCGTCAACGAAGCCTTTCTCCGCTTCCACGAAGGCAAGACCGGGCGCGCCTATGATCTGTTTTGAATCATGAAAATATTAGTGACCGGAAAAGGCGGCCGTGAGCACGCCATCATTAGTGCCCTACGGGAAAACTCAGACGCCACGCTTTTCGCCTATCCAGGCAGCGATGCCATCGCCGAACTTGCCACGCTTGTCGAAGCTAGGGATTTGCTCGACCTCATCGCATTCATGCAGCGCGAGAAAATTGATCTCTGCATTGCCGGTGAGGAATCCTATTTGGTCAAGGATCGCGGACTGGCGAATCTTTGTGCTGAGGCAGGCATCCCGTGCTGGGGGCCTTTGAAAGAAGCTGCGCAGCTCGAGGCCAGTAAGACTTTTGCGAAACACTTTCTTAAACGGCATAACATTCCCACCGCCGCCTTTAGCGTTGTTTACACCAAGCACGAAGCTCAGCGCGCCATCACCGACTATCCGGTGGTCTTGAAGTTCGATGGACTCGCCGCCGGCAAAGGGGTTGCCGTCTGTCCTGATGAAAGCTCCGCTAACGAGTTCCTCGATGAAGTGTTCACCAAGCGCGCTTTTGGGGAAGGGGACCTCATTGTCGAAGAATGTCTCAGCGGCCCGGAAGTCTCCATCTTCGTTTCCGTTTGCGACGACCAGTATCACATCCTCATGCCCGCGCGAGACTACAAGCGCATCGGCGATAATGACCAAGGCCCGAACACCGGCGGCATGGGTGCCGTCGCTTCGCAATCCCTCGTGGACGCAGCGCTGCTGGCGAACATCGAGGCCAACATCATTCAGCCCACCGTGCAGGGCCTCATCAAGGACGGCCTTAGTTATCGCGGCTTCCTTTACTTTGGCATCATGCTCACACCCACGGGCCCGCAGGTGTTGGAATACAATTGTCGCTTTGGCGATCCCGAGGCCGAGGCTGTGTTGCCCATGATCGGCGGCGATGTCGTCAGCTATCTTTTCCATGCCGCCAAGGGCCAGCTCAAACCGGAACTCATTCACTTTGCCGAAGGCTGGAGCATCTGCGTCATCCTCGCCAGCGCAGGCTATCCCGTCTCATCGCGCAGCGGCGACAAGATTGCCGGACTCGACTCCATCAACAACGCCCGTGCCTTCCATTGCGGCACGAAACGAAACGGCAACAGCACTTTTGAAACCAATGGCGGGCGCGTGCTCGCCGTTGTCGCGCAGGGAGGCACTCGCGAGGAAGCTCGCAACAATGCTTACGCCGCTGCCGGAAAAATCACCTTCGATGGACGCCAGCGCCGCACGGACATTGCGAAGTTGCATTTCGAGTGATTGACATAATGCCATGATGTAATAACAGTAGTTACATATGGATTCTCTTACTGTCAAATTGGCCAGAATAGGCAATTCCCGCGGTATTCGTCTGCCGGCTGCACTAATCCGTCGCTATGGTTTTCGTGACACCATCAAACTCCAGCCAGGTGGTGATGGCATTCTCCTGATCCCGACCAGACAATCCGCAAAAATGACATGGGAACAAACCGCTGGTGAAATGGCTTCCTCATCCGAAACTTGGGAGGAGTGGGAAACATTTGAAAATGACGGGCTGGCCTCGGTGCCTTGGGAAACTCAAAAACGCGCCGCACGCGCCAGATGAAGCGCTACGAAATCTGGTGGGTGAAATTTGATCCGGCACAAGGTTCGGAAATCGGGAAAACTCGCCCTGCGGTCATTGTCAGCCTGGACGTGCTGAATCTGCGCCTGGACACGATCACCGTCTGTCCGTTGACATCGAGCATTCATCCACAGTGGCGTTCCAGAATTCAAATCACCTGTGCTGGCAAGTCATCGGAAATTGCAGTCGATCAAATCCGCACCATCAGCAAATCGCGTCTGGTAAAAAAACTCGGCACCCTGAAGTCCGGTGAGGTGACCGCGCTGCGCCGCTTGATCACAGAAATGTATGGCGAAGGGTAGGGGTGTATATTTGCCAAGCGCCGATACAATACGGCGATGTGGTCACTCACCTCGCCGCCTTCACATCGTCCCACACTTTAGTATATTTCTTCAAGTCATCACCGAGATCCTGAATGACCTCGCTCTTGGCCTTCACATCGGCTGGGATGGTGACGGCGGGGTTGTTCAGAAATTCTTTTTCAACCAGCTTCAAGCCCGCGCTATTCGGACAGAGGTAGCCGATATTCTGCATGTTCTCTGCCGACACTTTGCCGTCGAGCAGGAAGTTAATCATTTCATGGGCCAGCGCGGGATTGGGCGCGGACTTGGGAATAACCATTTCATCGCAAGAGGCGCTGACACCTTCCTGCGGAATTACGACAGCGACTTTCTTGTTGCTCTGCATGACCTGCCAGAGATCGCCGCTGTAACCGTGGACGACAGTGAACTCTGCGCTGTCCACACCAGCCTTGTAACCTTCGTTGTCGAACTTGGCGATGTTCTTCTTCCATCCGATGAGCACGTCACGAGCCTCGGCGAGCTGTTTCTCATCGCGAGTGTTCAGGCTGTAGCCGAGGGACTTTAACGCGGCGCCAATGGTTTCGCGCATGTCATTGAGCAAGGTGACGCGCTTCTTCAAATCCGTCCGGGCGAACGTCTTCCAGGTGGAGGAAATGTCTTTCACTTTGTCCGTGCGGTAGCCGATGACGGTGTAGCCGAAGGTGTAGGGTGCGCTGTGTTTCATGGCGCGGTCGGCGATTTTATCGAGCACCTCAGGCTCGATGTTCTTCAGATTCGCCAACCTGGTATGATCGAGCGGCTGGAGCATGTCCTGCCCCACCATGAGCGGTATGATGTAGCTGGATGGAAAGATGAGATCGTAGCCCCTAGCCCCGGCCTTGAGCTTGGCATACATGGCCTCGTTCGAGTCAAAGGTGTCGATGATAACCTTGCAGTGATGCTCTTTTTCAAAGCGCTTCACGAGGGCTGGATTGATGTAATCGGCCCAAGTATAAATGTGAAGAGTATCCGCAGCGAACGCTTGGATCGCGAGCAGGGCGGAGGCAATAATGAGTGATTTCATTTGTGGAGGGGACGTTTGGCTAATCGAAAACTAATGGCAACGGCAATAAACGTTACGGCGAGCATGAGCGATGAGAGGGCGTTGATGACGGGCATGTTCCGGCTGGTCTTAATCATGCTGTAAACCCGCAGCGGCAAAGTGGTGGTGCCTGCGCCCTGCACAAAAAACGTGATGATGTAATCGTCAATCGAAAGTGTGAACGCCAGCAACCCGCCCGCGATGATGCCCGGCATCAGCAGCGGCAGCAACACCAGCCTGGCGGTTTGCCAGCGACTCGCGCCGAGGTCGCGGGCGGCATCGACCAGCGTGAAATCAAAGTCTTGTAGCCGCGCGAGCACGATCATCGCGACATAGCTGAGGCAAAACGTCACGTGGGCGATCCAGATGGTGGTGAAGCCCGTCGGCACGCCGAGCGCGACGAAGAACAGCAGCAGGGAAATGCCCATGTGATGTCCGGCATGACCAGCGGCACCGTGATGGCGGCAAGGTGGAGGCGTTGCCAGCGGCTGCGGAATTGGTGCAAGGCCAGCGCTGCGAGTGTGCCCAAGATCATCGCCGCGATGGATGCCAGTGCGGCGATTTTTAGGGAAGTGAAGAGTGCGTCCCAGATGTCGTCTGTCTCCCAAAGCATGGCATACCATTTCGTCGTGAAGCCCTCCCAGGTTCCGCCGAATCGCGAGACGTTGAAGGAGTTCACGACCAGCACTGCAATGGGCGCGTAGAAGAACACCAGCACCATCGCAAGCACGAGTCCGGGAAGCAGCGAGCGCTTCATGATTTCTGCACCTCGGCTGATTTGTTAATACGCCAGCCGATGCCCAGCAAGAACAAGACGCCCGCGAGCATCGCCGTCGCCAGCGCGCTCGCAAGCGGGAGATTGCGGTCGCCCTGAACGCGCTGCGCGATCTTGTTTCCAATCATCTCGCTGTCCGTGCCGCCGACTATGTCAGGGACGACATACATGCCGATTGCAGCGACGAAGACCATCAGCGCCGCCGCGCCGATGCCCCGGCTCACGCCGGGAATGAAGACGCATGCAAATGCACGCAGCTTCGATGCGCCGAGATCGCGGGCCGCTTCCAGCAACGTGAAATCAAACTTCTCCGCGGCTGCGTAGAGCGGCAGAATCGCAAACGGAAGTTGTGTGTAAACCATCACCAGAAGCACCGCGGAGCTGTTGTAGAGCAGGGGAGCGCCTTCCTCGACAAGATGCAATGAGGTCAGCAAACGATCAATGATGCCATCAGGATGCAGCAGTGATTTCCAAGCGAAGATGCGGATGAGGAAGTTCGTCCAGAACGGTATGATGACGAGCAGCAGCAGGGTGTTGCGCCAGACCGTGTTTGCACGCGCGATGGCGTAGGCCGATGGCAGCGCAAGCACGAGGCAGATGATGCTGGTGGCCGCACCGATCCAGAGCGTGCGCCCGACAATGGGAAGATATTGGGCATCACAGAGTGCGCGGATATTGTCGAGCGTCCAACCTGCGCCCACGCCACCGAGCGCGTCCGCAGGTTTGCAAGCGAGCACGAGAACGATGGTTGTCGGAATGACAAAGAACACCGTGAGCCACGCGAGCGAAGGCAACGTGATGAGCCATTCACGACGCTTTTGCGAAGGCGACCAGAGTTTCATTTTCAAGGAATGACGACACTCTTGTCGTCAAGCTGGGGTTCATTCACGACGGCAGGAGTGCCGTCGTTCCTTGGGAGCACAAGAACATCATCCGGCAAGAAAGTGATGAAGACTTTGTCGCCTTTGTGGAAAGCGCCAGGTTGCTCAGCGATCATGCGTGTGTCGTTAGTCTTCAAAATACAGCGTGTGGTGGAGCCGAAATAGATCGTGTTTTCGACAATGGCCTCGAACACGTTCGCATTGGTGGAGCTTTGTGAAGATGCGGCGCTGATCTGAATCCGTTCGGGCCGGATGATCAACTCGACACTGGTTCCGACTGGCAATGGCAAACGGATGGCCGCACGCGCGTCGCCCAAACCGAAAATGTTAATTTCCATTGAGGCTGCACTTAATGAAGAGGTCACTATGCCATTGAAGAAATTTGCATCGCCAATGAAGCTCGCGACGAAACGGGTGCGCGGGCGCTCGTATAGCTCAGCGGGTGCGCCAAGCTGCTCCATGCGCCCCTCGTTCATCACGGCGATACGGTCGCTCAAGCCCATGGCTTCGGATTGATCATGCGTGACATAGATGAAAGTAATGCCCACTTCTTCATGGAGCTTGTGCAACTCGCCCAACATGTGCTGGCGGAGCTTGAGGTCGAGCGCGGCCAGTGGTTCGTCGAGCAGGAGGACTTGCGGTTTGTTGATGAGCGCGCGGGCGATGGCAACGCGTTGTTTCTGGCCACCGCTGAGCTGGTCGGGGCGTTTGTCGGATTGATCACCGAGCCGCACGAGATCGAGCATGGTTGCGACTTCGCGGCGAATCTCCGATTTGCCACGGCCCGCGATGCGGAGGCCGAAGCCGATATTCTCCGCCACATTGAGATGAGGAAACAGCGCGTAATTCTGGAACACCGTGTTCACCGGACGCTTCTCCGGCGGCAACATCGTGATGTCGCGACCATCGAGCATGATGCGCCCTGTGTCAGGAGAGGCGAACCCGGCGGCGAGTCGGAGGAGCGTGGTCTTCCCGCAACCGCTGGGGCCAAGCAGCGAGAAGACTTCGCCACGCGCGATGTTCATCGACACGCGATCCACGGCGCGCAGCGAGCCGAAGGATTTACTGATGTTCTCGAAGATAAGGAAGTCGTTCATGGGTCGGAACACAGCCATTTTCCTGCATTCGATGGGATGAAGTTCTTCATGCGTTCCAGTAACTCTTTGGGTTCCGTGCCCACGAGCATCAGATCATGATGTTGCGGCTTGAGCAGAGCGCTCGCGGTCATGTGATTCATCATGGCCAGCAGGTGATCGTAAAATCCTGCGACGTTCAGCAAGGCCACGGGCTTCTTATGAAAGCCGAGTTGAAGCCAGGCCACGGCCTCGAACAATTCCTCAAGCGTGCCATAGCCGCCGGGCAGGGCAAGGAATCCGTCGGCGTGATCCATCATGAGTTTCTTGCGCTCATGCATCGTGTCCACTTCGATCAGCTGCGTGAGCTGGCGATGCTCTACTTCCAGCGCGATCAGTTTGCGCGGGATGATGCCGATGACTTCTCCACCCGCTGCAAGCGCGGCATCCGCCACCACGCCCATCAGGCCGACGCTGCCTCCGCCATAGACAATGCCAATGCCCTGTTGCGCGCAGAGCCGGCCTACGACTTCTGCCGCCTCACGAAAGGCTGGGTTGCTGCCGAAATTTGAACCGCAATAGACACAGAGCCTTCGCATCGTCACCAGTGGAATTGTCAAGGGGATTGCACAAGAAAAAAGAATGCCTGCGCCATCAAAATTTCTTTGAATTTCGCTATGCTTATCCCGTCTCTGGACGGATATATCGTCACATTCAGAAAATGGACGTCACTGGTTTTGATTACAGAGAAGCCGGGATGATCTTGTCGAATGTTGACCGCATTGTTTCCCATGAAAACGCCGTTGTTCTCCGCACTCACGTGCCTCTTCCTTGCGAGCCTTGCGCCCGCTGCTGACCTGATCGTTGAACCCAAGGTTCTCACCCCGAAATCCACACTGGAGTTGCGATTCGATACTCCGATGGTGGACAAGTCACTTGTGGGGACAGTGGAAAAAAACTCCCCTCTGGTCGCGAATCCACCGGTGGAGGGTGAATTCAAATGGACCAGCACCCGCAGCGGTCAATTCCATTTCGCCAAGCCGCTGACCTTCGGTGCAAAGTTTCACTTTGCCCTGCGCGCTAGTTTGCAGGATGCCGCTGGCAAGGCGGTTGAGGCCGAGGAGTTCGGGGAACTGGAGACCGAAAAGTTCCGCAGTGTGGTCGAGTGGCGGGACTATCCTTATAATCATAGCGGGGTGGAGCAGCGGGTTCCCCATTATATCATCCAATTCTCCGATTCCGTGGATGCGGCCGAGGCCGCAAAGCAGATTTATTTCTCCACGCCACAGGGTCGCGAGAAAATCTCCGTGACCGCGCGTCCGGCCACCGGGAAAGATTTCAAGCATCGTGGCGAAAATGAAGTGACCCCCACATGGGAGGAGCAGACGGCAGGATTGAAGCCGCAACTCAAGGACGAAGAAGTGCGCTCGAACGCCATTGTGGTGCAGAGCAAGGAACCGCTGCCCATCGGGGACAAGTGGACTGTCGTGATTCCGAAGTCATTTGGCAATCTCGCCAAGACCGCGACTCTCGGGGCTGACCGGCAGATTGTCTGGGGCAATGTCGTCCGGCTGGCCGTGTCCAAAATCCTCGCTGAGCCCCACTTCGACAGCCCGCACAGCATCGAAGTTGAATTCAACAAGAGCGTGGTCTTCAGCAACGAAGAAACCCCCGAGGCGGTGAAAAGGCTCAAGCCGATGATTAAAGTCGAGCCTGAGGTGCCGAACATGGACTTGAGCGTGTCTTACAATCGCATATCCATCACCGGTGATTTTGAGCTGGAGAAAAAATACTCGGTCACCATCTCCGGCGACGTCCCGGCCTCGGACGAGCTTGGCCTGGAGAAAGAAGTGAAGGACTCGGTCGTCTTTCATCCCAGCCAGGCTTTTGTTTCGACCTCAGCGTTTCAAAACAAGCAGCTTTCGGGAGGGAAGGGAATTTTCGACATCTATGCGGCGAACTTCAAGGAAGTGCATGTCCGCGTGAAAAAACTCAGTGACGGAGAACTCGTGAGAGCGCGCCAACTTTACACCGACAGCTATGAAACCTGGGATGATGACGGCAAGAATGGCCCTGCAAAAAAGATCAAGGCCACGCCATTTGAGAAGTTCCCTGGCACGGTGATTTACGACAAAAGCATCGCCAACACCAAGCCTCTGGAGAAAGCCTCGCGACTGGACCTCAACTGGCGCGATGTGCTGGGCCAGACTCCGGGTGCGCCCGTGTTCATCGAACTGGAAGCCACGCCGCAAGAGGGTGCGCCTGCCGGCAATATTGTGAATCGCGCCATCGTGGAGTTCACCGACATCGGCCTGCTGGTAAAGAACTCTGGCAAAGATGCGTTGGTTTATGCCTTCTCGCTCCGTTCCGGCGAGCCAACACCGGAAGTCGAACTGACATTCATGGATAAAGAACGCGGCTTTGTCCGCTCGGCCAAAACTGACACCAAGGGCATGGCCACGGTCACGTCCGACAGTGTGGCCTGGGTTCTGGCCAAACGCGGTGAAGACTGCACCGCCATCAACTGCGGCGGCCAGGAAGGACACATCAACATGTGGCGTCACGGCATCAGCTACGCTTGGTATTCTCCGTGGAAAAAAAATCTGGAGACTTTCATGTTCGCCGACCGTCCAGTTTACAAGCCTGGCGAGACTGCGCACATCAAGGCCATCACGCGTTCCCGCGTCGGGGATGAACTCGGCATCGATGCGAAGCCGCTCACGGCCAAGCTTACCGTGACCGACCCGCGCGGGCGCACTGTTCTGACCAAGGATGTCATCTTCACTGCGAACAGCACCTGGGCGGGTGACATCACTTTCCCCGAGACGCTCACCGGCTTCTATTCCGTCAATTTGAATTACCCGAAGGAAAAAACCTCCGCAGCTCCGAATGAATCTGAAGAGGGTGAGGAGCGCGGCAACCGCCCAGATTTCGGTTCCATCAGCCTCCGCGTGGATGATTACAAACCGAACACCTTCGAGGTGGCGGTCGAAGGCTCGAAACACAAAGTGGAGAAGGACCGCATCACCGTGCCGATGCACGCCCGTTATTACATGGGCAAATCGCTTTCCTCGGCCAAGATGGTCTGGAACGCCAGCATCGAGCAGAACTATGTTCCTCCGCAGGAATTCGCGGAGTATTTCTTTGGTGACTCGCCGCGCTGGTGGCACTACGGCGAGGATCGCGACGACGAAACCGCCAGTGAGGAGAGCAGCGACAAAGAATGGGGCGCGCATGGGGAAATGGAACTCGCCGCAGACGGCACCGCGACCATTGAACTGCCCCCGCCTGCGCCGCACAAGGCCTCGCTGCCGCAGACGATCACTGTCTTCGCCGATGTGACGGACGTGAACCAACAGACCATCGCCGCGAGCACGCGCTTTGAGATTCCCGGTGCGGACTTCCTTCTCGGCGTGAAGAAAAACCATTGGTATGGCTCCGCCGCGAAACCGATGGACTTTGATCTCGTCACCATCACGCCCGAGGGAAAACTGTTTGGCGCGCCCGTCAATGTGGACATCAAAATCGAACGCCAGGAATGGAACACCGTTCGTGTGGAAGTCGCTGGTGGCGGCGTCACCACGAAGAATCAATCCGTGCTTACGGAAGAATTGAAAACGTCGCTGAAAATCGAGGCTGCAAAGAAGGGGACCAACTTTGCTTTCACTCCAAAGAAAGGCGGCACTTATTTCCTGACCGCGACTTCGCAGGACGCTCAGGGCCATAAAATGTTCACGCGCGTAGCATTTTATGTGCTGGGCGGCGGCGGTTATCCATGGGCATGGGAAGACGGCGAGAAGCTGACTCTGCAACCCGACAAGACCAAGGTGAAGCCCGGCGATGAAGTGAGCGTGGTGGTGAAATCTCCCATCTCCGGCACCGCGCTGGTAACGGTGGAGCGCAATCACATTCACCGCCAGTTCCTCGCGCCGATCACGCCGGAGAATCCCGTGGTGAAGATTACGATGACTGAGGAGGACGCGCCCAATGCCTTCGTCTCCGTCACCGTCATTCGCGGGTTCGCGAACAGTCCGCAGCCTGATCCCATGCCGGAATACAAAGTCGGCTACTGCAACATCACCGTGGCATCAAATGCCAAACGGCTGTTCGTTGATGCCAAGACTTCGCAGGACACGATCAAGCCCGGTCAGGAGATGACCGTCAGTGCTACCGTCAAAGACGCCGCCGGGAAATCCGTGGAGGGCGGCGAAGTCACGCTCTATGCCGTGGACGAAGGCGTGCTCAGCC
>JAYVOH010000195.1:0-3973 GCA_043758025.1 Verrucomicrobiota bacterium
ATACGCCATTTTCCAGTGCGCGAAGCTGCTCGAGCGATTCTGTTTTCTCCAGGGTCGAAGGCGGCCAACTGACGAACTTGAACAAAAATTCACGTTGGAATCCATAGATGCCCAGATGCCGGAAATGAGTCACGCTCACGTCGGGTTTTTGCGAATGGGGAATGAGCGCGCGGGAAAAATAGAGTGCATCGCGGCGGGAGTTGAGCACCACTTTCACGACATTGAAATCGTGGAGCAACACGGCATCCTCTATGGGCGCAGCGGCGGTGATCATCGGCACCGCAGGTTCGGTGATGAGAGTTTGCGCGAGTTCATCGATCAGCGCCGGGGAGATGAGCGGCTCGTCGCCCTGCACATTGATGATGATGTGATGATCGGGGAACGATTTCGCCGTCTCCGCCACGCGGTCGGTGCCGCTGGGATGATCGGGGGAGGTGATGACTGACAGGGCGTTGAAGCGTCGCGCTGCATCGGCGATGCGTGCGTCATCGGTTGCGATCACCACTTTGTCCACGAGCCGGCATTTTTGGCAGCGCTCCCAGACATGCTGCACCAAGGGCTTTCCGGCGATGAGGTGGAGCGGCTTGCCGGGGAACCGGGTGGAACCCCAGCGCGCGGGAATGACGACAAGAACATGCGGACGTGAGGAGGACAAAGCAGCAGCGCGGTTTTATTTTCATGGCGCGGAAGGGCGGGGGAAGCAACCGATTTTTCATGGAGCGTGATGACACGGCGGGTCTGCGAGAGAATCCAGCTTGCCCGTTCCATTATTCGCCCGCAAAATGCCACTCATGCGCTCCTGGCTCATCTGGCTTTCCTTGTTCCTGTTAACTTTATCCCTGGGCTGGTATTGGCTCTTGAGCCGTGACCTCGTCATCAGCCGCACAGAACCTGACGTGAAGCCAGCGGCTGAATTGAAGAAAGGCGAGTGATGGACGCAATGATTTGCGTTTCCCATAGTGACCGGCTCGTCGAAAATCATTCACCACTGCCCGGGGACTCATCATCGTCATCGGGCGTCATGTCGAAGATCAGATTCCTCTGGACGGCATAACTGCCGATAAAGAGGAGGATTTCGACAAGCGGCTTGGCGATATATGGACTCCATCCGCTGAGACTGCAAAGCGAATGAATGAAGAGCAGGGATGCGGTGCCGAGCACAATTTCCATGGCGATGTATTTAACCAGAAGCCGTCTCCACTCCGAACGGGATTGGAAAACGAGGTTCTTGTTCACCATGAAGTTCAAGGTGCCGGATACCGCGCGCGCCGTGGCCATACTGCCGACGAGATTGCCGGTGGTGTGCAGGACGATGGCAAAAATCACAAAGTCCAAAACACTGGAGATGAACGAGGAGGAGAGAAAGCGGGCGAAGATGAAATAAATCCGCATGGAATCGAGCAGCGGATTGAAGTGGGAACTTTGATTGCCGTCGAGATAAACGGTCTGGATGGGAACGGCGGTGATAGGAGTGCGCGAGCGCGCGGCGCAAATGAGCATCTCCAGCTCGAATTCGTAGCCCTTGGTTTTCAGGCGGAGCAATACGGGCATGAGTGCGCGAGGAATGGCGCGAAGTCCGGTCTGGGTGTCGGTGACTTTGATGCCGATGAGGGCGCGGAAAATCCATCGGGTGAGGTCGTTGCCGAAACGGCTCCGCAGCGGAACGTCTCCGGAGAAGGCGCGCGCGCCCATGACCAGTTCGCGGCTATTGTTCTCGGCCTGAGCACTCACGGACAAGATGTCCTGGGGAAGATGCTGGCCGTCGGCATCGGCAGTGACGAGAACGCAACCGGACGAGGCGTGGCAGAGAAAATGATTCATGCCGGTGCGCAGGGCCGCGCCTTTGCCAAGGTTCACAGCGTGACGCAGCACCACGGTCCTCGGGCGATTGGCCGCTTCCTGAAAAATGGCGTCGTATTCCGCAGGACTGCCGTCATTGATGATGATGAGGCTTTCGACCTTGTCGCTGACCAGCAACGCATCCATGACCTCGAGGAGGCTGCGGGCTGGCTTGAGCGCGGGAATAAGGACGGCGACAGACATGAACGTGGGTTTTTATTTAATAGGGAAGCGAGTGCAAGATCCGGCTCCCTCGACAAGATCGGCGAGCTGCTCGGGATGACGGCCCGATGCGATAACACATTCGACACCGCTCGTCACCGCCTCGCGCACGGCTCGAAGTTTGCTGGGCATGCCGCCGACCGAGTGCTTGCCTTTTTCCTCTTGGGCAAGGTGCAGCACGCTGTCCACATCCGCGACCAGCGGAACGATGTCCACCTTGCCATCATCGCTCAGTTTCATGAGCCCGGGGACGCTGGTGAGCAGGATGAGAAGGTCCGCGCCCCAGAGCACGGCGACGCGCGCGGAGAGATTGTCATTATCGCCAAAACGAAGCTCCTCGACGGCGACGGAGTCATTTTCATTGATAACAGGCACCACGTTCTCGAACTCCAACAATCGGAGCAAAGTGGCCTTCACCCGCGCGGCGCGGTCTTTGTTCTCGAGATCATCATGGGTAAGGAGCAACTGGGCGACGTGCAGGCCATAGCCTCGAAGCAGACTTTCGTAGCCATGCATGAGATGTGTCTGCCCGACCGCGGCGCAGGCTTGAAGCGTGGCGATTTCTTCCGGGCGTTCCTTTAGTCCCATCGGCTTCAAACCGGAGGCCACTGCGCCGCTGCTGACCACCACCACGGAATGTCCGCGCCGTTTCAATTCCGCAATGCCTTCCACCAGTCGCGCGATCTGCACCTGATCCATCTCAGCCCGGTCAGTGCGGGTGAGGATGCCGGAGCCGAATTTAAGGATGACGCGCTTGCTGCTCATTTTGAAAAACGAGCGACATCATGGTGCGTGGCGCACAGTTTGCAAGCTCGCGTAAATCTGCTCAGACTGGATGAGGAACCAGCTGAGTTAAAGGAGCTTGCTCCATTGCTTCCGTCATCGGCGGAGTGAAGCCCACCATGGCGCGCCGCATCAACCTCTGGTCGCAGCGACCATTGTGCGCCACCATTGTTTCAAAATACAAATCCACCGCCGCGCGCCGCTCGTCTTCTGAGAAGTCACTCCAAAATATTTCCCAAAGCGCATGTTCATGCGCCGTGTCCACTTCGTATCCCAGCTCCGTCGCCTGCTGGCCCATGCGGTGCAGCGTGCGAACGAGACTGGCTGCGCGCTGGATGCTGAGGAAACACATGTAGCTGGGCACGGTGCGCACGGCCCGATGACGGATGGCATTCCAGCACTCAGGGCTGACGAAAACTTCCGCAACGCGATTGCGCGCAAAACGCGCGCCCATGCCGCAGACGGCGAGGTCGAAGGTGTTGACCACATCTTCCAGACGCCCATCGTCCACATTGTTGTAGGTGATCTCGATGATGCGTCCGTCCAAGCGGAGCTTGAGGCAATAGGGGACGAAATCTCGCGCAATGGTTGCGCCACGATTTAGAAGAAACTGGACGAGCTTGCCGCGTTGCGTGTTGTCGCGAACCCAGAGATCAAAATCGTTGATCGGGAGTTTGCGTTTTAGCAAGGGCTTGAAGGCTCCGCCACAGAGAAAAACTTCACCGTCGTAGTCATCACCCAGCAACTCAGTGAAGATTTGCTTCGCGTGCCGCCGGATGCGAGCTTTAAAAAGGGCGAGGAACATGACTGGGGAGAGTTGATGCCGAAACGAATCCTCGTAAACGAACTCCTTATGTTTGCTAAACTTTTTCGATTAGTCAATAAGTATTAAGCATTGTAACGAAAATCTGTCAGGCAATACCTTCTGCAGTTTATTGCTGTATTTTCGCATTTGCGTGTGTTCATCTGGTTAATAGCGAGCATTGGCATAAAAGTATTATTTCTGTCATTTTATGAAAACTTTCGGGGGAATTTTTCTTTCCGTTAAATCGTTAAGATTTCAGCGGTCTGGTTGACAGGCATTTGATAAGAGAAAGCGATCCCCCTTGCAAGCCCTGATTGCTCTTGC
>JAYVOH010000196.1:0-3971 GCA_043758025.1 Verrucomicrobiota bacterium
GTTTTGATTTTGACATTGCACTCCAAATCAAGCCGCTTCTCGCCCTCAGTCAGCACTCTTTACCTCAAAACTTCAATCGCCTGTGGGATGGCTGTGAAAAAAGAACTAAACGATGCCGGGTATCCTTCAAAGAATTCGTGAACACCGAGCCGTCGTTTTTGCTTGGATATGCCTATGAATGACACTGGTTTTGGGCTTACTAACGACGAACTGAAACTGTTTCAGAGCCTTGGTTCCAGCGCAAACATCCAAGACTATCTGAATCGCATTCCTCTCACCGAGGATGAACTTAATTTATTCAGGAGCCTCCATACACGCGCGCTGGTTCAGGACTTCATTAATAAAATCCACATCAATTTTGAGGAGGACGGGAAGGATACCTGTCTTTCACCAAGGATGGTTTTGCGGCAAAACAAATGTCATTGCATCGAGGGGGCGATCCTGGCCGCGCTTATTCTCAGGATCAACGGTCATCCTCCTTTGCTGGTTGATCTGACGGCCAATGAAAAGGACTCGATCATGTGATCTGCGTTTTCCAGAAAGACGAGATGTGGGGTGCCATCTCCAAGACCAATCACGGAACCTTGAGATACCGTGATCCCGTCTATCTCTCAATCAGGGAACTCGCGATGAGTTACTTTCACGAGTATATCAATGACTCCGGCGAGAAGACGCTGCTGAGTTACTCGCAGCCTGTCGATCTGACGATTTTTGACGACCATAACTGGATGACGAGGCAGGAAGAACTCTGGCCGATTGCCATTCATCTGGTCAAAGTGGAACACTTCCCTCTTATCACGAAAGAACAGATCGCCAGCCTGCGGAAGGCCGATCAGATTGAGATCGATATCGGAAAATTACCGAGTGGCAAAGCCTCATTCCTTGAGCGCGAAGACCTCGATCGTGTCGGGGTGTCCCTTGACCTCATGGCTTCCGCGAGGCTCGAACAAATCGCGCCCCTCTTCCCAATCCACGACGAATGCGGCGCTGGCCAGCACGCCGCAGTTCAGTGACCGGGTCATGCTCTCGATGCGGAAGACGAGATTCACTGCATCGCCCACGGCGGTGTTCACCGCCTTGCCCATTGCGCACATGGCGACATCGCCGAGGTGCAGTCCGACGCGGCAATCCAGGCTGATTTTTTTTGTCTCCTTGAGCATGAGGCGCGTCGATGAAGTCTGGGTGCCCTCGTTGCTCCGAAGGGCGCGCGCGGCATCCAGTGCTTTGGCGCGGATGTCCTTCTCCGTGCCATGCCAGTAGGCGAAAACGCAATCGCCGATGAATTTGTCAATCGTCGCGCCGCGCTCCCGAAAGATGGTGTTGCAGTCCGCATACCACTCGCGCAACAGGTCGGCGAGTTCTTCTGCCGTGATTTGTGAACTGAGCTGGGTGAAGCCCTTCAGGTCGCCCACCAGCATGGTGAGTGATTGCGTCTTGATCGGCACCGGCGCGCGACGCAGCACCTGGGTCGTGCTGCCAATGCCCTCGGCATCGGGAATGGCGGCGGCTCCATACTGATGGAAGTGCAGCAGCTTGGTGCCGAACTGGACATGGTCTCCATCACGCAGCACGCGCGCGGTGGTGATGGCGGCGTCATTGACATACGTGCCGTTGGCGCTGCCGAGATCCACCAGCCAGTAGTGATCGCCCTCACAGCGGATGGTGGCGTGCTGCCGGGACACGCCATTGTCTTCCAGCTTGAGCGTTGCGTCGTCGCTTCGCCCGATCAGGTTGAATTCCTGCAGCGGGTAAAGCTGGTCGTCGGTCAATGCTTTGAGGTGAGCTCCCATGTAACTGTCTATTTTGAGCCGATTAGGGAGGGGCAAGTCAAGAAGTCGTTTGCGAAAAACAACAATAAATCCCGCACAAAAATCACGGAACGCATGTTTGCCTTCGCAAATTTAGCTTTTGACTCGGGTGGCATCTATCTTGACAGCCCCCATTGCATGAGCGCGGCCCCGTCGTTCCAGATGTAGCGGGTCTTGGTGCCGAGCTGCACCAGCAGCACCTCGTGACCGGGGCGGTGTGCGGATGATATGAGGCAGCGCCCGGCAGGCCCGGTGTAGCCGGTTTTCATGCCGTCACATTCCGGCATCATTCCCAGAAGTTCGTTGGTGTTCTGCAAGGTGACGGTGTGACCATTGGCGTAATGAAAACTGTGATAGCGCTGCCGCACGACGCTGCGCAAAAAGGAATTGCGATACGCGGCCATGCCGATGCGGGCCATGTCCCGGGCCGTGGAACATTGGCCGGACGCGCTGAGTCCATGGGGATTGGCAAAGCGGGAGTTCATCGCTCCGAGCGAACGCGCCTTCGCAGTCATCTTTTCGGCAAAGGCTTCGATGCTTCCCGCGTTGTCCCGCGCGAGGGCATTGGCCACATCGTTCGCGCTCTTTACCAAAAACGCGGCCACGAGTTCGCGCCGGGTATAGACTTCGCCGGGGCGCACGCCGAGCTTCGATGGCTCCACCGCGACATCGCTGGAAGTGATGCGCACTGGTTTGTCGAGATTCCCTTCATCCACGACGACCAGGGCCGTGAGGATTTTCTGGGTGCTGGCCACGGAGCGCGGTGTGTCCGCATTGCGCGCCGCGAGCACTGCGCCGCTCTCGGGATTGATCAGGATATAAGACTCCGCATGAATCGCAGGCGCGGAACTGCCGACATTCGACGGACTGGCGACCGCAGGCATTGAGGGGCACGCAATGGGGGGCTGCTGCGGGAAGCCGGGGCTGCTTGTTCCATCACTGTAAAGCGTTCCGCCAGGAGCCGTCGGTTCCAAGTTGCAACTACTCAGCGCCAAGGCCGCCAGACTTGCGAGATGCCGGAGAAAAGACAATTTCATCGCGCTCACGATGACGCGCATTCGTCAATCAGCAATGCAAAATCAGGATTGCGCAGCGCATCGGGCCGCGCAGACTGCACCATGGCCCTGAGCGTGAATGAAGAACCTATTGCAGACGAAATCATCGAGGATGAATTCCGTCACATCAAAAGTCACTATGAGCGCACGCTCCAGGTGGCTTGCTGCGAACGCGACCCGGAATTCCGCGCCAAGGCCAAGGACAACATCACGTCCCGCGCGTTGCTCCAGCAGGAATCGCGTCGTCGTTTCCCGGAAGTCAGCGATGAAGACATCAAAATCCGCCTGGCCCAGCTCATCGAGCAAGCGGGTGGAGAAGAGCAGTTTTATCTCAACATCGGCATGGTGGCCTGCGACGAATCGGCCGTGCGCGAGAATGTCGCCTCTGGTGTGCGGCTCGATAAGACGCTCATGCAAGTTTATGCGCCGGAGCCGGAGCCATCAGATGCGGACCTGCGCGCGTTCTATGAAAAAAACATCAACTCCTATCTCACCGACGAGCAGATTCGCGCCTCACACATCTCCGTGAATCTCAGTGGCGCCCAAAGCCGCGCGGAAGTTTATCAAATGATGCGCGGATTGCGCGAACGCGCGCTGGATGGCGCGGACTTCGATGCGCTCGGCGCGGAGCACAATTCCAACAAGGAAATGTCATCCGACCTCGGCTGGTTCAAGCGCGGCGAGTTTATGGAGGAATTTGAGGCCATCGCCTTCTCCATGCGGGAAGGCGAGATCAGTCCCGTCTTCGTCACCCAGTTGGGATTCCACATCGTCAAGCTAACCGGGCGCAACCCCGCCCTGCCAAAGCCCTTCGAGGAAGTGAAAGACACCGTCCGCCTCGGCCTCATCGAGGCCCATCGCGACCGGAAGTTCAACGAGTTCGTCGATGAGCTGAAGAAGACCGCGAAAATCGTGGATACCGATCCCGAGGAAGAAGGCGGCTGCTGCGGGCATTCGTGAAGCGCTAAACAAAATCAATGCAGGTATGTTTTGTGGCTCCTGCAGTTCTCCCTTGTTGCCTCATAAGTAAATCACACCGGAGAGGGAGAGGGGGAAGGGATCGTTGCCTCAGAATGGATGACACCGAGGGTTAGGTGGTAATACTTGC
>JAYVOH010000197.1:0-3958 GCA_043758025.1 Verrucomicrobiota bacterium
ATCTCGCAGGACACGACCTACTTCGGCATGGACAAATGGGAAGGCCAGCGCCCGAACCCGCGCAGCGGCGTCGATTCATCGAAGGGCGAGAGCTTGTCCACGCTCATCCGCGCGTTGAACAAGATCGAAGGCGACTTCTGGATTCGACTGCTCTACACACATCCCGCGCATAGGAGTGATGACTTGATTCAAGCCATCGCTGAAAGCGAAAAAGTCGCGCGCTATGTGGACATTCCCTTGCAGCACATCAGCGATCACATGCTGGGACTGATGAAACGCGAGACGAACGGCGCTTACATCCGCGATCTGATCAAACGGATGCGCGCTGGCATCCCCGGCCTCGCCATCCGCACCACGTTCATTGTCGGCTTCCCCGGCGAGACTGAGGAGGACTTCAATGAACTGGTCGAGTTCATCAAAGAGTTCAAATTCGAGCGCGCTGGTGTCTTCAACTATTCCCGCGAAGAAGGCACTCGCGCCGATAAGATGGAAGGCCACATCCACCACGCCACACGCACCCGCCGATGGAACGACGCCATGCGCGTGCTTCAAGAACGCGCCGAGGCATTCAACGCGACGCAGGTCGGCAAGACAGTTCGAGTGCTCATCGACTCAACTGGCGTGGCCCGCACCCACATGGATGCGCCGGAAATCGACGGCACCGTCTTCGTGGACAAAAATATTCCGGTGGGTGATTTCGCCGATGTCACCATCCACGACTGGCGCGGTTACGATCTGGTGGCGCACAAGTGACCGTCATTCTACTTCCATTGCCCGGGCTCACGATGCACGGCATAGGACTCGATGCTCTCGCCCGTGACATTAGGATTATCATCCCGATCATAGGAAATGCGATAGACCATCCGGGCATCCATCTCCATGGCCCACAACGAAATTTCTGCACCGACTGGCGGATCGGCGATGATGGTGGGTTTGCTCTCCCAGGAACACATGAACTCGGACGGCCAAAAACGAGATTTGGTGACAATGCCCCAAAGGTCCTTGCCCATGGCCGAGGGAAGATATTGCGGAGGTCCATCCCCTTGGGTAAATCCCCAGACGGTCCAATCCCCGCCGGGCACGCGATAGGCGAACAGAATGCCGTCCGCAGGTCGAAGAGATAGTGGAAGTGACGCATAGCCCTCGCAAAACCAGCGCCCATTTTCTTTCCAAAGACGGTTTGCGAACGCACGCTCCGGTCCCAGGGCGCGAGTGTGCATTTTCAGGACGCTGAGCAGCCGGGTGTCGCGCATCGGAGGATTCTTCAGCAAGCCGTTTCCGTCCAGCGTCTCCACACTTTGTCGGGTAAGTTTGTAGTTGCCTGCAACGCTGGCGACAAAAGCGTTGTCCTCCGGCAGTATCTTGCAGACCATTTGCGCGGCGGCGTTACGCAAACGCGCGGCGCGCCAAGCATCCATCATGCTCACACCGTAGAGCCAGCCCATGACCAAAATGCCAAACAGCATACCCCCGGAAGCCCAGCAGAATGCCCTGCCCCTGGCGTCGCCATCACCAGCGCGTTCATTGGCCCGATGACGCACAATGAAAAATGCTGCACCTACCAATGCGATGATAATCTGCGGGTGATGTGCATGGTATCGCACGTTCAGCGCGGAATGAACATGACCGGCCCACAGCCGGCCAATCGCCACCAGGATGCCCGTAAGCGGTGTGTAGGCTCCCAAGCAAAGCAGTGCAAAAAGCAGGCGAAACAACACCGTTTCCTTGCGGTATCGCCAGCAGAAAAAAATAAGAACACCGAGGCCGGCCAGAACAAGCGTGCCCGCCCAGACGGCAGCCGTCCTTGTATCCGACGCGCAACCGCGAACCAGCAATACTCCGCAAAATGCGCGCTCGAATTCAAAGGCTTCGTCCAGATGATTGAAAAAATAGGGCGTGTGCGTTGCCGTCGTATTCTTATTATCCTGATGGTAGGCAAACTGGGAGGGAACTTCATTGCGCAGGTCGTAAGTGATCGCATGTCCGCCCGGAAGACTCAAGAGAGGCTGTTCCACCGTAATCGCATCGCGGCTTTGCACCATGATGTTGAGATACATCGCGAAGACCACCGCCATGACCGAAAGCCAGAGCGCGACAAACTTGATGCGCTGGCCTCGATTCTGAAATGAACCGCATACGAGCATTACCAGCAGAGGCAGAATCCAGAGCAAAACCCCGGAGGCGAAACTTAACGTCCCCACGATTGCCAGTAACGCACCGGTCGCGCAGCGCACCCACCATGGCCAGGATTGGAATGCCACCCAGATGGACAAGACCAGCAACATTCCTGGAATGACCGAATAAAAGCAGTCCGCCCAAAGCAGCGTCTGCCACTGCACCGGGGTGAAAAGCACGATGCTACAGATCAAAAGAGGAAACCATGCTTCACGCACCGTTACTGCGCCCTGCCTGATCCAGAGCCGCGCCATCATGATGAAGCCAGCCAGCAACATCAGCAGGGTCAACAGATTCAATCCTCGCATATCGCCACCACCCAGCAGAATCACCGCCACCGAGAGTGCCCGTGACACAGCCGGGCGATGCTCGATATAGACTGCAAAAAGATCTCTCAAGTGGAGCGTGCCTTCCTTGAACATCACCAAATATTTGACCAGCTCCCAATCATCAAAAAAACGTTGATCCACCGCGTGATTCATGGTCAGCACCGCAGATCCCATGATCGGCAACAGCACCAGCAGCCACAATAGAATGCGGATGATCCGTTCGCGGTGTGTTTTGAAAAAAGACATGGGTGAAGCCGTGATCATGATATGACTGCTAATGAAACACGCGCCCATTACTCATGCAGCCATTGATAACAAGCGATTATTTAATCACCGCATCGGAGTGAACAGGTCTCAAAAGTTTGTGCCACACCTACTTCTTCCCCTTGGTCATCGCAGCTGAAAACCAGTCCACGCCCCCTGTGGCTTTTCCTCCTCCACCATTAAAGCTGCGATTGCCTCCGCGATCATTCGTCATGGGCCGTTTTTCCCCCGGCGTGCGTTTCTCGAAGTCAGGCTTTGATTTCATCGAAAGTGCAATCCGCTTCCTGTCGAGGTCCACCTCAATGACCGTGACCTGCACCTTCTGCTGCACTTTGACCACTTCACTCGCGTCTTTGACAAAGTGATCGGCCAGCTGGCTGACGTGAACGAGTCCGTCCTGATGCACGCCGATGTCCACGAACGCGCCGAACGCGGCCACATTGGTCACGATACCCGGCAGCTTCATGCCCACGGTAAGTTGCTCGGGCTTGTCCACGCCTTCGGCGAATTGGAAAATCTCGAACTGCTTGCGGGGATCGCGGCCCGGTTTGGCGAGTTCATTGATAATGTCCTGCAACGTCGGCAGCCCCACATCATCACTGACATATTTCTTCAGATCGATCCGCTTGCGCAGCTCCTCTTTCGTGAGCAGATCGGCAACATCGGCACCGGCATCATGAGCCATGCGCTTCACCAATTCGTAGCGCTCCGGATGCACCGCGCTTGCGTCCAGCGGGTTTTCCGCGCCGCGAATTCGAAGGAACCCCGCCGCTTGCTCAAAAGCTTTTTCGCACAGCCGCGGAACCTTGAGCAAATCCGCGCGTGACGCGAATGCGCCGCGTTCATTGCGATACGCCACAATGTTGGCCGCGAGCGACTGGTTCAGGCCCGCGACATAGGCGAGAAGCTGCTTGCTCGCGGTGTTCACCTCCACGCCCACGGCATTGACGCTGCTCATGACCACGTCATCGAGACTGTCCTTGAGGAGCATCTGATCGACATCATGCTGATACTGTCCGGCGCCGATGGATTTGGGATCGATCTTCACCAGTTCCGCCAGTGGATCCATCAGGCGTCGGCCAATGGAAACCGCACCGCGCACCGTGATATCCTGATCGGGAAACTCCTCGCGCGCCACTTCGCTCGCGCTATAAATGGACGCGCCGCTTTCGTTGACCATGATAACCGGG
>JAYVOH010000198.1:0-3936 GCA_043758025.1 Verrucomicrobiota bacterium
CGGCATCGCTACGCTCGCCTCACTCCGCCGCCCCCGGAGGGGCGCGCAGATCAAGGCGAGACGCCTTTTACAGAAGCAAGTTTACACCCCCGATAGAATGTCCTATGCGCCGTTCGCAGGCATCGTATTCTGGTGAAGTTATTGGACGTGGGAAAGGCAAGCCAATCTCGAAGTCGTCAAGAATCAACGCAGGACACCCTCCGAGGACGACGATGCGATCAGCGAGTTCCAACGCATCTTGGGGATAATGAGTGATGAGAACGAGCGTCAAGTGGTCCTCAATAACGATTCTGCGCAGGGCCTGCAGAATCAGTTTTCGAGTTGGTGGGTCCAATGATGAGAGTGTTTCATCAACAATTGCCACCCGTGGTTGCCAGGACAAGCTCCGGGCCAAAGCGAGCCGCTGCAACTCACCTCCCGACAAATCCCGAGGTTTCGACTTGAGAACATGCCTGAGATGGAATGTGTCTGTGACGAAGGCGACCCTTGCAGCAGTCTCGGCATCGTTCCAGCCAAGCTCTCGCAGGGGCGCGGTGAGGT
The DNA here is from genome assembly GCA_043758025.1 of Verrucomicrobiota bacterium. GTDB lineage: Bacteria > Verrucomicrobiota > Verrucomicrobiia > Verrucomicrobiales > Verrucomicrobiaceae > VFKE01. Next base: position 541 of record JAYVOH010000198.1, read on the forward strand.
TTGAACCGACATCAAGCCACGGGAAGACGGAGTTGAGAGGAGCCTGATCAATATAGACAACATCGCAAGATCGAACAAACTCGGCGTTTCTAAATACCTTGCCAGAGTGGGGAGCAATGATGCCAGACGCAACCTTCGCGATCGTGCTCTTTCCACTACCGCTGCTGCCCATCAGTGCAGTGATGCGCCCACTCGGGACTGAAAGTGAGAAATCTTGAAGGACGGGTTGGATGTTTCCAGATCCCGCACTGTTGGTATAGCCGAATGATACTTCATTCAGCTCTAATGCGGCCGATGCAGTGATCACGGCTTGATCAAATCAGCGGCGGAGATTGGTTTCGGCAGTTCGCCAATCTGAACCAACAAGTCAATGAAGGCTTGCAGGTTGGTCGTGTCCAGTTCGGTGGAAAGAACGTCCTCAACAACGTTGACGGTCGGAATGACATCCGGCGGCAGTTTCGTATAATTTTTGAGAGACTGGCGTGCTGCTTGCTGGTCGGCACGGATAGCAATGACAGATTGGTCAATCACAGAGATAAACGCTTTGACGGTATCTGGATGCTTTTTTTCGAACTCACGAGAAACGATTGAAACCGAAATCGGGCTTGGGCTGAGCAAATCGACATAAATAGAGCCAAAGAGCCGCCGATTGCCTTTGCTGAGGGCTGTTGTGAGGGTCGGTTCGTATGCCAGCAACGCATCAACCGCTCCAGACTCCAGGGCCGAGTGATGGCTGGGTGGAGGCAGTTGCACAAACTCAATCTTGTCCGCGTTCACGTTTTGCTTCTTCAGAAACGCCTTCATCAGATTTACGGCTGTCGTTCCGGGAAACAATCCGATCTTGTGGCCCGCCAAGTCAGCAATGGACTTGATTTGCGATTCTGCTTTCACTACGATACCGTCATACGGGCAAGCGTTTGTCATTTTGCTGTGAAGTATGACGCGAACCCTGCCTGGATGTTGAGTCTCCAGATGAAGAATCGGAACAAGGCTTACGCCTGTCACTGCATCGACCTGTCCTGCCACCACGGCGTTGATCATGTCGTTGGCACTTCCGAATACTTTGAAGTCAGCGGTCACTCCTTTTGCCGCAAACATCCCTCGGTCCTGAGCCAAATACGATGGCAAATTTAGAACAATTGGTGCATAAGCCACTCGAATCACCGCAGGCTCGTCCTTCGGTGTCTTGGCCTGCGATTTTCACCAAAAAAAACCCGCCACGCTGAGCGCGGCGACCGTGAACAGAAGAAATGCAGGGCGGACAGAGCCGCGCTTAGAATTGTTGTGCATGGGCTGCTGATATTTGAAGAAGTTGAGAAGCTTTGGCGGCTTCGGAGATGAGCTTCAGTAGTTTCTGGAGTGTGTTTCTCATGAGCAGGCGCACTATAGCTTTACCAAATGGTAGTCGCAGACCCCCCCCCACGAGCATAGGCGCATTGGATTGTGACCCGAGTGCCTTTTTCGGTGCATTGGAAGGAATACTCCACATCATGTGGCAAGGAAGCTGGACCTGATGTTACCGGGGCACTTGTCATGGCCCATCTCACACGGGGCTTGAACGCTGTGACAACGCCCCTGAATTTTTGCGGCCAACCGAGAATCGTATGAACCTCTGCGAGCGGCGACCCTTCTTGCAGCAACGCCGGCCCATCAAAACGTCCAAGCATCGGAACAGAAGACGCAAGTTTGCGTGGATTGTCTGCCACGCTCCAAGTCGTCTCAAGCGAGGCGGGAACGATGATGGATTCGGTTACGGATTCTGTGAAAGTGCGCATTCTATGGTTCGCGGGTGAGGTGAACTTTACCCCAGTGCTCAGAATGACGCAACCCTGTCGCGCTCATTCCTTGCTGCATTTGGGTTTCTGTATTCACGCGCATACTAGATCGGCGGGTTTCGTGCCAATCAGCTCAATAAAATCACCCCCCTTGATTTAGAGGGCTAGCTTCTCGATGCAGGATCGGTCACGGACATTTTGGTTATGTGAGTGATCGTGAAATTCCGTGATTTCACGGGATTTCTCTGGCTCCGTTTTTTGTGAATGGGGTTGGCTGTCGGGAGGTATCGGGTCAGGGCATCCAGTTCCTTTTCCAAAAGCTTCGGGTTGGATGCAGACAGAAACTTGATCGCTCGGTAATCGCCTATGGCTTCGGAACGGCAGAGCCAGACTTCACCAAAGCCGCCGGAACCAATTGGGCGGATGATTTCATAGCCGTCGAGGATGTCCCTTGGTTTGAGCATGCGGGTGCCATCCTGCCATCAGTTCAGTCAAAGGAAAGCGCAAGCGATGACGTGTCCAAGCGGGTGCAGATCATTTGCTGGTGCCGACATCGCCCATCCTCTGGACCACGCTAATTTCCCCATTGTTTTCCAGCACGGCGAGCCTGACCTCCGCAGCGCAAATGCACCCACCGCGCCGCAAGGCAGATTCCAACTCGTGGTGCGTCATCTGGGCGCTGCGCATCACGCGTTTATCCACCTTGCCATTGTGAATCAAGATTTGAGGCCGCCCCTCGATGAACGACTCGAACCTCTTGCTGCGAAAGGTGGCGTAGCCAACAATGTAATTCAGCACCACCAGCGTCGCTGCGGAGATCACGCCACCCTGAACAGAATTGTCCCCACCGTTCATCGCGTTTTGCACGGAGTTAGACAGCAGAAGCAGGAGCACCAAGTCAAAGGGTGCGAGTTGTCCCACCTGCCGCTTCCCCGTGATGCGCAGCATGCCCAGCACGACGACATAGATAATGATGCCGCGAATGATAAGCTCCCACCAGGGGACGGCTAATGCCCACATGACGCTGACGTCGCATAGCTTCCGCGTTTTGTCTCGATAATTTTCAAACCGTTGTCCACCCCCTAACCCGACTTCGCGGACTGGAGGAGTTGATGGGGCTGGAAGGCTTGATTTTGCGACATCAGGCTCAAAAGGTCTGCACTACACGGCGATCCGATTCATGGACTCGGTGACGAGGTGATAAAACTCCCACAACTTCGCCGGATCGCTTTCCCTGAGGTTGGTGCGCAACAGGTAGCGCCCTTCGCGCCGCCTCACGGCGCTCACCCCTTCGCGCCGCCTCACGGCGCTCACCCCTTCGGGGCAGCCTGCGGCTGGCTACCTCGTCCCTCGGTTCCGCTCCCGGAGAGATCAAGCGATAGAGCACAAGGGTTTGGAGCACCTGATCCCAGCGCGTGCCCTCGCGACCGGCAGGCAGATGCTCGTCCCAGAAGGCATCGCCCCCGAGCTGCCTCCACAACTCACAGCCCAGCCAGCACGCGCCCCACTGCCGAGGCCGGCGCAGCGACATCTGCGAGAGTCTGATGCGCACGATGGGCAACTCGTCAGTCCCGAGTGTATCGGGCGCATATTCTTCAGGATACAGGGCGACCTGTTGCGG
>JAYVOH010000199.1:0-27348 GCA_043758025.1 Verrucomicrobiota bacterium
AAGCAAAGGTGTGTCGTGGTCGATGTTGACGAATCGTGCTGCCATTGCTTCCGGTAGCATCAACGCCGTGCTTTGGCAAAGTCCGACAGGCTGCTAGCGGACATGAGCGGGCTTGACCCGGCGCTTGATGAATTGCTTCATCAGCTTTATTGCTCACCTTCTGCGGCGGCGTGAACCCATATCCGATTCAGCTACTCCATGGTAGCAAGCCGGGCAAAGTGGTTCCTCTCGTGCATGCAGGTTGAGTTTCCATGTCTCATACAATCACCGTTATCCCCGACGAATCCTGCCCCAAGTTGCAGGGCCAGACGGATGTGGAGCGCTGGGCGCTCGGTTTTATCTATGAGTTGAACGTGGCTGGTGATGGCGATCCACGCTCGTGTTTGACGCTCACTTTCCCAGAGGGGCCGTCTGACTGGCTTCTCGCGCCTGAGCTGGCGATGCCCGTGCCCGAGAGCCTCCGGCAGTCCAATGTCTGGAGATACACGCTGCGTGAAGAGGATGGCTGGACGGTGCTCGAATTCAACGGGGTTGCCGTGGCCTGTCTCGGAGGCAAGTGCGGCGTGCCTGCCACCCCGCCGCAGAGGTTGGAAGCCGCCGTTGTGGAGTTTTATGCGAAAGGCGACCTATCACCGCTGGCAGCGCTCAACGGCGTGAAAGTGCTGCGCCTTCATGAGATTAGCCCCGTCTCCGACATTAGTCTGCTGAGCAGACTGATCGAACTGCGCTCATTAGAGATCGTGAACGGGGGCGAGGTGGACGACCTCAGCCCGCTCTCAGGCCTGACAGCTCTGAGGCGTTTGCAGTTTTTGTCTGGAGGCAGCATCAAGAGCATCGCGCCTCTGGCTAATCTGGTGCATCTGGAGGAACTCAGCCTTGCGCATTTCAACAAGGGAACGGACTGGTCCCTCCTCGCTTCCATGAAGCACCTGAAAAGCCTCACCCTGTCCGATTGCTGGCTAACAGATGTGGAACACCTCGCGTGTCTGACCGCATTGGAGCAACTCAATCTGGAAGGGAATCCCCTGATTACTGACCTAACGCCGCTCGCCTCGCTGACCAAACTCAGGGAATTGAATCTCACGTTTAACGGAGCCTCGGACCTGATCCCACTGGCTGGGATGAGCAGAATGGAGCAGTTGCATCTCTCGATGTGTCGTGAAGTGGAGGACCTTACTCCGCTCAGTGGGATGAAGCAGCTTGGAGTGCTCAACCTCAGGGAATGCAGCCGAGTCCGTGATCTCCGGCCACTGGCCAATTGCAAACTGCTGCACGACCTGAACCTGCACGACTGCTGGCGGGTGCCCGTAGCGCAGCGCGAAGCAGTGGAGGCGGGAGATTATGACCGGTTGCGCTCCCTCTTGGCGGCATGACTCTGCAAACGCATCCGCCGCATCCTGTTTATTAGCCTGTCGTCGAAAAACCCTTGCTTTGGAATTATGCGCTTTGGTGTGACGTAAGGGCCGGGGAAGCCTATCCGCCAAGCCTTTTCAGCAGTTGCCTCATGCTTCCGGAACAAGCACCCTGATCTACTGTCGGAATGAACCCAGCTTGGCAAACTAGCCAGTCAGGTATATAATCTACGCTCTATGACCGCCGTCCCCAAGCACAAGCTGACTGCCGCCGAGTATCTTGAGATCGAGCGCAAAGCCGAGTTCAAGAGCGAATTCTTCGACGGCGAGATGTTCGCCATGTCCGGCGGCACCTACCGGCACAGCCGCTTAAAGACAAAACTAATTGCCGCCCTCGACAGGCGGCTTGCCGGCAAACGCTGCCGACCAACGGACAGCGACATGCGCGTAAGGGTTTCGGACACGGGACTCTACACTTACCCCGATGCCTCCGTGGTCTGCGGCAGGCCGGTCTTCGACGATGTGCAGACCGATGTGTTGCTGAATCCGACGGTCATTTTTGAAGTGCTATCCGAATCCACCGCCAGCTATGACCGTGGAAAAAAATTCTGGCACTACCGGCATATTCCCTCGCTAAACGACTATGTGCTCGTTTCTCAGGACGAACCCGTCATCGACCACTACAGCCGGCAAACCGGCGGAGGCTGGCTGTTGCAGACGGTCGAAGGTGCTTCAGGCGTCTTGAAGCTGCCGTCCATCGAATGCGAATTGCCGCTGGTGGAAATCTACGCGGACATCGAACCGCCCTCAGAGTGACTTGCTCCAAGTCTTGCCGGGCGAAGGAGATTTGATGGCATATCGGTAAAAAATATAGACTTGAATACCCCGCGATCTGTCTTGGACAAACACCGGTTATAGGTCATGATATAGTGCCTCACTTGTCAGTTGTCCTCAATGCCCGCTTCCTCCGTTCGCAACTTTCTCATTCTCCGTTGCGCCATCACCACCATTCTGCTGGCTGTCAGTTCCAGCGGATCGTCCATGGCGGGGAACATCGACCCTGCCTCGCTGAAGTTCTTTGAAACGAAAATCAGGCCGCTGCTTTCCGACCAGTGCTTCAAGTGTCATGGCGAAAAAAAGCAGAAGGCCAATCTGCGGCTCGACAGTCTGCAACACATCCTTCAAGGTGGTGACGGTGGAGCCGCAGTAACGCCCGGCGACACAAAAAACTCGTTGATGGTGAAGGCCATTTCTTACGAAGACTCCGACTTGCAGATGCCGCCGGACAACAAGCTGGAGCCGGAACAAATCAAAGACTTGGAAAAATGGATCAGCCTCGGCGCTCCGTGGCCGGAGAATGACGCCCCTCAGGCCAGCACGCAAAAGACAGCTGGGTTTACCGATGCAGATCGTGCCTGGTGGGCTTTCCAGCCGGTGAAGAAAACCGAGCCGCCGGCCATTCAGAATTCAAAATTCAAAATTCAAAATTCGATCGATAACTTCATCGTCGCCCGACTTCAGAAGGAGAATCTCCCGCAAGCTCCCTCTGCTGACCGCCTGGAATTTGCCCGTCGCATTTACTTTGACCTGCACGGTCTGCCGCCGACACCGGAAGAACTGAAAGCTTACATTGATGACGAACGGCCGGATGCGGACACGCGCCTGATTGACAAGCTTCTCGAAAGCCCGCGCTACGGCGAGCGCTGGGGCCAGCACTGGCTGGACCTGGTGCGCTATGGTGAATCCGACGGCTACCGGCAGGATGCGTATCGCCCTGATGCGTGGCGTTATCGCGATTATGTCGTGAAGTCGTTCAACACCGACAAACCCTATGACCTTTTCGTGCGCGAGCAGCTTGCAGGTGATGAACTTGATCCGGAAAATCCGGACACGCTGATCGGCACCGCTTTTCTACGTCACAGTTTTTACGAATACAACTCGCGCGACGCCGAGGGCCAGCGCACCACGATTCTGAACGACATCACCGACACCACCGGCGAGCTTTTTCTCGGGCTGAGCTTTGCCTGCGCGCGCTGCCATGATCACAAGTTCGATCCCGTTCTGCAAAAAGATTACTACCGGCTCCAGGCATTTTTCGCCCCCCTTATCTGGCGCGACGACCTGCTGCTCGGCACGCCGGATGAACTTGGTGCTTACGAGAAACAAAAGAAGACTTGGGAGGATGCGACCGCATCTCCGCGCAAACGAATGGACGCCGCCATGCGAGCGCTGCTTGACCGGGAAATGCGCGATGCCGTGAAAAAATTCCCCGACTCCATCCAGGCCATCACTTTGAAACCCGAGTCCGAAAAGTCCGCTTATGAAAAGCAGATATCCTATTTCGTGCTGCGTCAGGGTTATGAAAATCAGCTTCTGGCCAAATCATCCAAGCTCAGAGCCAGCGATCGCGCCGTGTATAACGATGCGCAGCATCAGATGCGCGCGCATGCAAACTTGAAGCCTAATCCCCTGCCCCTGGCTTTCGTGGGCACGGATGTCGGCAAGGATGCGCCGCCCACTGTGATGAAATCCCGCAAAGGCGGTGAGCAAACCATCGAGCCGGGCTTCCTCTCGTTGCTGTCACCTGAAGATGCGCACATTGAGCCTCCAAAAAATCTTAACAGCACCGGACGCCGCACTGCGCTGGCCAACTGGATCACCCGGCCCGATAATCAGCTCACCACGCGCGTCATCGTGAATCGTGTCTGGCAACATCACTTTGGCAGCGGCCTGGTGCCCACCGGCAGCGACTTCGGGCGTCTGGGAGAAAAGCCCAGTCACCCCGAGCTGCTCGACTGGCTGGCCGGTGAATTCGTCGCCCACGGCTGGAGCTTCAAGTGGCTGCACCGCACCATCATGAACTCGGCGGCTTATCGCCAGACTGCCCGCATCGCTCCAGACCATGTTGGCTTGCAGAAAGATCCGAAGAATCGCCTGCTCTGGCGCATGAATCCTGTGCGGCTGGATGCGGAACAGGCGCGCGATGCGCTGCTGGCGCTTAGCGGAGAACTAATCATCACGGCAGGCGGCCCCGGAGTGGAACCGTCGCTGCCGCGCCGTTCCATCTACACACGAAAAATCCGCAACTCTCAGGACGACTTCCTTCACAGCCTTGATGCGCCGCCCGGATTCCAAAGCGTTTCCGAACGCGATGCCACCAACACCGCATTGCAAAGTTTGCTCATGATCAACGGCGACTGGCCGCTCCACCGCGCGCGCAACATGGCGGCCCGGTTGATGAAGGAAAACGGAAGCTCGCCGGAAATCATCGTCTCCCGTGCCTATGAACTGGCCTACTCACGCCCTCCCACACCCGCTGAAGTTTCCGCTGCCACCCGCTTCCTCCGCACACAATCCGCCCTGCCCATGCAAGATGCGCGGGAACGCAAACATCAGTTCACGCCCATTGATCCGCTGGTGGATGCAAAACCCTTCTTCGGGCGGCATCCTCTCGGTGGCGTGCGCACGGTGGCCTTCAAGCCCGGCGGAGCCTTTGAAAAATTGCGCGTGGAGACGGATGAAATGGAAAGCGACACCTTCACGGTGGAGGCCGTGATCTATCTTGATTCCGTTTATGCTGACTCCAGCGTGCGCACCATCGCCTCGCGCTGGAACAACGACAAAAACAGCAAGGGCTGGGCCATCGGAGTCACCGGCAAAGATTCAAAATACCAGCCCAACAATCTCGTCATGCAACTCTGCGGCAATGACTCCCAAGGTGAGATCGTTTATGAAGTGGCCGCGTCCAACATTCACATCCCACTGAAGACGCCCTATTACATCGCCGCTGTCGTCTCGCCCCAATCCGCGCAGGACCGCCAGGCGGGCGGCACGATTACTTTCTATGCAAAGAATCTGGCCGATCCGCTGGCCAAGATGGAGATTGTTACTGTGACGCATCCCATTCTCAGTGGTTACTCCAATCCCGACCGCGCGCTCTTCATTGGCGGGCGCGACCACGATGCGCGCAGTCTTTGGGACGGAATGCTCAGTCGCGTGGCCGTCCGGCGCGGTGCAATGGATGAAGAAGAACTGCTGGTCTCCAAACCGCAAGGCAACCAGAACTGCCTCGTGGATGCCCAGGCCGAAAGCATTGGCAGCGCGCACGACGCACGTTTCTTTTGGGAAAGATCAAGCGGCAAAAACGGCGGTGGCTCAAGTGAACTCGAAGCACTCACCGACTTCTGCCACGTGCTCATCAATTCCAATGAGTTTCTCTACTTACAGTAGGCTGGGAGTTATGGGTTATTGGTTATGAGTTAAGGATGCAAGCTACAGATGAACAGAATTGAAACATTCGAAAGTCTTGACTGCTGGAAGGCCTGCCGTGAGCTGCGGCTTTCCGTGGTCAGGAAAGTCTGTCCGGTGCTGCCGAAGGACGAAAGATTCGTGCTCATCTCACAGGTCAGGCGCAGCGCCCGATCGTTGACTGCCAATATTGCCGAAGGCTTCGGGCGCTTTCACTACCGGGACAACTACAAGTTCTGCAGCAATGCGCGCGGATCGCTTTTCGAAGTCCTTGACCACCTCATCACCGCTCGTGATGAAAAATTCATTGGCGCTGACCTGCTCAACGAAGGCCGTTTACTATTCGAGACCGCCCGGCGGCTGCTCAATGGTTACATGAACTATCTCACCCGCGCCGCAGACGACAACTCCCGGCTCCAAGAAGATCCTACAGCCTACGGCGGCTCCGACCACTTGACCGCATGGCCGCATGATGAAGGATCGCACTCCGCTCCCTTAACTCATAACTCATAACTCATAACTCATAACCCTTAACCCATAACCCTCCTCCATGCTCCTCCCTCATCACGAGATTCTCCACACCCGGCGCGACTTCCTGCGCCGTGGAGGAGCTGGCTTCGGCGCGATTGCACTGGCATCGCTCTTGAATGATTCGCGACTGCTTGCGGAACTCGGCGATGGCAAAGGCAGTCCCGGCACCCCGGCCTTGAACCAGCTTCCGCACCGACTAGGCCACGCGAAAAATGTCATCTTTCTCTTCATGGAAGGTGGTCCCAGCCACCTCGACATCTGCGATCCCAAGCCGCTGCTTAATAAACTAGCCGGGCAATCGCTCCCGCCCAGCTTCGGCAGCGTCATCACCGCCATGGGCGAATCGCAGGCACCGCTCCTCGCCTCACGACGCACTTGGAAACGCCACGGCAAAAGCGGACTGGAATTCTCCAACTGGATTCCTAACATTGCCGAACATGCCGATGACCTCTGCGTCATCCGCTCCTGCATGTCAGACGGCATCAATCACGCCGGCGGCGTCTGCCAGATGAACACCGGGGCCATCTTCGGCGGGCGGCCCTCGCTCGGAAGCTGGGTCAATTACGGACTCGGCACCGAGAACAAAAACATGCCCGCCTTTGTCGTCATGAAGGACAGCGACTCCGAGGTCGTGAACGGCGTGCGCAACTGGGGCGGCGGCTTCATGCCCGCCTTATATCAGGGCGTCCTGCTCGACGACGGCTCCGAGCCTATCGCCAATCTCAACTCGCCCAAGGGTGTCTCCGCCTCCCGCCAGCAGAGCAAGCTCGCCTATCTCAACTATCTCAACTCCGCCCATTTCAAAAGCCGCGAGGACAACAGCGAACTGGACGCCCGCATCAAGAGCTACGAGCTCGCCTTCCGTATGCAGGCCGAGGCCCCCGGCGTGGTGGACTTGAGCCATGAAACCGAAGCCACGCGCAAGCTTTATGGCATGGACTCCCGCCGCACGGAATCCTTCGGGCGCATGTGCCTCCTCTCGCGCCGCATGGTCGAGCGCGGCGTCCGCTTCATCCAGCTTTACCACGGCGCAGGCAGCAAATGGGATTCCCATCAGAGCATCGAGAGCAAGCACGCCCAACTCTGCGGCGAGATGGACAAGCCTGTCGCCGGTCTCTTGCATGACCTCAAGCAGCGCGGCCTGCTTGATGAAACCCTCGTCATCTGGGGCGGTGAATTCGGTCGCACGCCCATGTCAGAAAAGGGCGACGGACGCGACCACAACCCCACCGGCTTCAGCATGATGATGGCCGGCGGCGGCGTCAAGGGCGGCACCGTGATCGGAGAAACCGACGAACTCGGCCTGCGGGCCGTGAAGGACAAGCTCCACGTTCACGATCTCCACGCCACCATCCTTCACCTTCTCGGCGTAGATCATACCAAGCTCATCTTTAATAACAGAGGTCGCCCCGAACGCATCGACATGAATGAGGGTCGCGTCTTCAAGGGCATCATGGGGTGATGCTGCTTGGCCATTCCATAACCCTTGTGCTAAAATGTTCACATGACTGAAGCCGCCGATCGCCGGGCCGCATGGCCCGTTGTCAAATGTTCGAGTCTGGACGAGATGCGTGGTCATCACCTGCGTTCATGACAATCCATGACATCAGCAGAGCGCATGGGCGCGGCGTGGGAAATGGTGATCGATGCTTGGGAAATGAAGAGAAACAATCCTGATGAACTCCGATTTCAAAGATCTGTTACAGTTATTCGCAAGGCCTGAGGTCAGGTATCAACTTGCTCCAGCATACGCGTAATCACCTGTTGTTATTCAGGTGGCGTTGCGGATTTTATCATTTTGGTGGCAAAGTTGAAACGCTTGCGCCGTGTGGTGCAATCCTATGCGTGAAACGGATTGTGAAGCCGTCGTCTAAAAATATCTGTCGCGGATACTTATTGAGTCTCGCACAATGGCATTACGCTTCATGGGGGCTGCCAGCCCCCATGAAGCGGGGCCAAGCTGGCCCCAACACCAAGTGAGCAAACGGTCACCCTATTACGCGAGACTCAATAAGTGCAGCTGATGCAGATTGCACACGAGCGATAAGCGTTTCATGAGCGCGCCTACCGCCGACATGCGTGTAATGTCATCGTTCATGCCACCTTCAAGCCGGAGGCTTCCCAGCACTGTAGCCGGTGGTTGAGCGCAGCGACACCACCGGTATCAAAGACGCAAGAAATCCCCACCCCGGCGGGGTGGCAGCCATGACCTCCACCAATCTCAATCTACATTTTCATTTGGTTTTTTTATCAAGAATCAGGAGGAGCATCATTGCCAGCGCAGCTCTCGATAGGAAAGGGAACTCCTGCGGAAACGCCCGGGCTTCGCATACGATCCACAATATCATGACTGAGGGTGTGGCCGAACGTGGCTGTCACCCCGCCGGGGTGAGGTTCATCACGGAACCCATCCGGTGGTGTCGCCTCGCAAAGCCGAGGCTCAACAACCGGCTACAGTGCTGGCAAGCCGCCGGCTTGGCGCGGAGGGCGGATGATGTGTGCTTCTATTTTTTCAGAAGATGTTTGAAGTTTGAAGTTTGCTGGCTGCCAGTCAACATCATGCCTGATTCACTCAGCAAACCCTCTCCGCCTTCCCGCTCTCCATCGCTTCCGCCGCCGCCTGCACCACGCGCATGTATTTGATGCCCTCAAGGAAGTCTGGTTTCGGACGGGGCTTGGTGGGATTGAGCACGGCGTTGATGAAGTCTTGTTCGACCGTCCAGGCTTTGGCTTCACTCGCGGGAATGGGGACGGGGTTCATCTCGCCGCCCACTTTGCCGTGGCGGATTTCATCGGTGGCAAAGTTGTAGGCGAGGGTTCCCTCGCTGCCGTAAATCTCGACGCCATCCTGCGGCGCATGAGCGGAGACGCCGCTGAAGTGCAGGCTGCCGCGCGCGCCATTGCGAAACTGGCAGAGAACATGGAGCACATCCGGGATTTCGATCTTGTAACCCTGCCGCTCCGGGATCACGACTGCGCCGCTGGCTTGCACCTGAACGATCTCGCCCAGCCAGCGCTGGATGACTTCCACATAGATGCCAAACGTGAGGACGTTCAGCCCACTAATTTCCACCTGCTGCCGCCAGTGAGCGGGCGCGGACGAATCCAGCCACGCGCCGTTCATGCTGTGGAGAATGATTTCGTGCGGCGTGCCAATAGCTCCCTCGTCGAGCAGCCGTTGCATGGTGAGATCGCCTTTCATTCCATAAGGTGGCGGGCAGAGCGTGGCGACAAGTTCGGGATGACTGATGGAAGCCTCCCACATGAGCTGGGCCTCGGCCAGATTCCGAGCCATTCGCGCCTGACAGAAGACGTGCTTCCCCGCGCGCAACGCATAGCAGGTGATCTCTCTGTGCAGATGTGGCGTGGTGCCGATCCAGACAGCGTCAATGTCATCACGGCTCACGAGTTCAGGCCAGTGCTCCATGGGTTCGGCCTGCGGCAAAAATTCCGCGCTGAACTTGCGGCTGCTCTCCAAGGAGGAATTGCACACGGCGACGATCTCGACCTCGGGCATGACTTTGAACGCGGGTAGGTGCCGTTGTTTCACTATACCGCCTGCTCCGATAATGCCGATGCGGATTTGTTTGCTGGATTTCATGCGCGCATAGTTGGAGGTTCACGGGGCAAGGTCAATCACAAGACGGTGGGCGGGGCGGGCGCGGTTTTTAAAAAATCCTGCCACAGCTTGACACCCATGCCCTCCCCGCTACCTTCACAGCCCTACAAACTTCAACAGGATCATCACATGCCCAGACAATGCCAAATCACCGGTGCCAAAGTCACCACCGGCCACCACATCCACCGCAGCGGTAAGGCCAAGAAGCTTGGCGGTATCGGCAGACACGTCACCAAGCGCGTGAAGCGCAAGATTTATGCGAACATCAGGGACAAAAACATTTGGGTGCCGGAGCTGGACAAATTCGTCAAGGTTCGCCTGACCATGCGCGCGCTCAAGACCATCAACAAGAACGGCGCTTACAAAGTTCTCACGGAAGCCGGCATCATCAAACGCCCGCGAATCCGCAAACCAAAAAAGGTGACCGAAGCGGCGAAGCCGGCCGAGGTTTAATAAGCCACCGCATAATCTCTTTGAAACCGCACGATGGTCTGCCATCCGTGCGGTTTTCTTTTGGAGGATAGTTCCGCTGCGCCCTGTTTGAATCTTCTCACGCAAAAACCGTTTGCTTCACCGCCCTCATCCGGCGTATCGAATCCTTCACCCCAATTATTAAAAAATGTCAGAACGTCGTGTTGTAGTCACCGGCATCGGAGTTGTGTCCCCCATCGGACTCAACAAGGATGACTTTTGGAAGAATATCTTAGCCGGAAAGAGCGGCATCAGAAACATCACGTCATTCGACACCACAGAATACAGCACCCACTTCGGGGGCGAGATCACCGACTACGATCCAAAACCGTATTTCAAGGACTTCAAAGATGCGCGCCGCGCGGACCGTTTCACCCAGCTCGGCATGGGCGCGGCGAAGCAGGCCATTGCGGACAGCGGGATCGATCCGGACAAGGTAAATCTGGAACGCGTCGGCGTGATGGTCGGCAGCGGCATCGGCGGACTGATGACGCTGGAAAACAACCACACGCTGCTTTTGCAAAAGCATCCGAGCCGCGTTTCGCCCTTCACCATTCCAATGATGATCAGCAACATCCTCAGCGGGATGATCTCGATGGAATACGGCTTCCTGGGGCCGAACATGTGCGTGGTCACCGCGTGCGCCACATCAAACCACAACATCGGCGAAGCCTGGCGCATCATCAAATTCGACGACGCAGATGCGATCATCGCCGGCGGCGCAGAGGCGAGCATCGCGCCCATGGGACTCTCGGGTTTCGGGAACATGAAGGCGCTGAGCACGCGCAATGACGCCCCGGAAAAAGCGAGCCGTCCATTTGACCGGGATCGCGACGGCTTTGTCATGGGCGAAGGTGGCGGCGTGGTCGTGATCGAGGAATACGAGCACGCAAAAAAACGCGGGGCGCACATTTATTGCGAACTGGCGGGCTACGGAATTTCCGCCGACGCCTATCATCTCAGTTCCCCGCTGCCCGGGGGAGAAGGCGCGTCGCGCTGCATGAACATGGCGCTCAAGCATGCGAGGCTGAACCCGGAAGATGTGCAATACATCAACGCCCACGGCACCAGCACACCGATGGGAGACATGTGCGAGGTCAAGGCGATCAAGCGCAGCTTCGGAGCGCATGCCACGGGAGGTTTGCTGGTAAGTTCGACAAAATCCATGACCGGGCATCTGCTCGGCGGCGCGGGCGGAGTTGAACTGGCCGCGAGCATTCTCGCGCTGCGTGATCAGGTGGCGCCGCCAACGATCAATCTGGACAATCAGGATCCCGGCTGCGATCTCGACTGCGTCGCAAACGTTGCGCGTGAAGCGAAGATCAACGCAGCGGTGAGCAATTCATTCGGCTTCGGCGGACACAACGCCGCGCTGCTGGTGAAGCGGCTCTAGCGTTGCTTCTGCCCGTGTTCCGATTCTTTGCGCTGGTCGAGGACTTCGCGCACGGTCCGGGTCAGTTCGGGGATTTCAAAGGGCTTGCTGATGCACGCGTCCGGCAATGTGGAGGGATTGTGCTTTTCATTCACCATTTGTTTGAATGTGAGCGAGCCGCTGCACAGCACCACGGGCATCTTGGGGCTGATGCTGCGAATCTGGTCGAGCGTGTCCAGGCCGGAGAGTCGCGGCATGGACATGTCGAGCAAGACGAGATCGGCGGTGTTGCCCGGTTTTTTAATCCAGTCAATGGCATCGATTCCATCCTTGGCGGCGAAGACTTTATAGCCAGCCCGACTGAGCAAACCGACGAGGACGGCGCGGACGAGCGGATCGTCATCGACGACCAGAACACTTTCCGTGCCTTTTGAACTGGCAGCTGGGGCTTGCACTGGCAGGCTGATCGCGGGTTCGCACTGGATTTCACCGGAGGTGCGCGGCAGGATGACCAAGAAGGTGGTCCCCTTTCCTGGCTCCGACTTGCATTCAATTCTACCGCCGTGCTTTTGCACGATGTCACTGGAGATCGCCAGACCCAATCCGGTGCCGTCAGCTTGGGACTTCGTGGTAAAGAAAGGCTCAAAAATTCGCGCACGGACGCTCTCAGTCATGCCAGGACCGTTGTCGGTGACTTTCAGGCACACGAAATCGCCACAAGGTGATGTCTCGGCGGATTCTCCCGACTGGTTGGCGGCGGAAATGATCAAATGGCTGTTGGGTCTGCCTTTCATGGCATCCACGGCATTCACGCAGAGATTCATGAGCACCTGTTTGATGCTGTTGGCGTCGCCAGCGACTGGCCACAAATTGCCGGGCATCCTCAATTCGACCATGATTAATGGGGAAATCGTATGCTTCAGCAAGCCCTGCACGTCGGAGACAACGGCGCGCAGGTCCATGTTGCGAGTGGCCGTGGCATTCTGCCGGACATGACTGAGAAGTTTTTTAACCAGCTCGCGTCCGCCGACCGCAGCTTCCATGACAACGCCCAGCAGTGCCGATGCCTCTTTTATTTCTCCCGCCGTCAACTGGTCAAGCGCGAGAGTGATGTTGCCGTTGATAGCAGTCAGGATGTTGTTGAAGTCATGGGCGATCCCGGCGGCCAGAGTTCCGACCACCTCCATCCTATGGGCTTGCTGGAGCGCGGCATGACGTTGTTTTTTTTGTGTGATGTCCTGCCAAATGATCACCCTGGCTGAGCGGCCATCATCTTCAGCGTGCGGCAACGGGGACACGGTGAGCTCCAGAATGCGATGAGAGGGTTTGGTGATTTCCCATTCCACAACTTTTCGGGCAGCGTGATATTCACCGACTGCATTCCAGCTCGCAGCAAATCCTTCCTTTGATTCCATGCATGGCTCCAAGCAAGCACGCAGTCTTTCGAGCGATGCCGATTGAATATGGTT
Organism: Verrucomicrobiota bacterium; assembly: GCA_043758025.1. Classification (GTDB taxonomy): domain Bacteria; phylum Verrucomicrobiota; class Verrucomicrobiia; order Verrucomicrobiales; family Verrucomicrobiaceae; genus VFKE01. Next base: position 13,063 of record JAYVOH010000199.1, read on the forward strand.
CGCCGGGATGCCGAAATAATCCGAGAAGCGCTGATTTGAAATCAGCACCCGGTCACTGGCGTCAAGAATCACGTAGGCATCAGCCCATGAATTACCCGCAGCCTTGAGCACATTCGCCTCATCCCAGTAACTGGCGCAGTCAGAGAACTGGCTGTTTGCCTGATTTTCAGACGAAGCCGGTTTCTTCTGATCAAGCGATCTCACACCGTCCGCAACATCGGCAACAGTGTGTTCAACAGCGTTCACAGGACCTAGGGAAGCACGAAGTTGAAATGATTTTCTCATTATTTAAATTATAATATATATGGTAATTAAGTAAACACTAATTATTAAATTTTCCTCTTCATCAAGCAACCGCCTCCATCACACCGCGTGAATCCGGGCGGTTGGCGGCGTCCCATGACTGAGCAGTCAAGCCACCTGTGGGGTGCTCCGCGGGGCGGACGGGAATGGAAAATGCCAGCACCGTTCCGCGTTCGGAGTCGTCGTAAGCTTGGGCCCAGCCGCCGATGCTACACAAAGTCACATAACTGGCGGCCAGGCTCAATCCCGCATATTGGGGGTTTTCCTCCCTGACGAAAAATGGTGTGAAAACCGACGCCAGTCTGTCCACCGGGAGATTGGGACCGGTGTCGCTCAGCTCAATGCACACATGCTCGTCATTTTCATCATCCTCGAAGTGACGCAGCACAATGTTGATTTCATTGGAAGGCTCGAGCAGTTCCAGTTCATCCTGAAGAATGAGCCGCACGACGTGGCTCAAGCGGCTGCGACTGCACTGGATCAATGGAATTTCACCCTCCACAGAAACGGTTACGTTCATCTGCTTGTCTTCCAGCGACTCCGCCAGTTGATTGATGACTTCAACCAGCAATTTTTCCGTATCCACGGAATCATCGTTACTGATGAACCTCGTCTTTGAAACCGTGGAAAGCCTGCCCAGGAGATTGGTGATATGGCGCACCTGAGTCCGGGCCGCCTTGTGCATTTCATTGAGAAACGCCGCGTCGTCGTCATTGGTTCCCTCCGAGGCCTGGGAATTCTCGGTCAGTTGCAAATAAGTCTCGACCGGCACGAGGGCATTTCTCAGGTGATGGTTGATGCCTTGGGCCAGCACCCCAAATCCCGCGAGCCGATCCGTGACAATCAACTGGCGCACCATGGCGGATTTTTCCTTGAGCAGCGTTTCCCTTTCCGCACGTATCTGGAACCATTCCATCGCCCGGTGCATGGACTGCATCAGGAGATCGGGGTCCCACGGCTTGTGGATGTAATGAAATATGGATCCTTCATTGATGGCGGACACTGCCGTGGAGACATCGGAAAACGCCGTGGCGAGAACCCGGACAATATCCGGTTTCCTCTTCCTCAGTTCGGAGAGAAAGGTGGTGCCCTGCATTCCGCCCATGCGCTGATCTGATACTACCACCGCGATGGTTTCGCCGCTTTCTGCGATGATTTTCATGCCTTCCTCGGCCGATTGGGCAGTGATCACGGGAAACTCCACTTCCACAATCTGGCGGAAGTATTTTAGTGCCAGAGACTCATCGTCCACATAGAGGATTTTGAGGGGTTTTGAAAGTGTCTCTTCTATGATTTGCATGACTCAAACAGGTTGTGACTGTAAAATGCTCAACTGGCCAGAGCCGGCGCGGAGTCTTCAACTTTATTCTGCACAAGGGTGACATCGCGCTCCTCCACCACGTCAGCCAGGGGGAGCCGGATAATAAACTCCACGCCCTGCTGCGGTTCACTGTTGGCAATGATCGCGCCCCCGTGTGCCACCACGATCCGATAGCACAGCGCCAGTCCCAGGCCGGTGCCTTCTCCCGGAGCTTTGGTCGTGAAGAAGGGATCAAATATCCTGGCCAGATTCCCCTGCGATATGCCCGGGCCATTGTCCCTGATCCGCAACTCCATCTCTCCCGCATCGACGCTGGCCTGGATTCTGACAACAGGCCGTAATCCATCTGACACGAAGTGACCATTCAGGGCGTCGATGGCGTTTTTAATGATGTTGATGAACACCAGCGTCAACTGATTGCGGTCACCACGCACCGCGCCACACTCCGGAGGAACATCATCACGAATCTCGATCTTGCCTTCCTTGATCGGCACGGCAAGAATGCGCAGAGCGCTCTGCAGCGGATCGCTGATCTGGCACGTGGAGGTCATCGCCGTCTCGGGGTGACAGAAAATTCGCAGGTCGGAAACGATGGTGGCGATCCGGTTGATGCATTCCCCCATGTCGGTCGCGATCTCCTGGATGTCGGCCCGGGCTTCGACCGGGAGTTTGGCCGCCTGACGGTTAAGGATGTAGAGCGCGCTGCGGGCAAAGTTCAGCGGGTTGTTGATTTCATGCATGATGCCGCCGGTAAGAATGCCCAGCGCCACCATCTTCTCCGACTGAATCAGCTCCCTCTCGGTCGTGCGCAGCTCATCGATGGCACGTTCGAGCTCGGCATTGCGACGCTCGATCTCCTTTCTCAGCAAACTGGCCTGGACAAGGTTATGCACGCGGCTGTGAAATTTAGTCAGCGTGAACGGCTTCGTCAGAATGTCATTCGCGCCGTGACGCAAGGCGTTCAAGTGCACCTCATCGTCCGACCTCGCTGTCACCAGCATGATGGGCATCAATTTGGATTCGGACCTTTCACGTAATTCGCGGCACAGTGCGAGACCGTCCAGCCCCGGCATCATGTAATCCGATATCACCAGATCAGGCCTATGGATGGCAGTCAATTCCAGCGCCTGCGTTCCGCTCGAGGCTTTCAGAATGCGATAATTCGGCTCCAGCTCCGAACTCATGAACCGCAGCAGGCCCGGATCGTCATCGACAATCAGAACCAGAGGCAAATTCGCCCGCATATGATGTTCTTTTTCATCGGAGACATGAGCATTCCCCGCCAGCCCGGAAACTTGCTGGGCGATCATGGAATGGGACTGCTCGGCCTCGCGATAGACCGACTTGATCCAGGCGGCGGTGGATGATGCCTTGGATTTCGTTTCATCGCCATCCACTGCGCTCTGCTCCATCTCCGGGGCGGCCAGGGCCGTGTCCCCCATGTGCCCATCCTCTTTGATGAAGCGATCGGTTCCCAAAAAGACGGCGTGGTCCTGATACACCAACGGCAGACTGACTCGAATGGTCGTGCCGCGGCCCAACTCACTCTCGGCCTCAAGGGTCCCGCCAAACTGTCCCACCATCTCTTTGACCAACGCCAGACCGAGTCCCGTTCCCGCGTGCCTGCGGGTCGAGGATGAATCAGCCTGCCAGAAGCGATCGAAAATAAATGGCAAGTGCTGCTGGGAAATGCCCACCCCGGTGTCGATGACTTCAAACACCATTTGGCCGACCTTGTCTTCCACGACCATCGCCACCGAGCCACCGACAGGGGTGAACTTCACGGCGTTGAAAATCAGGTTCAGCAGAATCTTCTCCAGCTTTTCTTGGTCGGACTCCACCAGGTCAATGGCGGACTCATAACGCAAAGTGGTGGTGACTCCCCCATGCTGGGCCATACTGGCGACCGAAGTGAACAATCCTGACGTGAATTCACCAAGAGAGAAATTCTCCCGGTGCAGGTTCACCCGCCCGCCATCCACACTGGAAAGATCGAGAAGATCGTTGATCAGCTTCAACAAACGCAATGAGTTCTGGTAGATGCCGGCGATTTCGCAGGCCAGGCCGGAAGTCGCATTCTGCTCCACCGGATGCTGGCGCTGCAGCCGCTGCAAGGGCGCGATCATCAGGGTGAGGGGCGTGCGCAGCTCATGCGTGATGTTCGAGAAGAAATCCGTCTTCATGCGGTCCATCTCGACCAGTTGCCGGTTTTTTTGCTCCAGCTCCTTGCGGTTTTCTGCCAGTGTGTAGCGGGAGAAAATTTCGTTTTCCCGGATGCGCTGGTGCACAAGGCTGCCCGTGACAATGATGAAGCAGTTGGCCAGCAAAAAGATTCCGTTGTTCATGAACTCGCCGAATTTCAACTTGTCCACGCCGACATTATGCAAAAGCGGGAGCGTAGCGCATGCGTAGCAAGCCAGCGTCAGCACCACGGCAATCAAGCTTTCCAAGTAACTCCATTGATAGAGAAAGCCCACTCCAACCAGGCACAGGCACAATCCGGCATAGTAAGGCGAACTGGGATCGCCCAGCCAGTAAATCATCCAGCTAATAGTGACAATCGGCACCAGCGGAACCAGCAGCATCAACACACGATAATGCTTGTTGCCCAGTGAAGTGTAGGACAAGGCCAGAAGGGCAATCTCAACAAGGGCGGCCAGTGCCCGCACGCCAAAAAATAGCCGAAAATGCACGGTGTAGGAGAAATAATCCAGCAACGAGCAGGCTGGCACCAAGGTCATGGCAATAAGACTCAGCGTGCGCAAATTATGCAGCACGACCTTCTTATTCTCCTGTTGCTGGAGAAGTCGCCACGAGGCTGGAATATCCATATTTATGGATATTACATTAATTACTAAATATATCAATAATTACTTTGTCTAGTCTAAGCAAAGATAGCTTCCTTGTGAACGACTTGCGCTCCCTTCCCTGCCAAGACCTTCCTCTTCGCACCCTTGCCCGCTTGCGCCCGGCGCATTCTGAGAAACACTTCAACCCCGCCTGGAGAAAGATCCGTCCTCGGGCTGGGACAGGATTCATCCTTGACCGCCAAAGAACGGACAAGCGGTTCGCCACGATGGAGCAAACGCCAGTCCAAAACATAATCCATGAAGGCGTGCATAGGATTGGGCGGGGCAAAGTTGGTGGCCACTACCGCCGCGCCCGGCGCTGCCAGCTCCCAAAAGATGTTCAGCAGCCTTTCACAGATTCGGTCCGACAGGTAATCAAAAAGTCCGGCGCAATAGACCAGGTCATAGTGACCTCGTTGCAGTAGCCCAGATTGTTCTAGGCTGTGGTTCGACAAAAGCCGGGTGCCATGGGCGAGCATCTGCTGCACAGAAAATTCCTGCACATGTGTCGCCACTTCGCGATTCGCTATCGCCTTGGCCGCAGAGATCCTCTCGCGGGTATATTTCAAAGTATCGGCGCTGAAATCCAACAGCGTGAAACTGGTTTCGCTGCTCAGGCGGTCATTCATGATAAAACGCTGCACCTCTGGAGCCGCACCGCAGCCGAGACTCAAGACGCGGCACGGCCTTCCGAGCTGACTGACCACGCGCCGTGACTCTTCACGAAGTCTTTCTTCAAGATAATCAACCCGGAACCGGTAAGTAGCACAGGCACCGCTGCGGACCACCCAGGCATTGAAGATGCGCGCGTAAAGGGAGTTTCCTTGGAATGGATCGCCCAGCATGAAATTCATCACCTCGTAGTCCCCCGGATAATAGAGCGGCTTGGTGAAGCTACGATGCACAAAGGGCGCGCACAAAACCAACGGATGCAAAATCGCGCGCACGTGCTCCGCATACAAACCGATCAGAGCGTCAGGAACGCTCCTGGCTTCTTCTTCAAAAACTCTGAATGCTGCGCTAAGAGAAGGTGAAACCTCCTGGTAAAGCTGCTCGACCGTAGCGCGATCGTAATCTTCACCAGCAACGCCTTGGAGCCGGACGGAGTTTTCAATTCCACCCAGCCAGTCCCTCAGTTCCATAAGCAATGCCGCTATTTCCGAGATCGCCAGCTTGAACGAGGGCTTGATCTGATCTTTGTCGCGCCAACGCGCCACGAATTCCTGGGCACCGGACACCACGTTAAAAATGGATCCACCGGCCTCGGCGGAAGCCATCGCCCACTCGCCCTGCAAGCTGAACTCGCAAATGCTGCTCGGCCCCGTGGTAACAATGCCGCCAAGCTGGCCGCCTCCGCTGTAAGCCTGCTCCCCGCCCAACCAAACTTGCAAACTGGTGACACTCTGACCAGTCTCCATCCAAAACGCCGGATCATAAACTTCCGCCTGCACGGAATTTCGGCTTAACCTGAGAACCTTCGCCTCAACTGACCGTCCCGATTCAAGAACCGCTGTAAGCCGGTTCTCCGAAGGGACGGTAGGCAGCCTGCTCCTCCAGAGATCAACATTGGCCGCCATGCGTCTTTGCGTGGAGTATGAAACTTCCGCTAAGGGAACCGCCGGATTTTCAGTTCGAGTTTTCGCCGTCATAATAGAGCGGGCGATGACCGACAACAAATCTGACGGCTCAAATGGCTTCAGCACATATTCCACCGCACCCATGCTGATGGCGGTTTTGGCCACATCCAGATCGGTATGACCGGTGAGCATGAGAATGGGAAGATGGGGGTAAATTTCCCGCATCCTTCTTAATCCCTCAATTCCGCTCTCTTCAGGCATTGAATAATCCATGATGACCAAGGCTGGCGGTGTGTGCTCCGCTTTGATCAAAGCCTGGGCCACAGTCGGCACGGCAATTACCTCATAAGCACCTCCCAGAACTGCAATCAGCAGATCGCGCTGCGCCTTTTCATCATCAACCACCAGGATCAAATCCTTGGGCTTCGTGAGTTCATCGGTCTCTGTAAGAAGATATTTACGGGTTCTTTTCGCAGTCATAAGTCGTGGATTTGGGAATAATTTCAAAAATAATAACAACATCTTAATGGTCGTGCAATCTTTTTTTTAAATATTTTGCGACCATCTGATTTAAATGACTTGACGGTTAAACTGATTTTTAGTATTTATTGATAAATCGACTGGTTAAGACCCTTGGGTCGTGACCAGTTAGGTTAATCCAACTAAATATAACTGTTATGTTAAACACCTCGACACTCCCCACAGTCCGCATGAGATCATTGATCATGCTTCCACTTGGTTTGCTCCTCATTGGAGCATTCAGCCTTGAAACGAGTCGCGCAGGCACGGCCTACAGCGGCAAGCAACCGTCACCCACCCTCGATCAGGCGGTGAACTGGAAAGACAGTTCGCTCAATCCTGTCACTGATCCCATCGTCTTTGAAGATGCGATCGTTCGCACGGAGATTCGCCCGGTCATGGGTTACCAGCATCTGTCCAAAGACTTCTTCACCCAGGGCGGAGACCTTGAAGTCTATGGCATCCAACTGCGCTGGGCCGCCACCGAGCGCCTCGGCTTTATGCTCACCAAGGGAGGCTACAATGTCATCCACCCCGGAGTCGGTCCAACTTTAGAAGGCTGGGGCGACCTCAATGTCGGCATGAAATACGCCCTCATCGACGACAAAGCCCATCAGTTCATCCTCACGCCAGGCGTGTTGTTTGAAATCCCCAGCGGAGAAGCTGAAGTCCAGCAAGGCCGTGGCTCAGGCATCTTCAACGTCTTCGTCGCCGCTGAAAAGGGCTTCGATAAATTCCATCTGCTGGCCAATGTGGGCATCTTCGCCCCCATCGATACCAACGCGAACAGCACTCAACTGCACTATCATCTTCAGGCCGACTATCGCGTTTGCCAGTGGTTCCACCCTTTCATCGCGGCGAACGGCTACACAGTTCTCTCTTCCGGCAGCAGCATTCCGCTGACTTCGGAAGGTTACGATCTGGTGAATTTTGGCAGCTCGGCGGCGGGACACTCCACCCAGCTCACGCTCGGCGGCGGTTTCCGCTCTCACTTGACGAAGAACCTCGACTTCGGTTTCGGCTATGAAAAGGCGGTATCGAAACCTTATGGTCTGCTGGATGACCGCTACACCTTCGACTTCGTGATCCATTTCTAATCGAAGATAAAGCAATCAAAGCGCAGCAGGGCTGGGCTCTGCTGCGCTTTTTATTGCCCGCGATCATCAGATTTGCTCAAGTCAAAATTGTGCCCGGTGATTCCATTGTCTTATTGCACTGCTGTGTGCGATGGGGGCGAATGAACATTTTAGTGTCGGATCTCGCCAACCTTCTCTCAGCGCGAATCCTGACGGGCGGACCCGACGCCATGATCACGGGCTTCGCTTCGCTGAAAGAGGCGCTTCCAGGTGATCTGAGTTTTTTCTCCGACTCCCGCTACCAGCAACGACTCCAAGATACTCGGGCCACTGCGGTCCTGGTGCCTTCGGAATGGTCGGTATTTCCCCCTAATGTTGCCTGCCTCGCCGTGGCTGATCCGTCGGCCTCTTTCGAGATCGTCGTGGACACCTACGGCTTCCATGCCACAGCTTTTCAGTCAGGCATTCATGCATCCGCAGTCGTGGGCCATTGTGTGAATACGGATTTGAGCCGCATCTCCGTGGGTGCCAATGCGGTCATCGAAGACGGCGCGGAGATCGGCGACGGGACGGCGGTCGGGGCCGGCTGTTACGTCGGGCGCAACGTCCGCATCGGTCAGGGCAGCAAGCTTTTTGCCAATGCCACCGTGCATGAAAGCTGTGTGCTGGGCAGCCATGTGATCCTCCATTCCGGGGTGGTGATTGGTGCCGATGGATTTGGTTACGAGTTCCAGAACGGTCGCCATCGCAAGGTGCGGCAATCGGGCATCGTGCAGATTGACGACGATGTCGAGATTGGAGCTGGCAGCGCGGTGGATCGGGCCCGCTTTGGCCGCACCTGGATCGGCGAAGGAACCAAGATCGACAACCTTGTTCAAGTCGGCCACAACGTGGTGATCGGGAAGCATTGCATCATCGTCGCCGGCACCGGCATCGCGGGCAGCGCGCAGATCGGCGACTATGTGGTCATCGCTGCGCAGTCCGGTATCGCCGGGCATGTGTCAGTGGGATCGCAATGCACCCTTGGTGGTCGCAGCGGCGTCACCAAGGACCTGCCAGCCGGCCCCATGACCTACCTCGGCTTCCCGGCTGTTCCCGCCAAGGAAGAACTCCGAAGTGCGGCGGCATTACGGCGACTTCCTCAGCTGCTCAATCGAGTAAGAGAACTCGAAAAGAAATTGAAGATCAAAGAGTGAACCCATGACGCGCTGCCGAAGCGATTGTGGCACTGCTCCCTTTTTCGAGAACATCCAACGATGTGCTGATCTCGATCAAAACGGCAGCCAATTGGTGGAGTGATTGGTCTCAAAATGGTGCGCACTGCAGGTTTCGAACCTGCGACCCCTGCCGTGTGAAGGCAATGCTCTACCACTGAGCTAAGCGCGCCCGGTTTTGACGGGAACATTATCTAGCGCAGCACTGAATGTTTGCCAGCAAAAAGAAAGGCCGGTGGCGAGTCATCGCGCACCGGCCTCCGATTGACGCCGTCACCGGGGACGGTATCAGGCTATTTGTTGCACTTTTTGCACGCCTCGCCTTTGGCTTCTGCCTCGACGCAGCAGGGGTGCTTGCATTTTTCACCCTTTTTCTCTGCCTTCGCGCAGCAGGATCCTTCGGTATATTTCTTCTTCTCATCCGCGCCAAAAGCCGCGATTGAAGTGATGAGGGAGAGAACGGCGAACACACTGAGCAGTTTCTTCATATTTGTTTTTTGGTTTGTTGGTTTCTGTCCGACAACAACAATCTTCAAGGCAATCACCCTGACCATCATTAATTGCGGAACAGCCAAATCATAACAACGAAGACACCTTATTGTCCATTTTCTCTTGTATAAATAGTTTGTTCCCGACTGAATCCAACCGGGAAGCAGAAACGCAGTGTCACTTCGCCTTTCTCCTGGGAGTATTGCCAGAGAACCACGGCCCGTCCTTTTCAGGCACTTTGATTTCCGTGCGCAACCTCTGCAATTCGGCCTTCAACTCCTCAGTAATCCGGGCATAATCGGGATCACCGAAAAAGCCCTTTAATTCCTGAGGGTTTTTTTTGCGGTCATACAACTCCCAGTAATCGACATACGGTCCGTAGAAGCGCACCAGTTTGTATTGATCAGTAACGACGCCGTAATGGGGCCGGACGTGATGCGGCGCCTTGTGCTGGCACATGAGCAGGAATGGCTTCGCCTTGTCGCGACCCTTAAGCCATTTGAGGGACTCGTCGCCTATGATGTCCGTGATGCAGCCTTCATGCTCCACACGCTTTCCCATCTCAATGGTGGGCGGGTTGTAATAGATCCCCTGCCCCGGCAAGAATGTTCCAGTATTCGAACCCCGTGGGGTCACTTTCTAAGTGCCACTTGCCGACGATTGCCGTCTGGCAGCCTGCAGCCTGCAACATTTTGGGAAAGGTCGGCTGGGCTCCGTCGAACTTGCAATTGGAGTTGTTAACGAAGCCGTTGATATGATTGTATTTGCCGGTCAGCACACATGCCCGGCTTGGCCCGCAGATGGAATTGGGCACCAAGCAGCGATCAAATATCATCCCCTCGCGACCAATGCGATCAATGTTCGGCGTATCGATTAACTTCCGCGCATCGCCATAAGCACTGATGGCCTGGTAGGCATGATCGTCGGCGAAGATGAAGACGATGTTCGGCGGCGGCTTGGCATTAGCGGCACCCGCCTGCGCTCCGATGATGGACAGGACAACCAGTGATATGGCGCGGCGGAGCAAGCGTAATTTCACGTGGTAATGTAACGCTGCTTAAAGTGAATTTTATCGCGGATGTTGTCCGAAAAATAAAAACCCGCCAGTGTTCTGGCGGGTCATGCTTGGAGTTAACGTGAAGGTGAGATATTACTTCTTCAACAGATCACGAATCTCCGTGAGCAATTTCACATCCTCCGGAACCAGAGGCGGCTCGACAGGCTTCTCCGCCTCTTTTTTCTTGGCCAGAGCGATCAAGCGATTGATGGGTTTGACGAAAACGAAGAAGATAACGGCTGCAATGATGAGGAAGCCGAGGACCGCATTAATGAAGTTTCCGATCATAATCCCACCTTCGAGGATTTCCTTGCCGTCCTTGATGACTTTGTGTCCCCCGATTGCAATTCCCGAAAAGTCTGGTTTACCTCCGATCAGCCCGATGATCGGCGTGATGATATCTTTCACCAGAGAGCTGACAATGGTGCCAAACGCTCCGCCGATGATAATCCCGACGGCCAATTCCATGACATTACCCTTCATGATGAAGGTCTTGAATTCGTTGATTAGTTGCTTCATAGAATTACTCGATAGCAAAAAATACTGAAGTTGCCAAAAGAAATCTTACGGACAAAAAGCAGTCCATCAGAGGATGTCCGCCTTGCCCGCCCATTTCTCGTGCCACTCGCGATAGACACTGGGTGAAATTTCGCTGGGCTTGATCTCGCTGCGGCCGCCCCAGAAGACGTTGGTGTAAAGCACGGGAATGCCGACGCTTTCGAGGTGCTTGTCGATGGCGGCCTTGTGAATCAGAACCCGCTCTTTCTCGGTTCCGTGGACCACGCCCATGATGTTCGCATTGGCAAAACGCGGGCCACCTTCGCGCCAATAGGCGTGGGTCATGATGTGATGACGTCCGACCTCGGCCCCGGCGCGGGCTTGCATCCCTTCAGGGACACGCCAGTGAAAAAGTGCGTTGAACCGCGTAACGCGCACGCCGGTCTGCGAGGGTTTGACATGCTCGAGGAAAGTGGAGAAGCGTCCAAGGATACCCTTCTTGTCGAAGCCTTGCGCGATTTCACAGAATCGCTCGATGCTCACGCCAGCTTCCTGGGCGCGGGCGTCCCAAATTTCCGGCACGATCTCCTCCGGCAAAAAGTCGCGCTTCATGGCGATGAGCACCTCCCATTCTTCAACACTGAGATCAACGAGATCGGGCGTGATCATCTCAGCGGGCACGTCGGCTTTGTCGCCCGGTTCCATCGCCTTGCGTCGCACGTGACCGACGCCGAGCGCGAAGATGCCCTTGGGCTGCATGATGATGTATTCCTCCGCGCCCAGCAGTCGCTTGAGCGCATCACAATGCTCCGTAATTTCCCTGCCGCGCGGCACCTTCACCGTCGTCCACAATTTGTAATCCGAGCCGCTTACTTCGCGATCCGTGCTGCGCAGCACCACGTGTCCGCTGAACGGGTCTTCCTTGACCATGAACTCAAAGGCGGTGTCTAATTTTTCCGGATCCATTTTCCACGCCACCAGCCCGCCGTCAGCCAGCTTGTTCGCCAGAAATGTCTGGCGCACACGGCGCACCACTCCAGCGTGAAGCATGGCCTTCACCCGCTCATGCACCGTTTTCAGCGGCAGCCCCGTGCGCTCGGCGACGAACTGAAACGGATGCCGGTGAAAGCCGCGAATCTGGTCTTCGGAAACGGCGAGAATTTGCGCATTGACCAAGTCGTCGTGCTCGGTGGGAGTCGTGGATGTGGCGGTCATGTGAATAAGTCTGGACAGAATTAACGGAATTAACAGAATGGTTTTGGCCTCAGGGTTGCGATACTTTGATCGGTTCTTGTTCTCGCCGTGTTACAACACGTTGCAGTTCTCAGAATAATTCCGTTTCATTCCGTTAATTCTGTCTGAACTCATTCATAGCAACTGCTCCAAAAACTCATCCACGACGAAGGGCTTGAAATCTTCCACGCTCTCGCCGGTGCCGACGAACCTCGTGGGCACGCCGGTTTCCTGCTGGATGGAGACGATGATGCCGCCCTTGCCGCTGCCGTCGAGCTTGGTGACGATGAGTCCGGTGAGCGCCACGGTTTTATTAAACTCGCGTGCCTGCTGCAAGGCATTGCCACCGGTGGTGGCGTCCACCACGAGGAAGACTTCATGCGGCGCGGTGGCGTCGTGCTTGCCGAGCACGCGCTTCACCTTGCGCAGTTCCTCCATGAGGTTGTGCCGCGTGTGCAAACGTCCGGCAGTATCACAGATGAGGTAGTCGGCCTTGTGATTGATGGCATGGGTCAGGGCATCATAACAAACCGCGCTGGGATCGCCGCTGGGCGGACCTTTGATGACGGGCGCGCCGGTGCGTTGCGACCAGATTTCAAGCTGCTCAACTGCGGCGGCGCGGAAGGTATCGGCGGCGGCGAGCACGACACTGCGTCCCTGCTTCATGAGATGGCTGGCGAGCTTCGCGGTGGAGGTGGTCTTGCCCGTGCCGTTGACGCCCACGACGAGAATGACCTTGGGCTTGTCCGCAAAAGGTTCCAATGGCGGCGGTGATGCTGGAAGGATGGTCTTGATGTGCTCCTTGGTGACATCAACGATGTCCTGATTGTGCAGCGTGCGCTGCCTGGCCTGGAGTTCGTCAACGATGCTCATGGCCAGCTTTGCGCCCAGATCACCGGAGATAAGCTGCGCTTCGAGGTCGTCCCAATCAATGTCGGGCTTGGTGAAGCGCTGGATGAGTTTTTTGAAGAAACCGGCCACGTGTCAGGATGCTTGGTGCTTGGTGTATGGCGCTTGGTTATTGCGCGTGTCCCTGGCAATGCGATCCAGGACGCCGTTGACAAATCTGGCGGAATCCTCGGTTGCGAATGCACGCGCGATCTCGATGGCCTCATTGAGGACCACGGGCACGGGCACGTCAGTTTTGTGCAACAGCTCATAAACCGCAAGCCGCAGGATGTTGCGATCCACAATGTTGATACGGTCGAAGGAAAAGTTCACCACCGCCGCGGAGATTTTGCCGTCGATCTCGGGCAGATGGGCGAATACCTCCGCCGCGAGCTTTTCCGACTGCTCGCGCGTGGCTTGCTTTGCGCTGTGCAACTGCCAGAAAACACCGAGGTCAACATCACGCAGTTCGCCATGCAAATCGCGAGCGAAGAGCAGTTGCATCGCGGCCACGCGGATGTCCCGTTTCTTGGTCATGATCAGGAGGGCTGACGCGGGAAGGGAAAGGTCACGCGCAGTTTGTTAAAAAGTTCAATCATGTTCACAGCCACACGGGCCGCTTCCGTGCCTCGATTGATCCGGTCGCCCAAGCACCGCTCCTGCGCCTGCTCTTCAGTGTCGAGCAGCAGGACTTGATGCACCACGGGAACAACATGGGCCACGGCCAGTCGCTGCAAGGCATCGGTCACCGACGCGCCGACCAGATCGCCGTGCTCGGTCTCGCCTTGAATGATAACGCCGAGGGCGATGAGCGCGTCCGGTTCCGTGTTGCGCAAGACAAACTCGGCGCAGACCGGAATCTCAAAGGCTCCCGGCACCCGGTAAATCATCACCTGGGAATTGGGCATGATCTGCTCAATTTCCACGCGGGCCGCATCCAGCAGGGCATTCACATAGACTTCATTGAAGCGGCTGGCGACAATGGCAATGCTGGCGCGCGCGCTGGAGGCACGCGGGGCGCTGGAGGTGGCAGAAGACATGGGGCGGGAGACTTAGAGTTGATTGCCGCGCAAATCAACCCGGATGAAACTTAACCTTAAAAGAGTGATGTGTGATGAGTGATGGAAGAAGATGGGGAGGCGAGGAGAGGGGGAATTGGCCGAAAGAAGCGAAAAAAATTAAAGATGGTGGTTAAAAGAGGGACTCATCTGCTGGTGGCTTAATCCTTTTTTGCCTTCTTTCGTTTTTTTCGGCTATTCGAG
>JAYVOH010000200.1:0-11194 GCA_043758025.1 Verrucomicrobiota bacterium
CCAGCGCGGCCTGCTCATTGCCATCCTCCATGAGCAAGGCTTGTGAGATGATCGCGCGGACTTTGGTTTCGGCGGTGTCTGCCGCGATCAGGTTCTGCCACGCTCCACCGGAGAGTGAACAAATCAGCAGCAATTTGGCAAAACGAAAGGGCATGAAATGGGTGTAGCAGGAACCATGACCAAGGATTGATTTTTCCTTGTAAAAATGTGTTGCCCTTCGCAGAGAGGCACAAACCAGATGCTCAGACTGCGAAGGGCGTTCAACCCAGTAACCACACACTACCGAAGTTACTGAAACTTTTTGTCTATGTTACTTTTTTGGTTTGAAGGTGCCCTTCAGGAAGGGTTCGCCGAATACATTATCGTAAGACTTAAGAATCTTGAACTGGCCGTCGGCCTTGGTTTCACCAATGAATACATTTTTAGTAAGGTGGTGGTTCTTTTGAGTTTTGACTGTGCCGCCAGGGCCGTCAAAAGTGATTCCGCTTTCGAGAGCAGCCATGACTTTGTCCACATCGAACGATTTGGCTTTCTCTACTGCAGCTTTCCAGAGATAAACTCCGTTATAGCTCAGCACCATCGGCGAACAAGTTACCCGGCCATCCTTCACGATTCCAGGGACATCGCTCTTTTTGAGCCAGTCTTGGAATGCCGTGGTGAATTTTTTATTGGCGGCGGACTTGATCGACTGGAAGTAAGTCCAGCAGCCAAGCTGTCCGACGAGTTGCTTGGCCGGAAGTCCGCGGAACTCATCTTCCGAGATGGAGAAGCTTACCACAGGGCAGGACTCAGAGGTCAATCCGGCGGCAGCATACTCCTTGAAGAATGGGACGTTCGTGTCTCCGTTCAAGGTGGAAACGACGCAAGCTTTGCCGCCTGCGGCGAACTGCTTGATCTCCGCAATGATCTGCTGGTAGTCCGTATGACCGAATGGTGTGTATTTTCCGGCGGAGATGATCTTGCCGGTTTCATCCTTCTTAAAGCCACCGCCGATGTTTTCGAGCGGAACACCTTTCGAGAGGAGATACTCCAGAAGCACCAGGTTGGTGGTCTGGGGATACACGTAGTCAGAACCAAGGAGATAGAACTTCTTCTTTCCTTGGGCGAGCAAGTAGTCGATCGCTGGAGTGGCCTGTTGGCCAACAGCTTCGGCTGTGTAGAAAATGTTCGGGGACATTTCCTCGCCTTCATACTGCACAGGATAGAAGAGAAGACCCTTCTTCTCCTCGAACACTGGCAGCACAGATTTGCGGCTGACAGAAGTCCAGCAGCCGAAGGTTACGGCTACTTTGTCCTGTTCAAGCAACTGCTTGGCCTTCTCTGCGAAGAGAGGCCAGTTTGAGGCCCCATCAACGACGACGGGATCGATTTTTTTCCCCATGACGCCGCCTTTGGCGTTGATTTCGTCAAAGGTAAACAGCAGCACATCACGCAGCGAGGTTTCGCTGATGGCCATGGTGCCGCTCAAGGAGTGCAGCACACCGACTTTCACGGTGTCTGCGGCTGAAGCCCCTTGAGTCATGGCGCAGGCAAATGAAGCCAGAGCTAGAGAATGGAAGAGTTTTCTTTTCATGTATTGTTATGGAAGTAATCTGAATTGGTTGTGCGTGTGGAATTGATCCACAAGATTAGAAGGACACTGTAAATCCGGCGGTTCCGAGAACGAAGTCGCTGGCGGGGTTGGTGGATATAACTTTATCGTTGGTGTGATAATAGGTTGCTCCAAGGTTGGCGGAGATGTGCTTGCTCAGTGCAATGGACAACTGAGGGCCGGCCGACACATAGGCAAATCCGGCGTCTCCACCATGGAAGTTGTTGGTGTCAAAGGAAGCAACGATGGGAAGGGAGGCGGTAACTTTGCCCCAGGTTTTGCTGGGAGCGATGCCGACTTGGGCAACCAAACCGTTGTCCAGGCCAATGTTGCTGCCAATACCGACACGTCCGTGGAGCATCAGGAAGGGATTAAAGAGGCCGTCGCTGTAGGAGACTTTGCCGTCAATAATGCTCTCTGTCTGTCCGGCGTAATTCCATGAACCGTATCCGAGTTGGAATTTCCATTTGTCCATTGTGTAATAGAATCCGACGTTGACGTCGACTTCCTGAATGTATTTGCCGATGGTGGTGACACCGAGATCATTCACATCCCACCAAGTGTTGACGTAGAACTGCAAGTTTTTGGCAATGTTGAAGTCGAGTTCAAGTGAAGGATGCACCAGCGCGTCATTCCATGAGGAACCGCCTCCCCAAACATCCTGACCGTAGGAGATGAAGTGGGTTTCATAGTTGACGGTCAAGTTACCGGTTACGAATGGATCTTCTTTAGTGGTCACCAGAACGGGGGTTTTTTCGCTCTGGGTGCCGGCGTTGACGGCGGCAGGGACGAGGGCGGCTCCGAGTGCAAGGATGCACCAGATTTTGCGAATGGATTTACTGTTGTTGAATGATTTCATGGATTTTGTTTATAGGATTTGTTGGTTGATGATGTGTGTCATGACTGATTTCAGTCACGATCTTGTCATAGCATCTGCGATGCCAATATTAATGTATTCTGTGAGGATGTTTATGGGTGCATGGCCAGCGTGATAGGCAAACAGAAGAGATACCGGTTCGCGCCAAGAATCTGATGATGGCTAATGCGTTCATTTTGTGCTTCTATCCAAAACAACCGCCAGCACCACGAATGCGCCTGGGCGCATCGGCGCCAACTCGCAATACGGTTGCGTGAATGCCACTGAGATGTCATCAATCTTGTCAATGAAACCCGACGCTCCTCTTGGTCTCCTCTTGGTTTTGACCATGTTTCCCGCATGTGAAAAAGAAATGGGGAGGACTGGCTATGCTGTTGCAACGTCCAGCGCATTGCCGGTTGTTTGCGCGGTCAATTATCCCCTCGCCTATTTTGCCCGGTGGATCGGTGGTCATGAGATCGAGGTGACCTTTGATGCGCCGAAGGATGTTGATCCTGCATTCTGGCAGCCCTCGGACAAACAAATCGCATCCTTTCAAGCGGCCAGTCTCATCCTGATGAACGGGGCCACCTATTCTAAATGGGCGGATACCGCAACCCTACCAGAAGCGAAGGTCGTGGACACATCTTCAGCATTTCAGGACAAGTTCATCATGGCGAAAAGCTCCGTCACCCACAGTCACGGGAAGGATGGCGTGCACTCGCATGACGGCACCGCATTCACCACCTGGCTGGATTTCCAACAGGCCATCTCGCAGGCCGACGCGATTTGCGAGGCATTCAAACGGCTCAAACCGAATGGCGAATCCTTTGAGCAATTCGCCATGAACTTCGACGCGTTCAAGAAAGACCTGCTGGCGCTCGATTCACAAATGGAGGCTCTGGGCAAGAAACTCGCCAGTCGGCCGGTCGTGGCATCGCACCCTGTTTATCAATACTGGGCGAGACGCTACGGCATCAACTTGCAGTCGGTTCTCTGGGAGCCGGAGGAGATTCCGACGGATGCGCAGATGGATGACTTGAAGAAAATACTCGCCACCCATCCGGCCAGGCTGATGATCTGGGAGGGCACGCCAAGGGAGGAGTCAGTCAAAAAACTCAAGGCTATTGGGGTGGGAAGTGTTGTCTTCGATCCATGTGCTAATAGGCCGGAGAACGGTGATTTCCTCAGTGTCATGCGTGACAATGTGGCCGGATTGGAGAAGATTGTCGGGTCTGAGCCTTGAAGAATCCATCCCGCTATGATGCGAGCCTGTCATTTTGACGGCGTAATTAAGCAGATCAATTTACCGAGCGAGCAGCGGTAAGACATGCGAGCGGAAAATCTATGAACTGCGCAGGCACCTTTGGCGCGAATGGAAAGCAATCATCAATTTTATCATGAAAATCTCAAAAAATATTTATTCAATGGTCATGGCCAGCACAACGCTGGAATTACCCAGCCTGCCACGCGCAACGCGCCCCGGCCTTTGTCAGGTGTGGCAGGCGGCGGTGTGCGTCATGACGATGATGGCCACCTTTGCTGAGGCTGGCACGGCAGATGACATTGCCAATTTCACTGGAAGCAGAACGCGAGTGGTGTGGAGCCAGGACCTGGGCAACGGCGCGGATGCCCAGGCGGAGCGCAGCAACCTGCGGCTGATGGGTCTGGACACGGCGGACGGTGGCGAAGCGAAGCCCGTTCTGGCCAAAGCATCAAATTATTACAAACCAATGATCACTCCCAAGGGGGACAGGGTGATTTTCACAAGCTCAGTGGATCATAAGGTTTTCGTGGTGAACTGGGACGGAAGCGGTCTGCGTGAGCTGACATCCGGCATCGCCGAGGCTGTTTGGAAGAATCCTGCGGATGGCATCGAGTGGGTCTATGTGCGCAATGGTCTGGACAAGCACCACCAGCCAACAAGCGGCAAAAACGTGGATCGCTTCCAGATCAGCCAGCCTTCCATCAAGGAGAATGTCTGGAATAACCCAACCTACCCCATGGAGGATTTTCAACTGTCCGACGACGGCCAGAAAGCGGCTGGTTCGTTTCCCTGGCCGATGGGGGGGCTGGCCGACCTCCCGACTGGTGGGATGACCAAATTGGGCAGCGGCTGCTGGCCGTCCATGTCACCGGACAACAGTTATCGCTGCTGGATATTTGAGGGATCGCATCGCGCGGTCAGGATGTATCAGCCCGGAGTCAAGAACGGCTGGAAAGTGGTCATCAACAATCATCCTGAATTGAAAAAGAGCGAGGTCTATCATCCGCGCTGGAGCAACGATCCGGCTTTTATCTGCGTCACCGGCCCCTTCGGCAAGCAGATCAGCCGGGGCGGAACCGGTGTGGAGATTTATCTCGGCAAATTCAGCCCGGATTTCCGTTCGGTGGAAAAATGGCTGCGGGTGACGCGCAATGACCGCGGGGATTTTTATCCCGATGTCTGGATTGAGTCCGCTTCCGGACGGGAAATCACGAAACCCGGGTTGGCGAAAAATGCAGAAGAGAAAACACCCCGGAGCGCATCATTTTTGGAGAGGCTTTTCGGACTTGGCGGCAAGAAAAACGAGTCCGGGAAAAGCAAGACAACGCAGCCTGAATCGAATAAAAAATGGCCCGGCACCAATGAAGGTTGGGTCTTTATTTGGGAGAACGGCGCCAGCCAGGGGCAGATCCAGGATCCGCAGACGCACAAAAAAATGGCGGTGATCGCGCAGCCGCGCGGCATGGCAGTGTTTGGCCGGAACCGAGAAATGGATCTCTCCCGTGGGTCATTTGTGGCCAGGGATGCCGACGCCGCACTGCTCGCCGCGCTTCAGTCCAGCAACCTCATGAGCATTGAGGCTGTCATCATGCCGGAACAGAAACGCACGCGTCAGCCCACGTCGATCATCACTTTTTCTTCGACTCCCCGGTCGCGTAACTTCAGCCTGGAGCAGGATGACACTTATCTGACGTTTCGCATTCGCACGTCGCTCACCGGTCCCAATGTCAGCAAGCCAGTCTTCAAGCTCTGCAAGCTCAAGGTGGGCGAAGCCCAGCATGTGGTGGTCTCTTATCAGCCCGGACAAATCGTCTGTTATCTGAATGGGGAAAAAGTTTTCGACGAGAAGTGTCCCGCTGCAGATTTTTCGACCTGGACGGAACAGCATCTGGTCTTTGGCGACGAATGGCGGGAGGGCTCGGCCGACTGGTCCGGCGACATCGAAGGAGTCGCGATTTACAACCGGGCGTTGAGCGTTGCGGAGGCCGAGGAGCACCACAGGCTATTCCAGCAAAAACTCAGTGATCGCAAACCGGTGGACCGGACAGTGGTCAGGGCGCGTTTGGTTTCCACAACAAGTCCGCCATCTCCTGAATCGATCGTGCCCTATCGGCGCGCGTTAATTGTGGCGGATTACGAGGTTGAGAAGGTGATTGCCGGTTCCATGACCGAGAAGAAAATCCAGGTGGCCGACTGGGGTGTGCTCGACGCCAAGATTGTGCCGCAGAACTTAAAAATTGGATCAAGCTATGAGCTGACGTTGGAGAAATATTCCGACCAGCCCCAGCTCGAAGGAGAGCGCTTGGTTTCGGACAGCGATAATTTTGACCTGACCATGTATTATCTGGCTGGCATCCAGAATCCCGCTCCAGACAAAGCCGAACCGCCGCCTGCCCGGAAAAAACATAAGTGAACCGTCCTGCTCCTTGAGATGCCGGGGTCATCTTCTCCTTTGACGAGGACAAGATTCTTGTGCGATGGAAGCAATGCGGATGAAAGCCTTTATTGAATCCATTCTCGGCCACGGCCAGCCAGTTCCTCGCTGGCTCCGGGTGCTCACGGGAGCTGCTTTGCTGGCACTGGCGCTGTGGTATGCCGGGGCAGCGCTGCGTCATGGGCGGATGAACAATCTGCTGATGGAATACAACGACCAGCGTGTTTACATGAATTATGCGAAATCGTTCGCGACACCCGGTTTCAATGGGTTCATTCCGCGCATGAGGATGCCACTTTATGCGCGGGTGCTTTCTCTGGCGACGCATCCGCATATGACGGCGGAGCAGTTCTTCCCCGTGGCCCAGGCGTTCAACGTCGTTCTCTCGCTCGCCTGCCTGCTGGTGTTGTTTCTATTTCTGCGCCGATGGATGGGTGACTGGCTCGGCATTTGTTTCTGCCTGGTGGTGGCGTTTCAGTCATACATATTAAGAGCAGCCTATGTGCAGCCGGAGATTCTTCTGGCCACGCTCATCACTCTCGCTTGCGCACAGTTGGTGGAGACCCTGCGCCGCCCGGTGTGGTGGAACGCTGTGCTCGCGGGTTTGCTGCTGTGCGCATGGTTCCAGACCAAGGCCTCGGCCCAGGGGGCGCTCGGCATGTTCCTCGCCGTTCTGGGCATGAAATGGATCTTCGCGGGAAAAGGCCGGCGCTGGCCCTATGCACGCGCCGGGGTCATCGTGGTGCTGGCTTACATCCTGCCGATGTCATCTTATCTGCTCACGTCATGGAAAGTCTTCGGTGATCCCTTCTACAACGTCCAAAGCAAATACTACATGTGGTGCGAGCCGCCCGTGCCCGGCAAGGAGATGCAGGATGAGAAACACATGCTGCAAAAGCTCGACATCGACGAAAGTCCGAAAAATCTTCCGTCCGATCCCTCCCTGCTTCCAAACGCGAAGCGATATTTCACGAATCACACATGGGAGGACATCAAGGCGCGCGAGAGAAAGGGGCTATGGTCCATGTTCAAGTTTGGCTTCATCGACTTTCCTCTCCTGAGCTTTATGCTCGCCGTCTGGGCGGCGATTGCCGTCTGGGCGATCAGTCGTCGTTGGCGTGATGCAGCCAAAGATACCCTGCAGTGCCTATGGGAGATTTTGTTCATTGTTGTTCTGGTGACCGTATTCGTGCTCTTGTTCGGCTGGTTCACGCCGCTGAAAGTTGGCAGCCGTCTCATTGAGTCGATTGCATTGATCCCCATGTTTTTCTGTGCCGCGGTGGCGCATCATTATCTGAAGGATGAATACGAAACCATTGCCGGAATCAAAATCTCCCTGGAAAAACTGTTGGTGTGTGGCTTTCTGATTTTCTGGGCCGTGGCCACCATCATGCAGGTGCCGGATGATTTGTTCCTCGGATATTATGGTGGCTGAGCGGATGAATCATCCGTCCTTTTTTTTGAGATAACTTTTCGCAGACGCGATTTTTTACTTTCCAGACCGTATTATTATTGAGTCTCACTAAACCCATGTCAGAACCCTCCAGCAACATCCCGGCCTTGCCAAGTTCCTTGCAGCGTCCGAATGCCTTCTGGCTCGGCGCCGTGGGGCTGGCCATCGTCTTCACCATCTCGCTCTTCGCCTATCCGCCGCTGACTGATGCCGCGCACGTGGTGGAAACTCCGAACTGGGTGAAGTTTCTTGGGCACTTCCATGTTGTCGCCCTGCACCTTCCGGTTGGCGTGATTGTGCTTGCGGCCATCATGGATTTTTTCATTTTTCTCAGGCACAAAGCCACCACCTTTCTCGCGCCCGCATTGAATTTCACGCTCATGGTCGGCGCTTGGGGCGCGGTCATCGCCGTGATCTTTGGCAGTTTCCTGGCGCGGAAAGGCGGCTTCAACAGCGCGGAATTTTATGCGCATCAGGCATTGGGGATTGCCTGCGCGGTGGGCATCATCCTCACGCTCATGCTCCGGCTGATCATGGAGGCCGCGCCGCGCTTCGCCATGCTTTATCGCGGAGTATTCGCGCTCACGCTCGCCTTCCTGGGCATGGGCGCGCACTTCGGCGGGAACCTCGTTCACGGCAGCGATTACCTCATCAAAGACGCTCCCGAGCCGCTGGCCAAAATCGTGACCTCGTTTGAAGGGGTCATCCTCGCCCGCTTCGAGCCGGTCAAAGCGCAGCCGGGCAAAACCACTCCGCCCCCGGTAAATCACACCGGTCAGTCGCCCGCCTCGGCCTCCGGTGCCACGGTCTACGCCGCGCTGGTCTCGCCCATACTCGAAGCTAAATGCTATCCCTGTCACAATGCTGAAAAGTCCAAGGGCGACCTCCGCCTCGATACCTATGAGCTGATCCTAAAAGGAGGCAAGAACGGCGAAACCCTCGTCGCAGGCCAGCCGGAAAAAAGTCGCATGATCACATCCATGCAGCTGGCGCTAGATGATGACGATCACATGCCGCCGCCCAAGAAACCGCAGCCCGGCAAAGAGGAGATCACACTCCTCGCCTGGTGGGTCAAGGAAGGCGCGAGCAAAGAACTCAAAGTTATTGACGCCAAGCTGCCCGATGAACTGAAACCGCTCGTCTCCAAACTTGTGGCCGATGGCAAAGGTGGCTCTGGCGGTGGCGCGCCGCCCGTCATCCTGGGTCTTCAACAAGCGACCGCAAAGCCTGCAGAGGCCGCCGCGTCAAAGCCGCTGGATGCGAACGCCATTGTCTTCAAAGACATCATCGCGCCCATCCTCTCCTCGAAATGCACCGCCTGCCACAGCAAGGAAAAAACCAAGGGCAAGCTTCGCATGGACACCTTCGCCGATCTCATGAAAGGCGGCAGCGATGGCGCGACCACCGTCGTTCCGCGCAAGCCAGAGGACAGCCTCATGCTCAAGCGCGTCAGCCTCCCCATGGACGACGACGACCACATGCCTCCGCAGAAAGAAAAGCAACCCGCCAAGGAAGAAATCGCCATCTTGAAATGGTGGATCGAAAACGGAGCCAGTGAAACCCAAACCCTCGGCGCATCCACCAAGACCCCGGAGATGGAAGGCTTCATCAAAAAGGTCGCCCTCACCCTGACACCCGTCGCGCCGGGCGACGCCCCCAAGCCCGACAAACCCAAGCTCAAACCCCTCACGCCCGCTGAGAAAAAAACCGTCGAGGAAGTCACCGCCCGAGTCTCCGCGCTCAGCGCCTCGCTCTTGCCGCTGGCGCAGGACACGCCTCAGCTTCGATTCAGTTGCATCAATGCCGCCGACAAGTTTGGCGACAAGGAGCTGGCCGAGCTGGCGCCTGTCGCCTCACTGATCGTCTGGCTTGACCTGGGGCGCAGCAAAGTCACCGACGCCGGGCTGGCCACCATCGCCAGCATGATCCATCTGGAGCGCTTGCATCTGGAGAACACCGCCGTGACCGACGCCGGTCTGGCCCGGCTCGCCACCCTGCCGCAGCTTGAATACTTAAATCTCTACGGCACCAAAGTCACCGACGCTGGCATCGCCAAACTCGCCGCGAACAAGCAGTTAAAAAAACTCTTCGTCTGGCAGACCGGCGTCACAGCAGCCGGAGCGAAGAAGCTGGAAGAAGCCGTTCCCGGCCTGGTGGTGAACATCGGATTGTGATGGGAGCACAAAGTGCTTGTCCACGGGGCACACGTCGCGGATCGAAGCGGGTAAATTACCCGCGCGCAGTAATCCGATCTGTCCTTATAGATCCCTAAACATTAGCCCTAGCAAGTGGCGGGCTTCGGGGAGCACACGCGCCCTCGCGTGTCGTTTTTGGCGCCCTCGCCGAAAACCACTGACCAACGGGCGCAGCCCAGAATCTAGTAGCACCAAAGCGAGTCCACCCTTGCCAAAGACACCCAAGAACCTCAACCCACTCAAGCCATGTAACTCAAAACCCAGCTGAAAACATATGAAGGGGACTTTCACACTTGACACCCTTCATAGGGGTTAGGCGTTGCGGCTGTTGTCATAAGGCGTCCACAATCTCATGTAGGAAAGGGTCTCGCGTGCGAGCATAAGCCTCGCGGAGTATGGCAGACGCCTTGGGTGTAGCGATGAAACTAAGTGCGGTCGCTGCTGCCCCTCGGCAGTCGGTGTCTGCCGATAGAAGCATAGGGGCCAACACAGGGATGAGCGCAGGGTCAGGAAAATTGGCGGCAACCTCTGCGGCCCAATAGCGCATCCAGGGACGAGGGATCTGGAGTGCAGCGATAAGCTGTGGAACCACAATCTCGGGAGGAAGCGGACGAATGGCGTCCTCGACAAGCTGATACACGCCGTAACCGCTGCCGTCGCCGAAAGCGTTGAGTAAGAGCGGAACGGCGTCTGGGTCGGGATTGGCGACAAAGTATTTCCGTGCGGCGTCGAACTCGCGCAGAACCTCCTCCGAGAGCAGGCTGTCGGGTGGCAACGGTTGATGCCGCAGAAGAATCTCGATGGCTTCGGCTCGGTTCACAGACGCGTAGCAACGCCTAACGACCCAAGCTCAGCGACGGCGGCAGCGAGACGCGCCGATTGCAACAGTGATGCGATGCCGCCGTTCGCTGCAGCGCATGGTTAGGCCAGATGAAAGGGAGGTGGACCGATAATCTCGATTCCCCCATTACGTGCTGCGGACTCGCCCACCCTGGCGAAGTCAGGCGGTTTCGACACATCGCTTTCCGAACTGGTCGGTTCGCTTGCACCCCGATAGAAAGCCTCGGCGTTTCCGGGCGTCTCAAAACAGAGCACACGCGCCGCCTCCGAGGTAACCATGAACGCATGCGGGATACCGCGCAGTGCCACCGCCAGACCGCGAGGGCCGACCCTGTGTTCGGCTCCGGCGATATGCACTAGTATCTCACCCTCTAGGACGTAAAGCATTTCGTCCGCGTTCGGGTGCGTGTGGAGTGGAGTCGCCTTACCCCTTGTCAACAAATCCTCGAAGAGCAGAAAGGCGCCGCCGGTCTCTTTGGTGCTGGCCTTCCAGATGTGAATGCCCCCGCCTGCGAACCAAAGCCGCTCACCCTCTCCATCTTGTCTGACGATTGAACC
>JAYVOH010000201.1:0-27278 GCA_043758025.1 Verrucomicrobiota bacterium
CTCAGGACTTAGTTCAATGGATACGGCATGACGCATGCCCACACCTTAACACATCAAGTGCAACTAGTTTGTTATACTATTTTGCGAGCACTACACTAGATTGGATGGGTAAAAGCTGATGGGATTTGGAGCTTGAGGCCGCCAGCTATCCAATAGCAGATAGCTTTGAGGCTTTCGAAATTGCGGAAGCCTCTGGCCCGACGGCGGGCAGTTTGGATGATGCCGTTGATGGACTCGATGGCTGCTGAGGTGATGCGGTGGGGGTAGTAGGCCAGGATTGCTTGCGCACTTCATCCAAAGCCTGGCCCGCCAGTTGCATGACATGGAAGTGATCGAATACGATCTGGGCCTGCGTCAGATGCTCTTTCACACCCTTTTGATAAGCGGCGCTCATGTCGATGGCTGCGAGTCGCACTTGCTCGGGGTTGGCTCCATGCGCGGGCATCGCTGCCACGAACTGGCCGACACTCGCCGCAGTTCGCTCGGGGGTCATGAACAAGAGCCGCGCGGGATTTTCTTGTTGCGGATCAATCTCCACCACCACCGTGGCGTAACGATGTCCTTTGCGCGTGGCCGTGTCGTCAACAACCACGGCCTGCACAGTGCTCCAATCCTGCCGCCCGTGCGCCAAGGCCACATAATGACGCACCACGCGCCACAGACGTGTGTCGTGCTCTGCCATGAGTTCTGCCACGGCGGACACGGGCATCTCCCGAGCCAGAGCCATGGCGAAGGCTTCAAACATGAGCGTGAAGCCGCTTTCTGGCCGCGCCCAAGGCACCCCAACTTGCTTCACATGATGCTGCGGGCATCGCACTCGTGGCACCCGGGCGCTCAGATACGCCGGGTGCTGCCAGAAATTCAGATGCCGCCACCGCTTCACCTCGTGATCATAAAGCGGGCAGAGTTGAGCGCAGACAGGACAGGGCATTTGCGCTCCCGCATCCACTTCAATGTCCACATATAAAAACTTGCTCCCCGCCCCACCATCTTCCAAGCCGCTACGCACGACCTTCCAAGGTGAATTTAATCCCGGTGCCAAAGTAAAAAGGTTGTTCTGATCCATCCCCCCTGCATACCATTCTGCTCCCCTCGATGCAGTCCGTCCCGGCTATGGGTGTTGCGGGCCTCTCGCCTGCAATCGTCGGAGGCGAGAAGCCCCCGACACCCACCGGCCAGAGGCCCGTGTTACTGACTGCACCCTGATTCAAGCCCTACTTCAGTGAATGATAAACATGCTCCAGCGCCATGAGCGTGTAGCCGGTGACGAGGACGGGGTCGCCTTCCATCCAGCGGGCGGCCTTGACATTTTTCCATGAACCGTCGGCGGACTGGGTGTTGAGCAGCTTACGGGCGAGATCGTCACGCCAGTTGATGGATTTGCCGTCCTTGGTTTTAAGTTCGTCGAGACCAGCGGCGGTCATGGCTTTGGCCATGGTGTGGTAATAATAGAACTGGCCTTCCGCGCCCATGCCGGGATTCTCGTCCAGCGTGTAGTTTTCTCCGAGCCACTTGAGGGCGGCCTGCACGCGGGGGTCGTCCGGGGTGAGTCCGGCGTAGATGAAACTCATCATGCCAGCGTAGCTGATGCTGCCGTAGCTGCGCATGGCGGTGCGTCCGTCGGGGAGTTTGTCCACGCCGGCCTTGCTGCTGCCGGGTTCATAGACGAAGCCACCTGCGTTCTTGGGATCGCCGCTGGCCCACTTTTGGTCGTTGGACTCGGGGCGGTTCTGGCAGCGCTCGATGAACTTGATGGCGGCGTTCCAGTCGAGGTCGTCTTTCTTGTCGATGGGCTTGCCGGTGTCCTCGAAGAGTTTTTTAGAATAATACAGGGCCTCGATGGCGAAGTGTGTGTTTGAGAGATCGGCATGCGCGGGGGAGTCGGGTTTGGGTGTGCCGTAACCGACTCCGCCGTTGAAGGGGTTGTTGGGTTCGCCTTCCTTGCTGAAGTCATTTTGCTGGCCGACGACGAACTTCCGCGCCTTGAGGATGGGTTGCTCGAATTCGGGAAGCGGGTTCATGACGAAGGCCATGAGTGCGATGGAGGTGTTGTAATTGGCGCGGCCTTTCCCGTAGATGCCGCCGTCGGGCTTGACGTTTTTCAAGAGGAAATCGTAGCCACGCTTCGCTTCGGCTGGCTGGGGGTCGGAGGGTTTGCGCGCGGGATCGCCCATGATCGCGGTGAGGGCCAGGCCGGTGACGGCGGGTTCATCTGGGGTGCTCCACGCGCCGGTTTCCTTGTTCTGCTGCGACTTCAAGAATGTGACACCACGCGCGATGGAGAGCTGTATTTCCTGTTTGAGTGAGGCGTTGCGGTCGGGCAGGGTGGTCTGCGCGTGAAGCAGGCTGACGGCGAAGGTGGCGATGAGGATGGGCGCGAGTTTCATAAGTTGGTTTCGTAATTAGGTGCGGCTTTTAATCAATGGACATACTATCAATAAATAAGCCAAAAAAAGTGCAAAAAATAAATGCGATATTCCATGTCACATATGCGGATAAAACAATCGTCATGCCAACAACAATACGATTGAGTAGAGGGCGGTATTTAGGGAAATACATCATACCAGCTATTCCTGCCACGAGTGACAGCAACTGCGCAACCACAACAAACATTTCAAGTGTGGAACCCATAAGAAATCTCTATTTTTTGGGCGCAGCGTCAACTGGCGTGATGACGAGCGTGACGGGTGAGTCAAAGGGCGGAATATGTTCTGTGTCCAGTTCCCAGTTTTTGTCGTTCCCGATCAAATTCGCCGCGCAACCGATGATGCCGCCAAGATCAAAGTGAACCGAGATGAACGATCCGTCGAGTTCGGCAGAAAAGATGCCGTCGCCGATATCCGCGCCGTTAAAGATCCAGTGGGGGGTATCGAGAGGCTTGTTCGTGGCGTCGTCATGTATCCAGTCGCCAAGTGCGGCGGCGAGTGCCTTGCCATCCTTGTCTTTCCATTCGAGTTTAAGCTTGAGTCGGTTCGCTCCTGCTTTGGCCATCGGTATGGCGGCCATCGCTTTAAGATCGGGCGGGGGATCGAAGAGGGTCTTGATGATCTCACCGGCATGAGGTTCGTAATGGCAGAGGAGCAAGGCCACCTGAAGATCGAAGGGTTTGACCTTGGTTTTCAACAGGCTCTCGTGGGTCTTGCCGGTTTCCGAAACGAGGGCGTATTCGATGGTTCCCTCGGTCATGTTCACGTTGCAAGGGACACGGATTTCCCGGGTCTCGCTATTGAACAGAATGCTGCCCATTTCATAAGTCACGTCACCGGTTTTTTTAATGGCAGACTTCTCAGGCGGCTTGCCGGTGGGGGGATTGCGCGGCGGAGGGCCGCCGGATTCTTGGGCGGGAAGCAAGGTGCAGGTTAAAGTCGCCAGCAGGATGCAGGCGGAACGAAAAGTATTCATCGTGGCCGCAGTTTCGTCGCATTCGGAATCGGGGCAAGTTTCTTTGCAGGCAATGGACTGCCAGAAGGCACGGCATTAAGGGGAACACGGGGTTGCGCGGTTCCCGGTTTCGGGTTGTAATGTGCCAGAATGAGCGAGCCAGCAAATATGCCACCGGATGAAGTCATCACCTGCCGCGTGACGCGGTGGTTCTTTCAGCGTATGGGCATTCTCGCCGCCATGCTCGTCGGGATGGGGCTGTATTTTTGCTACGACGGGAAGTTCGGCTATCGCAAGGACAACGAAAAAGCGGAAAAAAAGGAATGGTTTGAGACCACCTTCATCAAGTCCTTCGACGAGGCCAGGTCCGCCGGGAAGCTGGAGGACTGGAAGGCCGGGGCGCAGGCGCAAGGGTTGCCCACGGGCGAGAATGGAGAGCCTCCCAAGTGGAACACTTACTCCGCTCAACTCGGATGGAACGAGAATGTAAAGAAGCATAGCGAGGAGGAAATCGCCCAACAATTCTTATGGGGCGGGGCCATGTTGGCGGTGGCCCTTTTCGTGGGGCTGAAGGTGCTCCTCGACTTCAAAAAGAAACTCATCGGCCACCCGGAACTCATGATCATGCCCAACGGGGCCGAGGTGCGGTTCGCCGATGTCTTCAAGGTGGACAAGCGCAAATGGCCCGTCAAGGGCCTGGCTTACGTCTTCTATCGCAGCGGCGGCACGGAACGGCGCGCGGTGGTAGATGATCTCAAATACAGCGGCGCAGACAAGGTGCTCGAGCGCCTGATAGTGAGCTTCAAGGGCGAGCTGATCGAGAAGGCTCCCGATGAGGATGAACCCTAGGAACAGTCCGTTACGGAATCGCAAAAAATGAGCGGCAATCGGGCACCCGGGGAACGCCCGGTAGGGGTGCCGAATGAAAAATTGCATTTTCCTAGTTGCGAAATCGACCACTCCTATTAATGCTCCCGCCCAACAACAGCAACCCCACACACACCCCTTATGGCAGACTCCAACATTGCAGACAAAGTCCGTGACATCATCGTCCAACAACTCGGCGTGAATCCTGAACAGGTTACACCGGAAGCCAAATTCATCGAAGACCTCGGCGCAGATTCGCTCGACACCGTGGAACTCGTGATGGCCTTTGAAGAAGAATTCGGCATCGATGTGCCCGATGAAGAAGCTGAAAAGCTCCAGTCCGTCGGTGACGTCATCCGTTACGTCGAAGAGAACGCCGAGTAATTCCGGCATTCACCTTCACACCACTTTAAAAAGGCGCGGATTCTTCCGCGCCTTTTTCATGCCGCAGTGTCCTCCACAAGCTTCTGGAAGAGCTTCCAGTAATTCGCGTAATCCGGATACGCGGGATCCAGTTCTGGCGTGGGGAGGTAACGCCAGTGTTTATACATCCACATCCAGGCCTCCGGGGTTTCCCGGATGCGGCGTTCACAAAGTTCCCATACCGCCCGCGCCATGCTGATGGGGGAGTCGAAATCAGCCGGCTCCAACGCCGACTCCACATTCACGCGATACCCCTCGTCGCCGAGTGGCGTGGCGATGCAGACGATGATTGGCAGGCCCAAACGCTTGGCAATGTGCGTGTGCAGCGTGGTCACGGAAGTGAGCAATCCGAAATAGCGCACCGCCGCAGCCATCTTGCCGGGTTTAATATTGAGATCAGTCAGCATCGCCGCGCTGCCCTGATGGGAGAGGTTCTTGATCAAACGCAGCATGGCACCCGTCTGCGGGATCAATCTGTGACCGCTCATGCTGCGGAGTCGCGCGAAGATCCCCGTGAGCGCGGGGTTCTTAAATTCTTGGGCAACCACCAGAAAACTAAAATCACGAAAGCCCCAGCAATTGCTCAGCACTTCAAAATTCCCAAAGTGCGGCGTCACCAGTAAAGCGCCACGCTTCCGCGCCAGTTCCTCCACAGTGGGATCCTCAAAGCGGAAGTGCATGATCTGCTGATAATTTCCCCTCGTGAGCCGCACCGACCAGAATAATTCCAGAAACGTGCGCGCGAAGGTTTGATAAGACGCCAGCGCGATGCGCCGGATTTGCTCCGGTGTGATGCCTTCCCGTGCAAAGGCCACACGCAGATTTTCGTGGGCCGTGTGCCGTCCGCGCCAGTCGCAGGCATAGGCCGCAGCACCGGCGGCGCGCGCCAGCAGCATGATGACCCGTCGCGGCAACTTGGGCAGGAACCACGTCCCAAAGCTCACGATGGCAGTCTCAAGGGCGTGGCGAATCTTCTTCACGATGATGTTTGTTACTCAAGGAAATGTGTTTACAGTGCCTCATGGCTGATGCGCTCATCTCTATCCTCAAGAAGCTGTTGAATCAACCCACGGCACCATTTCATGAATATCATGTCCGTGGAGCCATTGAGCAGATTCTGCTTGATGTGCCTCATGTGGAGCTGAGCACGGACGCTTTTGGCAACCTGCTTGTCACCTATCGCAAAGGTAAACGGGCCAGCAAACCGGAATGGGTTCTGGGCGCGCACATGGACCATCCTGCGTTCGTCAAATCACCCGGCAAAAGCGGCGAGTGGGAATTTATCGGCGGCGTGCCCAAAGCACTCGTCGAGGCCCATGCCTCGCTGAAACGGAAGCAGCCGTCCGGCGAGTTTGCGCCGTGGGGATTCGACGTGAACATTGAAGATGGCAAAATTGAAGCTCCGGCCTGTGACGACCTGGTTGGGTGCGCCATCATCGTCGGGGTGTTCAAGGAACTCTCCCGGCTTGGCATCGATGCCACGGTTCACGCCGCATTTACCCGGGCGGAAGAAGTGGGATTCCTCGGTGCCTGGCATTTGGGCAAACACTGGCCCTTCAGCAAGGATGCCGCCTTTCTCTCCGTCGAAACCAGCCGCCCGGTCAATGGCGCGGAAATGGGCGACGGGCCTATCGTGCGTGTGGGGGACAAGCTTTCCATCTTCGACAATCAACTCACGGGCATGCTCATGCGCACCTCATTGGAGCAGGGCATTCGCGTGCAGCGTTGCCTGCTCGATGCCGGTGCCTGCGAATCCAGCGCGCTCCAGGCTTGTGGCATTCGCAGCGCGGGCATGAGCGTCCCGCTGGGCAATTATCACAACATCGGCGAAGACGACAATATCTCCCCGGAATACGTCATGCTGGATGATGTGAAAGCGATGCAGAAATTCCTCGTCGCTCTCGTCGCCACCGAACACGATGGACTGGGCGAGCGCACCATCGAGGAACGCGTGACACTACGCATGAAGGAATTCAAGAAGCACCTCGACGCTGGCAACGCGAAGTTTGAAGAACTCGCGTCTTAAACACCGAGCCACATTCGCAACACCGCCAGATTCACCGTGGTCGTCAGCAGACTGAACAAGGTGCTGTAATACACCGCCGAAGTTGCGAAAGAAACATCGCCGCCGAATTCATGGGCGAGCAACGCGGTATTCACCGCCGTGGGTGCTCCTGCAGCAAGGATCAGTGCCGCGCCGGCTTGCGGAGAAAATCCAAAGGCCATTGCCAGCAGGGCCGCGATAATAGGGGACAGCACCAGCCGGATGCCGATAGCCGAGCACAGCGGCACGCGGAACGCAGCGGGTTTCGTCTGTGACATTTGCACGCCGAGCGTTACCAGCGCGAAGCCGATGAGGCCGGCAGAGAGCAGTTCCATCGGCTGCCAGAGCCACGTCACTTTCTGCACAGGCAGGGACAGGCCATGGCATAACAGACCCGCGCCCACGGCGTAAAGTGTCGGTTGTCGCAATAGATTGAAAAGCGCGCGACGATGCTTGCCGGGTGCATCGCCGTGCGATTGCGCAAGAAAGAGGCCGACCGTGAACGTGGCCACATTCATGGTAACCAGGACATAAATTTGCACCGCCGCTGCAGTGTGTCCGAAGGCCAGCGTGACCAGCGGCAGGCCGAAGTTCCCGCAATTGTAAAACATCGTCGCCAGTGACAACGCCTGCTTCTGTCCCGATGTGAATCGGAACGCGCGACCCGCGATGAAGCTGCAAACAAACATCAAAGCGATCATGGCGCACGTGAAAGCCACGATGCGGAGCGACTCCCGCCCGCTCAATTCCGTGTCCATGATGCGCGTGAAAATGAACGCTGGCACCATCAGGTAGATATTGAGCTTAACCAAGCTTTCCAGATGCAGCCGGAAACGCCGGTCCAGCATCCAGCCCAAGCCCACCGAGATGAAAATCGGCAGGCAGACATCGGCAAAAATGTGAATGAACTGGGAGAGTGACATCAAACAGCAGGCAAAGGAAATGACCGGGATTTCACAACATCCGATTGCACGGATCGTATGCAGAAACTAGCTATAGCTGTTCCCGTGACAAATCATTCTCTGCATCCCGACATGATTCGCCCTTTGCTCAAAGCCTTCATCTGCCTCGCCTGCCTTGCGCTCGCCAGTTGCGCCACTTCGTCATTCAACCGGGATTTTAAACGCATCAACGATCAGGAAAGCAGGCATGATCGCCATTACATTGCCTGGCCATGGCAGGGAACCTGGCGAAGCGAGGTCAATGGCCATCACGGCGGGTTGCGCTGCTTGGTTGAGGACGTCTCCCTTATGGCATCCATGAAACCCGCTGTGCCCGGACTCTTCCGTTTTCGCTATCACGCGAACTTTTTTGGACTGTTCTCAGCGAACTATCAAGTATCGCACATCGTCCGGCGCACGAAGAATGGTTACGAGTTCAGCGGAGACCAGAAGCTCACGGGGCCTGGCGGCGGCCTCTATCATTACGAAGGCCGGGTGGTGAACCGTGAATTCCGTGCGACGTATCGCAGCGTCACCGATCACGGAGTGTTTGAGATGAAACGCACGGATTGAGCGGTCACCGGGATTTATTTGTTCGTCTTCGCCCATTCCTCCCGGATCACGGGACCAATGATCGCGTTCCACTTCGCATAGCCTTCGTCATTCAAGTGCAGGCGGTCGCTGCGATAAAAATTTTCCATGGGCTGGCCGTCGGGACCCATCAGATAATTGGTTGCCTCGACCCATCGAATCCACGGTTTTTCTTTGATCCATGCTTCCAGCAGGGAATTGAGTTTCTTCACTTTCTCGATTTCCTCCGCCCTGATGGGGGCGACTTTCACGGAGCTGACGATCACGCGCGTGTCGGGTAGCTTTTCATGCACCATCGTAAGAAATTTCGTGTAGTCGTCGAAGGCTTCCCCGGTCGTCAGCTTTGCATGCAAATCATTTCCTCCTGTATAGACCACAAGCACTCGTGGCTTGTAGCGCAGGACGACTTGGTTCGCGTAAATAATGAGGTCATTGGCCACGGAGCCGCCAAAACCGCGATTCAGCACCGGCAGATCAGGAAAAGCCTCTGTCACTTTCCAAAACCGGACACTGGAGCTTCCGGTGAAAACGATGCCGCCAGCCGCTACGGGCCGTTCAGCATCCTGCTTGTCGAAGTTTGCGATCTCGGTAGCGAAACGCCGGGAATCGGGCCGCAGCTGGGAGGATTCCGTCTCGGCGAAAATCGGGATCGCGAGGAAGCACGTGAAAATGATCAGCAGGCAATGAAGGCGGATGTTCATCGTAAAGAAACGCGCTCCCCCCATGGAATCTTTATGCAGCTTCCGTGAATTGACCTAAGGCGCGGAATTTGTTGTAGCGTTGCTCAAGGAGTTGGTGCATCGGCAGATCGCGCAATTCACCAAGCGCGGAGAGCAGCGCGTTGCGCAATGAGTCGGCAGTGGCACGGTGATCGAGATGGGCGCCGCCGACAGGTTCGGGTATTATGCCGTCGATGACGCCGAGTTCCTTCAAGTGCTGGGCACTGAGCTTGAGCGCGTCGGAGGCCTCGGGCGCATGCTTGCGATCCTTCCAGAGAATGGCCGCACAGCCTTCGGGGCTGATGACAGAGTAATAGGCGTTCTCCAGCATCAGCACACGGTCTGTGACGCCGATACCGAGCGCACCACCGGAACCGCCTTCGCCGATAACCACCGAGATCATCGGCGTGCGGATGGTCATCATCTCGCGGAGATTAAAGGCAATAGCCTCGGCGATGTTTCGTTCTTCCGCGCCGATGCCGGGGAAGGCACCGGGGGTGTCAATAAGGGCGATGACCGGGAGTGAGAATTTTTCCGCCATGCGCATGAGGCGAAGGGCCTTGCGGTAGCCCTCGGGGTGCGCGCTGCCGAAATTGCGCAGGAGATTTTCCTTGGTGTCGCGACCTTTTTGATGGCCGAGAAGCACCACCTTCTGTCCGTCCAGCATGGCGAAACCGCCGGGCATGGCATTGTCATCGCCGATGTGACGGTCGCCGTGCAGCTCGACAAATTCCTCGAAGCAGAGTTTGGCGTAATCCAGCAAATACGGGCGTTGGGTGTGGCGGGCGATCTGGACGCGCTGCCAGGGGGAGAGAGAAGTGTAGGTGTCGCGCTCCAGCTGCGCGATCTTTTTTTCCAGCTCGGCCATCTGGAGAGAGTATTTCTCCGAAGGCTTGGCGGTGTTCTTCTTGCGAACTTCTTCCAGCTCCTCGCGGGCTTTGTAGAGTGGCTTTTCGAATTCGAGAATCTGTTTCATGGCGTGAGGGATGAAAGCTGCT
The DNA here is from genome assembly GCA_043758025.1 of Verrucomicrobiota bacterium. Classification (GTDB taxonomy): domain Bacteria; phylum Verrucomicrobiota; class Verrucomicrobiia; order Verrucomicrobiales; family Verrucomicrobiaceae; genus VFKE01. The sequence continues at coordinate 9,965 of JAYVOH010000201.1, forward strand.
TTCCTTATTTAATCACGCGGATTTTTGTTCCGGTGCGGATGATGGTGAATATTTCTTCAGTGTCTTCTCGGGTGAGGAACACGCCGGTTTCCGGCACCGCAGAGGTGGCGTCTTCCTTGTCTTCCTCCGGATTATTCATGGAGGGGGTGGGGGAATGTTTATTGTTTTTGACCTTTGGCGGGGTCTTGGGGGCGGTCTTGTTCGAGGTTGCTGAAGTTGATTTGGGTTGAATGATCGTCGTCTGGCCTGCCAGGGCAGTGGCTTGAGGCAAAGCGCGAATGTTGAAACCGATCCGGCTGCTCATGAGCCATTTGTCCGCACTGTTGAAATGAGAATCTGTGGGCAGCACACGCTTTCCTTCCACCCATGCAGCCTTGTCATGCACGGTCAGTTCTCCAGGTAATGCGGGCGCAGCATGGCTGCTGTTTTTTTTCTTACCGGTCGTTTTGGCCACCGGCACGGCGGCGGGCGGCGCGGACTGGGTGCCCTCCGTGCCGCTTGTCGCGGCGATGGTGGCGGCGACTTTCATGCCGGGCGGAAGTTTCACATCGAGTGCCTGGTATTCTTTGAAGAAGCGGCTGTTGCGCAGCAGTGTGAGTGTTTTCGCGGAAACTGAAATGATCATGTCAAAATCGTGCGGGAAGATGAAGAGATGGTCACCGGGTTGGAGGCCGCTGCTCATCATCGCGTTGGCGCGCATGATGCATTCGACGGTGGTGTCATTTTTCCGCGCAATCAGCCCCAGCGAATCACCCGGGCGGACGATATAGTCTTTTTTGGCCGTGTTCAGATTCTGCGAGAACATTGCGTCGAGATTCATCTCGCCAATGATGCGCTTGGCTTCGGGTGCGCGACTGGATGCGGGGAAGTTCCGCAGAAGTTCGTAAAGCTCATCGCGTCCAGTTGCGATTTCACCGTTTTTCACGGTGTTGACGGCATTGTCGAAGCGGTGTAGTCCGGGGTCTGGCGGGTCCTTTTTGTTACCCTGCATTTGCTGGATCTGCTTCGTCACGACTTCGTCCTTTCCGAGGATGTGTGTGCAGGCCCACCACGCTCCGGCCACGCAGGCCGCCGCCAGCGCCATTGAGGAGAGAAAAAGAACGATCTTTAATCTGGACATGGCCCCGCGCGTAACTCAGCCGATGAGGCCGCGTCGTTTGAAATCGAAAAGGTTGATGTTATGCGACTTCTGGATCATCTCGAAAGTGAACTTCAACAGAGAGATTTCCCAAGTATCGTCCACGCCTTGGATGATCGCGCGCATAGGATTGCCGGAAATGCGTGTGTCCTCAATGATGCGGTCGCACACCGCCGTCACCGGCTCATGGACGAGATGCTCGTTGATGTCGCTACGCGTGAAAGTAAAGCCGTAGCGGAGAAAGGCGATGTCCTTGAGGTGTTCCTTGAACCACTCGCCGAAGGCCTCCCCGCCGGGGCCGAAGCCGTCGAAGTTCCAGTTTTCCATGCCCTCCGGTTTGAGGATCAGGGGCTTTGCCGCTTCGATCCGGCCTTGGCGCACGCGCGTGACGTTCGCCTGGTCCATCAGTTCGCTCACCAGATGAAACTCAAACTGTGTGCTGCCAAACGTGTCGATGCGGCGGTCTGGCTCGTGCAGAACCTTGGTGTTTTCCATCGCGTATTGAAAATCAAACTCAGAATACATGGGGGATGCAAACTAGAGGCAATCGCGGGCGAAGCGAGGGATTTTTCAAGTGCTTTGCCAAGGTGGTCTGCCGTCAAACTAGCCTGATGCTGCGCGATCATTTCGCTTTATTTGCTCAGAACCGAATCCCCATCCGCTCCGCGATACGCAATGGGCGTCGCAAAGCCTCGTTCATGAGTGAGGCTTCATCAGCGCCCCGCAGGTCTTTGCAGGCCGGATGCGCCTCGGGTGCGGCGATGATGCCTAGATTATGCAAGACATGAGCTGTGCTGTGCTTGTAGGCTGAGGCGCTCATGTTGGCATCCAGGCGGAAGACTTGGTCCTCCAGCGATTGGAATGCTTCGAAGACCTTATACACGCTCGTGTCGAAGCGACCCGTGCTGGTGAGGAATTTCTTCTGGGGTGAGTCGTCATTGAGCCACATATCCTTCGCCGCGCAGATCAGCGGCGCAACGCTAACGGCGGCCCCGATGAGCAAGGGCAGACCCAGCTTGATGGCGGTGGCGATGCCAAAGTCATCTCCACTGTGCGGGGCGAAATCGAGACTGAGGTCGCGGCACATTGCAGCCCAGTAGAGGAAGTGTGGCTCATCAAGAGTGCTTATTTTGCCACCGACGAACTTCGGATGCAACGCGAGCTGATGCAGCAGCCACGGACCAAACGGACGGGCCCACGGCACAAAGGCAGGCTCCAAGGCATGAACAATGCCCGGACGAATCAGCCACTCGGCGATCTCGTAGTAGGCGTCGCGGCATGGCTCCGGCTCCAGCGCACTGAGCCACTTCGATGTCATGAGCATCACCTCGCAGTTGTCATGCTGCTGCACGATGTCGATCAACGCACGATAGCGCTCGGCATTGAATGATGTGTCATCTTGAGCACCGCGAGCGGTCACACCTGCGATGAACTTCGTGGTCGGAAACTCCGCACGGAAACGGCGCAGGACTTCGGCGTAGAGCGCATCATCGAGATCGAAGATGTAGCCCGTGTCCGCATTCAGCACCACGACGAGTTCAACGCCGAAATGATCTGCCGTTACCTGCATCCAATGAATGCTCGCCACGAAGCCTTCCCAGTCCGGTTTTTGATCACGAAACGGCAGCAACGCCGCTGCGCAGAGTCGCGGCTTGGCGGTGTGGTTAATGAGTTCCTCCTCGCCCGTCCAGGCCCACTCGGTATCCAGCCACGGGGTATTTGGCGAGAGGTCTTCGGGTTTTGAGATGAGTGCTTTCATATAGAGCGGCGCATTTGAATTAGACCAGCGGCTCCACCGGCAGCCATTTGCGCTGCTCCCAACTCTGCAAGCCGAGCTTCGCCAACTGCACGCCTTTTGCACCTTCGCGCAGCGACCACGGGAACGGTGTGCCGATCGCGACGTGCTTCAAGAATTCCTCCCACTGGATTTTGAACGCGTTGTCGTAGGTCGTGGTATCCGGCACTTCCTGCCAGCCGTCGAAGAAGTTGATCGGCTGATCAATGTCTGGGTTCCATGTCGGACGTGGCGTGGTGCCCGCAGCTTGCACCCAGCATTTCCGCAGTCCCACGATGGCGCTGCCATGTGTGCCATCGACCTGCATCGTCAAGAGATCATCACGACGCACACGCACTGTCCAGGAACTGTTGAACTGGCAAATGACGCCGCCTTCACATTCAAAGGTTGCGTAACAGGCATCGTCGCTGGTGGCAGGATAGGCGTTGCCGCGCTCATCAATGCGCTTCGGCAAATGGGTGGCTCCAAGGCAACTCACCGCCTTCACCTTGCCAAAGAGATCATCGATCACATATCGCCAGTGGCAGAGCATATCGACGATGATGCCACCGCCGTCTTCCTTGCGATAGTTCCATGATGGACGTTGCGCAGGCTGGTCACCGTCTTCGCCAGTGAAGACCCAGTAACCGAACTCGCCTCGCACACTCAGAATGCGGCCAAAGAAACCCTGATCGCGTAACATGCGGAACTTGCGAATTCCCGAGAGCCAGAGCTTATCCTGCACCACGCCATTCTTCAGGCCCGCATCCTCGCAGAGCTTCGCCAGACGAAGCGCCACCGCCGATTCCACCGCCGTCGGCTTCTCACAATAAATCGCCTTTTTTGCCTTCACCGCCTTCTCGATGAAGCCCGCCCGCTGCAGAGTGCCTGAAGCATCAAAGAAGATCTCGTCCTCAGGATTCGCCAAGGCCGCATCGACATCCGTGGTGAAGCGGGTCACTCCCGTGCACGCTGCCAGCGCTGCGAGCTTGTCGTGATTGCGCCCTGTCAAAATGGGGTCTGGCATCAAAATCAAATCATGGCCGACTTTAACGCCGCCTTGATCCCTGATCGCTTTGATCGAGCGAATGAGATGTTGATTAGTGCCCATTCGTCCGGTGACGCCGTTCATGATGATGCCGATTCGTTGTGTTTTCATTGGTAGAGTAATGTGTCCATGAGAACCCATGCTGAACGGCTGGTAAATCAGTTCTTTCCGATGCTTATGGACGGAAATAGTGATGTTTAAATGCTCTGATTCGGACGAAGCCACATTGAGCGTTGTTAGCGTGCGAACCTCCATCGCTTGTCAGAGCTGGAGTTGATAGGGCATCTGTGTCCGTCCAGAATGCGTAAACATTCGTGTCGATGTCCTACAAATTCACCTTCAATTGCCCCATTCATAATTTGTTCCGTATTGAATCGTCTTCCTTGAACGGCGGTGAGGGAATTGGAGGCGTGCTGGCCATAAGCTCAAAATGAATGTATCCAGAAAACGAGTCTTGATCGCAGGTGGAGGGCTGGCTGGTCTTGCTTGCGCTGGTCGTCTTCACGCAGGGGGCATGGAGCCTTTGATCTTGGAAGGTGGCGATGCTGTGGGCGGACGCGTGCGGACGGATCTTGTGGATGGGTTTTTATTGGACCGTGGATTTCAGGTATTCCTTGATGCTTATCCTAAGGCTGGTGCTTTGCTGGACAAGCAGAGTCTTGATTTGCGCCCGTTTAAGCCCGGTGCGCTGGTGTTTGCACAGGGTCGCCTGCGGCGGGTGATGGATGTTTTTCGAGAGCCACGCTATCTACTCAACAGCGCGCTGGCTCCTATCGGATCGATGCTCGATAAGCTGCGGGTGGCGCTGCTGAAGTGGCGACTGAGCCAGACGAGGATTGAGGAAATCGCAGGGCATGAGGACATAACGACGGAGGAGTATCTTCAGAGGATTGGGTTTTCATCACGAATGATCGATGGCTTCTTCCGCTCGTTTTACGGTGGCATTTTTTTGGAGCGTGAGCTGCGGACATCGAGTCGGATGTTCGAGTTCACGTTCAAGATGTTCTCCCAAGGCAGTGCGACATTGCCCGCACGAGGCATGGGTGAGATCCCCCGTCAGTTGGCCTCGCGATTGCCTGAGGGGACGATTCGGCTCGGAGAGAAAGTGACTGCGGTCAATGCGGGTCAAGTCGTTCTGGAATCTGGTGAGCACCTCACTGGTCATGTCGTAGTGGTGGCTACGGATTCCACGACTGCCACGAAGCTCGTGCCTGGTCTGAGCGGCGTGGAGCCAGCCTGGCGATCGGTGACGTGCTTGTATTTTGCCGCCAGGCGATCGCCCCTACGCGAGGCGATCATTGCGCTCAATGGCAGCGGCTCGGGCTTGGTGAATAATGTCTGTGTGCCCTCGGATGTCGCCCCAGGCTACGCGCCGATAGGTCAGTCGTTGATTTCGATTTCCGTGCTGGGAATGCCAGAGACTGCGAACTTGGAAGCGCGAGTCATTGCGGAGCTGGAGACATGGTTTGGCAGTCAAGTGCACGAGTGGCGCCACTTGCGGACTGCGCAAATCAAGCGGGCGCTGCCTGAACAACCGCCTAGCGTGGGCATGACCGGTCCTGGATTCCGCGAACAGGATGGCATCTATGTTTGTGGTGATCATCAATGGAGCGCTTCAATCGAAGGAGCAATCATATCTGGAAGCAGAACTGCCGACGCTATTCTCAAACAGTCCTAACTCACACCCACATGCCCTCCCTTTTTCACACCAGCACTCCACTTCCCGCCAGCGCGGAAACCATGTGGGACTTCCATAGTGATCCCCACAATCTCACCGAGGTCATGCCGCCAACCTTGACGCTGGTTTCCCTAAAGACCGATGGGCCTGCCCAAGAAGGACGCATAATTGAGCTGCATTGCCGTGATTGGTGGATCATTCCCATGCGCTGGACTTGTCGGTGGAAGACCGTGCAACGTCCGCATCTATTGGTGGATGAAATCGTGGAGGGTCCCTTCGCTCTTTTTGTTCACGAGCACCGCTTCGAAGAGGATGGGGCGGGCCGCTGCACCATGCATGACACGGTGACTTATCAATGGGGCCGCTCCTGGTGGGGACGATTCGTTTCCGAAACGGGAGTCCGTCTCTATTTGACGCTGCTGTTCAAGTATCGTCATTACCGCACGCGGAAATGGGCGGCTCGAAATGCAGGCACGCAGCACGCCTGATGGACATTACTCGCAAGCTAGAAATCCTGGCTGATGCCGCGAAGTATGATGCTTCGTGTGCCAGCAGTGGCGCGGCGCGCAAGGATTCGCGTGGGAGCAAGGGAGTGGGTTCGACGGGTGGAGCCGGCATTTGTCATTCCTACACGCCGGACGGGCGATGCGTTTCGCTGCTGAAGGTGCTCATGACGAATGCTTGTCTGTATGACTGCCACTACTGCATCAACCGGCGTTCCAGCAACGTGACCCGGGCCCGGTTCACACCGGATGAGGTGGTGCGGTTGACGCTGGATTTCTATAAGCGGAACTACATCGAAGGATTGTTCCTCAGCAGCGGGATCATCCGCAGTGCGGACCACACGATGGAGTTGGTGATCGAGGTCGCGCGGAAGTTGCGCGAGGAGCATCAGTTCCGTGGTTACATTCATTTGAAGACCATTCCTGAAGCTTCGCAGGCGCTTATAGCTCTGGCGGGTCGCTATGCGGACCGCATCAGCATCAATGTGGAGCTGCCCAGCCAGCAAAGCCTGGACACGCTGGCTCCGGAGAAAAATCTGGCGCGCACAGAAGAGGCGATGGGACACATTCGCGGAAAGATTGATGAGCGTTATGCTGAGAAGCGCAAGCCAGACGCGCCCAAGCCGCCGCCCTTTGCCACGGGGCAGAGCACGCAGATGCTGGTGGGGGCCGATGCCTCGACGGATGCAGTGATTCTGGGTTGTGCGGACAAGCTCTACACGGCTCATCGCTTGCGCCGGGTTTACTATTCTGCATACAGTCCGATCCCAGAACCGTCATCGATTTTACCACTGAAAGCACCGCCGCTGATCCGCGAACACCGGCTATATCAGGCAGATTGGTTGCTACGTTTTTATGATTTCAAAGTGGAGGAGATTGCCAGCACTGCCGCTCCCAATCTCGATCTGGCCTTGGATCCCAAGCTCTCGTGGGCGCTGCGAAATCGCGAGACGTTTCCAGTCGATGTGAACAAAGCACCCCGCGAGATGTTGCTGCGGATTCCCGGGCTTGGCGTGCGCAATGCGGATCGCATCCTGAGTGCAAGACGCTACACCCGGCTGCGTCTGGCGGACCTGATCCGGCTGCGCTTGCAGATGAAGAAACTGATGCCGTTTATCATCACGGCTGATCATCATCCGGCCAAACTGGGACTGGATAGCGACTCGCTGCGGGCAAGATTTTTGCCACCACCGGAGCAACTCGAGATCAACTTCGACGCACCGCCCACACCGGCACCGAGTGACTTCCTCTCGGTGAGATCGGGAGAGCTATAAGTCATCATGCACACTATCGTCATCAAACCTGAGTATGAAGCGTGGCGCGCTGCGGCCCGTCAATTGCTTGCTCAGGGTGTGATGCCTGACGACGTGCTGTGGACCGATGATCCGCAAGAAGTTTCGTTGTTCGTTGGCGAAGAGACTGCCGCAACGGCACCTTCTGCAAGTGCTATCAAAGTGCCTCCGGTCTTCATGGACATCGCGCGGAGTGTAGCGGCGCATAGCGATGCCAGGCGCTGGGCCTTGCTCTACCGACTGCTGTGGCGGCTAACGCTCGGCGGTGAGCGGCATTTGCTTTCCATGGCCACGGATCGCGATGTGCGACAGATGCAGGACTGGTGCAAGGCCGTGGGGCGCGACATTCACAAGATGCATGCCTTTGTGCGCTTTTGCTCAGTCAGTGTGGATGCCGCCACGGGCCGCGAGCAGTTCGTCGCGTGGTTCGAGCCGGATCATCGCATTGTGCGGCTGGCGGTGCCGTTTTTTGAAAAGCGATTCGCGGGCATGGACTGGTCCATCCTGACGCCGTATGAGTGCGCGCACTGGGATGGCAAGCGTCTGCATTTCACCGCGGGAGTGCCGCGCAGCAATGCTCCCGATGCCGATGCGCTGGATGATTTGTGGCGCACTTACTATCGGAATATTTTCAATCCAGCGCGGGTCAAGATCAACGCCATGCAGTCTGAGATGCCGAAGAAGTATTGGAAGAATCTGCCCGAAGCTTCACTCATCGCGGGCCTCATTGCGGAGAGTGCGGGACGAGTGCAAGGCATGCTGAAAACTGAGGAAAGGCCCGCAAAAGATGCGCCCCAAAACGCCTATCTGAAATCGCTTCACGCCATGAACCAGAGCGATGTCACCAAGCCAAACCACGAGTCAGAAGAAACATGAGAGGCGTAAAGAAATTAGATCTACCTTCAAAGATTTGCCTCGTCTGCGGACGACCCTTCACGTGGCGCAAGAGGTGGGAGAAGGTGTGGGATGACGTAAGTATTGCAGTGATCGCTGCCGACGAATCAAGAAGAGCAGTGAGATCAATGACTGGCCATCATGAGGCAAACGCCCCGCAGGGTCCATGCAGCGGTTCGCCACCAATTGGTCGCGGCGAGTCGCTGATGAGCTTGCGTATCAAAGCCCGCCGCGAGTTTGTCGTGCAGCGGGATTTGCACCCGCCACGTGGATAGCCAGTTGAACGCCAGAGGCACCAGACTCGCCAGACTCGCCAGCAGCCAGGGATCACGGGCACCAGCAAGCACCAGCCATGCAGCGGTGGTGAGTTCCGTGAGCATCAGCGGTGATGATCTCGCTGCACATGTCCCGCTTCCTCACCGGCTATCTTCTCGATATCTACCGGCTTTTCGACGGCGACCTGGCCATCGTGATCGTGCTGGCCGAGATCGCGCACCACAACACGACGCACCATTTCACGGAGGAGGGCGGCTTGAAGGAGGAACTCAAGGGCGGGATTGCCCACGCGAAGGTGCGCCGACAACTGTTGGGCTGCAATGCCTTCTCCATGGCGGAGGCGACTGGAATGCCGCGTGAAACCATTCGTCGAAAAATCGCCCGGCTGGAGGCCCTGGGATGGGTGGTGCGGGGCGAACGGCGGGAGGTGCGAATCACTCCGAAGATCGGCGAGACCTTCCTGCCGGACTGCAACGTCAAGCTGATGAACGGGCTGCTTGAAACCGCGCGTCGGATTCAACGTCTGCTGGACAAAGCACCGGCTGCGGCCAAATAGGAACAGCACGCATCGATCTGTTCCCACACAATCCTTCCCCCATGAAACTGGTATCCGCTCTTTTTTGCACGTTGGTTCTGACCACGCAACTTCACGCGCAGACGAAGCGCCCCAACATCCTGATGATCATGACCGACGATGCGGGCGTCTGGAATGTGGGTGCCTACAGCCACGGGATGATGGTGAAGTGCATTGATGACGACGACGGCAACGGCTTCGTCTGGCACACCACCGGCAGCGGCAAGACGCTCACCTCCTTCAAGGCCTTCACCCTGCTGAAGGAAAACGACCACATCCACAAATGCGTCTTCGTCGTGGACCGCAACCAGCTGAATCCCTCAACCCTAGCTGCATGAAAATCTCCAAAGTTACTGTCGAAAACTTCCGCTCTATCTGCCACGCCGAAGTCCAGGCCTCAGCCTTCAATGTCTTTGTGGGGCAGAACAACCACGGCAAAACCAACTTCTTCGCTGCGATTGAATGGTTCTACACTGGTTCGGGAGATGTTGGAATGTTGAGAAATTCATCTGCGGGGCGGATGCCGAAATTTCCGTTGAATTGGAGTTCTCTGGAGTTCAAGCCGGGCTCCCTCATATCACAAACGCTGAAAACCAGACCAAGCTCCGAAATATCTTGGGTGAAAACGACACTATGAGGGTCCGCCGTTCGAGTGCGCAAGCGAAGGACCGGATGCTCTTCAATCCGATCAGGAACGAGTGGAAGAAACAACCGTGCGGTGCGGACCCGGCCTTTAACAACTGCATTCCGCGCTTCGAGTTCGTAGAGGCAACCAAGAACCTGAAGGATGTCGGGAACTACAAATCCACGACGCCCATTGGAAAGATGCTGGGTGGAGTTCTTGCCGAGATTTTGGAGGCCGAAGAGGAATACGTGAAGTTCCGCGAACAGTTTGAGAGGTTGTTTTCTTCCGAGACTTCCAGCATCAAGCAAAAACTCAAAGACGTCAGCGGGCAGGTTTGCAGCCACCTTAAAAAGCAGTTCCCGGACTGTGCGGAGGTCGAGTTCATGGTTCAAGAACCGGCGTTCGATGAGTTGCTCAAAAACTTCCGCACCGAAGTGGACGATGGCGTGACAACGACTGCGGAAGAAAAGGGCGACGGAATGCAGCGGGCGCTGATGCTTGCCATCATCAAAACCTATGCGGACCAGCGGCGTGACGATGCACTTGGGCGTTCGTTCATCTTTTTCATCGATGAAGCGGAGCTTCATTTGCATCCGACGGCGCAGAGGCAACTCAAGCAAGCCCTGATGGAACTTGCCGACGGGCACGACCAGGTCTTTATAAATACACATTCGTCTGTGCTGCTTGCAGACAACCACGAGCAGCAATCGCTCTTCCGGGTCGCAAAGGAAGCCCAAGGCGAGACGCAGATTGCGAGAATCGACTCCGCACTCACAAAACACGAAGTCATTTTTGAGCTTCTCGGTGGATCACCCGCCGACATCCTCCTTCCAGCCAATTTTCTTATCGTCGAAGGGGCAGGTGAAGCGGAGTTTTTGAAAGGCGTCATTTCCCGCCACTATCCCGACAAGGTGGATATCCAGGTTCTACCCGCGACCGGTGACGATGAGCGGCAACGGCAAATCGTGACCGCTGTTGAGAACCTGCTGGCAACCTTGGAGCGGCGTCCGATTTATCGCGAACGGTTGACCATCCTTTTCGACAAACCGGATGGAGAGGACAAAGAGCGGAGGTTCCAAGCGTTTAAGGATAGCCGCCGCCATCCAAAAGCGAACGATCAGCTCTTTGTGCTGCCGGTGAATGGTCTCGAGCATTACTATCCGGCAGCGCTCCGGGCCACCACGGCTCTCGTGAAGAAGGTGAAGCTCGCCAGATTCATGGGAGCCAACATCACCAAGGAAGATTTTGAAACCAATATGCCCGTCGTGTTCCAAGCGTTGAACCACTGCTGGGCAAACGCTTACCAAGATTAAACCGCATGCCCACGCTCAACTGGATCGGCAAGGAGGCAGTCATCAATCATCATCTGGCAGTGCCGTTTCACCTGTTGAAGGACGTGCCGGAGCTGGGCTGCGGCGACCCCGGCAGCGGGAACCTCATCGTGGAGGGGGACAACCTCGTGGCGCTCAAGGCGCTGCTGCCCTACTACGCAGGCAAGGTGAAGTGCATCTGCATTGACCCGCCTTACAACACGGGCAACGAGGGCTGGGCCTACAATGACAACGTCAACAGCCCGGCCATCAAGAAGTGGCTGGGCGAGACGGTAGGCAAGGAAGGCGAAACCCTTGATCGCCACGACCGCTGGCTGTGCATGATGTATCCGCGTCTGGCGCTGCTGCGGGAGTTCTTGAGTGAAGATGGGAGCATCTTCATCACGCTCGATGACAACGAAATCGCCAATCTTCGGCTGCTGATGGGTGAAGTGTTCGGCGAGAACAATTTCGTTGCACATTTGATTTGGCAGAAAAAATATTCACCTCAAAACGACGCCCGCTTCTTCTCGGAGATGCACGATCACATCTTGGTCTATGCAAGAAGCGGCACCAGTTGGATGCGGAACTTGATTCCCCGAACCGTAAAACAAGACCAAGCCTACAAGAACCCCGATAACGACCCTCGCGGCCTTTGGAAAGCTAGCGATCTCACCCGCGCTGAACACCGAGACAGGGATTTTTATGGAATCGTCACGCCCGCAGGAAAGACAGTTTTCCCGGCGAAAGGACGGAGTTGGAGCAGGCCGGTTGCTGAGATTGAGAGGCTTCGGGCCGACAATCGTTTATGGTTTGGAACTAAGGGCGATGCGATTCCGTCTCTCAAACGATTTCTCTCCGAAGTAAAAGATGGTGTTGTGCCGACGACAATACTTAGCCGAGACGAATGCGGCGACAATCAGGAGTCTAAGCAAGAGCTAAAGGAGATTGGGATGGACACGCTTTTTGCCACCCCGAAGCCGACGCGGCTGATCGAACGCATCCTGCAAATCGCGACGAACCCCGGCGACCTTGTGCTGGACAGCTTCGCCGGAAGTGGGACGACGGGCCATGCGGTGCTGAAGATGAATGCGGCGCTGGCCGCAAGCGAACCGGCCCTGAATCCCAAAGGGATTCCGCCCCAAAGCCCAGGGTTGGCGCAAAGCGCCTACCCTGGGAACACGGCGTCACCCGTCTCAACCCCAACGGGGTTGCGGCCTCAGAGCGCACCAGCCGTCCACAACCCCGTTGGGGTTGAATCGTCCTCATCGTCGGTTTCCCAGGGTAGCTCGTCCCTCGCAACCCTGGGCTTCGAGCCGGAATCCCTTCGGGATTCAGCCCGTGTCACGCCTTCGGCTCCGCGCCGCTTCATCCTCGTGGAGATGGAGCCGAAGATCGCGCAGGACATCACGCGCGAGCGCGTGAAGCGCGTGGCGGAAGGCTACACGAACGCCAAGGGCGAGGACGTGCCCGGCCTTGGCGGTGGCTTCCGCTATGTGCGGCTGGGTGACGAACTCTTCGACGAGCACGGGCGCATCAATGAAACCATGGTGCGCTTCGCCGACCTCGCGCGGCATGTCTATTTCTCCGAGACGGGCGAGCCGCTGGTGGAAAGGATGAAGGATGAAGGCGGAAGGATGAAGAAGATGTGGCCGCTGCTCGGCATCCATCATGGCCGCGCGGTGTATCTGCTCTACAACGGCATCCTGAAAGACAAGAGCGTGGACGGCGGCAACGTGCTGACGAGCACGACGCTGGAGCATCTGCCCGCGCACGATGGGCCGAAGGTGGTCTATGCCGCCGGTTGCCGCTTCAGCAAAGCGCGCTTGGAACGCGAAGGCATCACCTTCAAACAAACCCCTTACGCCATCCGCACCCGATGAAAGGCAAACACATCATCATCATCGCCGGGCCGAATGGAGCGGGAAAAACGACGTTTGCCCGGGAGTTCCTGCCGCAAGAGGCGGACTGCCCGACGTTCATCAATGCGGACTTGATCGCGCAGGGCCTCTCGCCTTTTCGACCGGAGGCAGCGGCGGTGAGGGCCTGGCGCATCATGCTGGAAATGATCGCGGACTGTGTGCGGCGCGGGGAGAGTTTCGCCTTTGAGACGACGCTGAGCGGGCGTGGCTATGCGCAGATGTTCCCCGGCTGGAAGCGGGCGGGCTATCACGTCGCGATTTTTTTTCTCGAACTGCCCAGCGTGGAACTCGCCTTCGGGCGCGTGGCGGATCGCGTGGCGCAAGGCGGGCACGACATCCCCGAGGCGGTGATCCGGCGGCGTTTTACCGCGGGGAGGCGGAACTTTTTGCAACTCTACAAACCGCTCGCCGACGCATGGCGGCACTACGATAATGCAGGTGATAAATCCGTGCTCCTCGCGAGCAGCAACGAACTATGAAGACGAAAACCGATTGGATTCAACAGGCCGATAACGCGCTCCGCCGCGCCGCCCAGCGGGCGCGGGACGTGGCCGAGCGCACGCGCACGCCGCTGCATGTAGTGAGGGACGGCAAGATCGTGAAGCTGATGCCCGTTGCCGGAGATTTAGTGCTGCGCGAGGAGCCGCTGTCTTACGGCACAAAGAAGCCCTGAACCCCGGATGGAAACCAAACAATACCAGAAGACCTCCCTGCACTGGCTGGGGCGCTATTACCAGAAGTGCCGCGTGATGCAGGAGGTGGGCGACAGCTTTCCGGCCGCCACCGCCTTTATGTCCGTGACGGGCGAGATTCACGAGGGCCAGGGCCGACCCTACGCGCCGGTGAAGCAGGTGCCGGGCATCCCGTATGTCTGCCTTCGCATCCCGACGGGCGGCGGCAAGACGCTGGTGGCCTGTGAAGCGGTGAGTCTCGGGGTGAAGGATCTTTTGCAGAAGGATCGGGCGCTCATCCTCTGGCTGGTGCCGAGTGACACGATCCGCTCGCAAACGCTGTCCCGTCTCCAAGACAGTGCCGATCCCTACCGGCAGAGCTTGGACACAAACTTGGGCAACGTGGCCGTGCTGGATATTGATGACGCGACGCGCATGAAGCGGGCGCTGCTGGACAGTCACACCGTCATCGTGGTGGCGACGATGCAGGCCTTTCGCCGGAAGGACATGAGCGCGCTCAACGTCTATAAGAACAACGGCGAGCTGATGAGCCACTTCGAGAACCTGCCGGCGGAATTGCTGGAGCTGGTGGAGCGCGAACCGGAAGGGCATTTCAATCAATCGCTGGTGAACGTGTTCCGCATCCGTCGGCCGTTGGTCATCATTGATGAAGCGCACAACGCGCGGCAGCCGCTCTCCTTTGAAACCCTGCGCCGCCTGAACCCGAGCGCGGTGCTGGAACTGACGGCGACGCCGAACCTGAAACCGCAGACCGTAACCGAGGATGACGAGACTTATGTGAGCCCGCCGAGCAACGTGCTCTACTCCGTCTCCGCGTATGCGCTGAAAGCAGAGGAGATGATCAAGCTGCCGATCTATCTGCGCTATCGGGAGCCGTGGGATGCGCTGCTGGGCGACGCGATTGGCCTGCTGAAACATTTGGACGGCGAAGCGCGGCAGGAGGAGGCGCTGACTCAGGAACACATCCGACCCATCATGCTGCTGCAAGCGCAGCCCGAGTATAAGGACAAGGCGAGCATCACCGTGGAGGTGGTAGAGGCGAAGCTGAAGGAGTTCGGCATCCCGACGGATGAGATTTGCGTGCATACCGGCGACCGTCGCGGGCTCTGGATGGCATCAACGTGCAGACGAAGGCGAGCAAGGTGCGGTTTATCATCACCGTGCAGGCACTCAAGGAAGGCTGGGATTGCCCGTGGGCTTATGTGCTTTTCTCCGTGGCGGAGATGAGCAGCAGCAAGGCGGTGGAGCAGATTCTGGGGCGTGTGCTGCGGATGCCGAAGGCGAAGCGCAAGCAGCGCGCTGACCTGAACAATGCGTATGCGTTCGTCGCTTCATCGAAGTTCGACGACGCAGCGAAGGCGCTGAAGGACGGGCTGATCGCATCGGGCTTTGAAGGCCAAGATGCGGAGGATCTGGTCATCGAACGTCCGTTGTTTCCCGGCGAGACCACGGAACCGCCGAAAGTGCTGGAGACGCCAGTCACGACCAAGCTCACCGACTTGCCAAAGGCGGCACTGCCGATAGATGTCATTGACGCCGTGACATGGAATCCCGCGACGGGCGAGTTGACGGTCGAAAAGCCGCTGACGAAACAACAGGAAGAAGCCCTGGTGAACTGGGCAGGAAGCGAGCAAGCCAAGGACGAGGTGCGGGCCGCCGTGAACAAACGGGCAGGCCGCGCCCCCGGAGCGACCAGAGCAAAGTCTAGCCCGGCGGATAATGGCGTGATGTTCTCCGTGCCGGTGCTGGCATTGAAGCAAGGGGAGTTCTTCCACCAGTTCGAGGAAGACGACCTCATCGAGCGCAACCACTGGACGCTGGCCACGTCCGACGCGGATCTGCCTGCCTTCATCATCCCTACGGAGCAGCGGCGCATCGTCATCGACATCGAGAAGAACGACACCACCGACCGGGAGAAGATCCAGAGCCGTTTTCTCGCAGACACCGACCGCCAGCAGCGGCTTTGGGAGACGAGCACGGCCTGGCCGGTGGCCAAGCTGATCGTGGCCATCGCCAAGTCCTTTGACTTCGCCAATACAGGACTGACCGACGCGGAGATGGACCTCTGGCTTCAGCGCGTGGTTTCGGAACTGGCGAAGCGTGGCATCACGCTCGAACAAATGACCGCGCATCGTCACCGGCTTTTCAAAGCGGTGTCGGCCCGCGTGAACGAGTTGGAGAAGATGAACCGCAAGAAGGTGTATGAGACGCTGCTCTTCGGAGACGGCTCCGGCACGGTGTATGTGACGCTGGCAAGTGTGTTCACCTTCCACCCGAACAAATATCCAGTGGGCGACCGCTACCAAGGCCTCGAACTGCCACGCCACTACTACAAGGAGATTGGTGCGATGAACGACGAGGAAGTGAAGTGCGCCCAAGTCATCGCCCATGATGAGCGGATTGAAACGTGGGTGCGCAATCTGGAGCGCGAGCCGAAGCTGTCGTTCTGGATTCAGACGAGCACCGACAAGTTCTATCCTGATTTTGTCGCGAAGCTGCCGAATGGGAAAGTCCTCGTGGTGGAATACAAAGGCGGGCACCTCGCCGGAAACCCGGACACCATTGAAAAGGAACGCCTCGGCAAGCTGTGGGAAGAACGCAGCGGCGGACAGTGCTTCTTCGAGATGGTAAAAGGCCCGGGCGAGCTCGGGAAGATTCAGGACGCGCTCAAGAAGGCGTCAGCGGCGAGCTGATCGGCCAGTTCGCCTCCGGGTCCGGCAAGAAGGCGGGGGAGTTTTACACCCCGCAGCAGATTTCCGACATCCTCTCCGCCATCGTTACGCTGGACAGCCAGGAACCGAAGACCGGCCCAAGAAGCAGCTGGAGAGCGTGATGGACTTCGCCTGCGGCTCCGGCTCCCTGCTCCTCAAAGTGCGCAAGAAAGTAAACAAGGCGGGCGACAGCGGCACCATCGGCAAGATCTTCGGTCAGGACAAAAGGGCGCGGGGGCAGCGCCGTTTTGGTCTCGCAAAGCGAACCCGCAGGGTGAGGCGGCGGGGGAAGCCGCCGAAACAAAAGAACATCGCCACCTACAATCTCGCCCGCATGAACATGCTGCTGCACGGGGTGAAGGACACGGAGTTCGACATCTTGCACGGCGACACCCTGCTCAACGAGTGGGACATGATGCGCGAGGCGAACCCGGCCAAGAAACCGAGCTTCGACGCCATCGTGGCGCTCATCCATGATCCCGGGTTCGCGGTTGCGCTGGCCCATCTCATTTTCAACTTCAGCATCGCCCTAATATTCGTGCCGGCCCTGAGCCGCGTGGAGTCATTCCTGATGGCGATCATCACCTACGGCACCGGTCGCGCGAGCCTGCTTTCGGGCGTGGTGCATCTGATCCTGCTCGCGACGTGGCTGTTCCTGATCCTCGCGCCGTGAGCCGAAATCGTCCCTTACTCTACCGAAAGAACTCCATGAAAACCAAACTCATTCTCCTCGTCGCGTTCGGCGGCATCCTCTGCCAGCCAACCTCAGCCCACGTTGCCGCGTTGTGAAATGTGAAATGTGAAATGTGAAATGTGAAATGTGAAATGTGAAATGTGAAATGTGAAATGTGAAATGTGAAATGTGAAATGTGAAATG
>JAYVOH010000202.1:0-11139 GCA_043758025.1 Verrucomicrobiota bacterium
CCCAAAACCATTCCCTTTGCTCACGGCTCCACGCGCTCAATATGTCGAAATCCTCCACCGTTCCAGTTACCGCGCTGCGGCTTAACTAAGCGCCATTCCGGTCAGAGATGGCAAAGAAGATGTGGCCTGTTTCCATGATGCGCTCAAAGGCACATCGTGAGCTGACTTGTTTTGATGTTGCCGTTGCCAGCAAGCCCACGCGCTGGCATTTGGCGTCTTCAATTTGCTGCCGCGCCTTCTCAAACCAATAGCAGCAAAAATCCGAAGTCGGCGGAAGACGATCATCGAAGATTTGCCAGAGTGATTTCACATAATCCCCGCCAAGCTCAGAGCGCATCCGCTTGTTTCCGAGAAACGGTGGATTGCCCACGATCACGTCACACGGCGGCCAAGCGCGTTCGTTGTAAACCTTGAACAGTTCCTCCTGCTTACCGTGTTCCTCGGATTGCGCGGCTTTCAAGTTTTTCGGCTTCTTGCGGAACGTCTCATGCATCAGCGCGTCGTGATTCTCGAATCCGTCGAGATTCTGCAAAACGGGCGTGCGCTCGTTCTCAAAACCATTGTCGCGCCGCCATTGGAGATTCCCGATTTGCACGGATACTTGAGCGAGTTCATAAGCATAGGCGTTGATTTCAATGGCTCGGAGCTGTTTCACGCTCACCAGCGGCTCGAAAGTCCAGCCAAGATGCGCGGCCATCGCGATCACTTCTTTTTCCAGGCCAAGCAGAAGTTGCAGCGCGACATAAAGGAAATTTCCACTGCCGCACGCTGGGTCTAGCACGATGATGCTGGCGAGCCGCTTCTGAAATGCGGCGAGCTTGGCGCGGTCGCTGATTGTGCCCTTGCCCTTCACGATGGCGCGCGCCAGGTCGCGCAGCAGTTCTTTCCAATCCCGCCGCAGTGGAGCCATCAGCACCGGCTCCACGATGGTCTTGATGTCTTCCTCGCTGGTGTAGTTCGCTCCCAGCGCGCGGCGCTGGTTTTCATCCAGCGTGCGTTCAAAAAGCGTGCCCATGATGGCAGGGCGGATGTTCTGCCAGTCGGCCTGCGCTGCTTCGGCGAGCTTTTGGATCTCATCCGCCGTGAGTTCAAACACCGTGGCGTCTTCAAATAGATGGCCGTTGAAATGGCGAATCTTGTGCGTGCCGAAACGTCCGCCCTTGGCCATGCACTTAAACAGGTCTTCTAAGCTCTCTGCGAAGTGCAGCGGGTCTTTGAGTCCAATCTGACAGATTTCGGAGAAAATGCCCTTTGGCAAAAGTTCCGTGTCCTCCGCAAAGAAGCAGAACACAAGACGGTTCAGGAATCGGGCGATGCGCAGATTTTTCCGCTGCGCAACGTGATGCTGTTTGCGTGTCTTAGCGTCCATGAGTTCCACTGCCTCGCGCTCATGCAGGGAAAAGGCGATTTCGGCAATGTGCTTCGCGAGCTTTTCCGTGACTTCCGCTGTCGTGTGCTTCGGTCGCAGTTCATCGGGATTCGACAGCGCGGCGCGCAGAACGCGGATGGCCTCCGGTGAATCAATCTCCGCATTCGTGAAACTGTGCGTCTCTTGCACCGCGCCGTTGAAGTTCGTGCGGACAATGTAGCGGTTGAAATCGCAGACAATAAGCAGCGGCGGATTGAGCAGCGATTCTCGATAACGGAGAAGCTGCTTGAAAGCCTTTTCCAGATTCTCCCCAGGCCCTTTGTATTCCCATGCGAAGCACTCGCTTTTCCACACATCAGCAAATCCGCGCTCGCTGTCCGCTGTCCCGGCAATCTTGCCATCATCGCCGATGGCGAACATCTCCGCGCCTTTCACCACATGCTTCTGGAAGCAAAAGGAATCTTCACCGGTCGGATCGGCCTCAATAGGTGTCGGCACGCCCAGAACGCGGCACAGGTCGTTGAAGTGCTCCTGATAGGCCGCGCTTTCCTTGCCCGTGAATTTACCCCATTTTGCTTTGAACGTTGCCGTCGTCATGCGTGTCGGTTAGTGGAGCCGATGGCGTGGGGCTATGCGAGCGGATTTTTGCCTATACAAACGACCCCGGCGAAATCATTTCCAGCGTTTCGACGGGCGTATCGGGGCGGGCGGAACTGTTTTTATAAGGACTTGGATTAAGACACTCAGGCCAGAGAAAGCGGGCAGAATCCAGAAGTATTTGCCAAACAGGAGCACAGACAACAGGAGCAACAGTCCGAGCCAAAAACAAAAGACAAAAAGGCTTCGCATCTGCTTCTCGAATGCCGCGACCCGCTCCTCAGTAGTGGGTGGATTTTTGTCACGAAAACCGTCTGACATCCCTTATGATGGCATAAGCCACTTGGAGTGCAAGCCGTTCAAGCTGCTTACGCGGCCCTCCTGCGGTCGAGCAGCATTTTCACCGCCGTCTTCATACGGCCGAGGACGTAATACACGGTCTGGCTGCGCAGTCGCACCAGTTCGGCTCCAATGATGCGCGGCACGAAATCCGCCGGGACATCGAGCACATCCTGCAATTTAGTGCCGTTCAAACCACGGCATAAGATGGTCGTCATGGCCTTGGTGAGTGTCTGGACTTGTGGGCCGAGCGTCACGGCAAAATGCGCCCGGTCGTTTTCTTCCACTCGCAAGTAAATGCCTACGGTGTCGGTGCATTCCTCGTCCTTGCGCACGTCTTCCAATTCAAACGTCTCGTCCTCGCGCGGCTCCTGTTTTTTCGCGGAGTCCGACATCACAACCAGGTTCTCCCGCCGCTCCTGCTCGGGCAGGTGCTCGAGCAGGTCGATTAGTTCTTCAAGGGGTTTGGGATACATGGCGTCTGTGTTTATGCTCCCTTCTCCACCGGGTTGCGCACCATGTTGCCCCACTCAGTCCAGGAGCCATCGTAGTTACGAACATTGGGATAACCGAGCAGATGTTTCAGCACAAACCAGGTGTGGCTGCTGCGCTCGCCGATGCGGCAGTAGGCGATGATGTCGTCTTCTTTCTTGAAGCCGAGATTGTCTGCATAAATTTGCTTCAATTCCTCGGCGGTCTTGAAAGTCCCGTCGGCGTTGGCCGCTGTAGCCCAAGGGCAACTCTTCGCGCCCGGAATGTGCCCGCCGCGCAAGACACCTTCCTGGGGATACTCCGGCATGTGCGTTACCTCACCGCTAAATTCTTTGGGACTGCGCACATCGACCATGGGCTTCTTCGCCTGCATGTGCGCCAACGTTTGCGCGTGGTAAGCGCGATGCGATTCGTCATCGCGCTTAATTGGCTCAGGATACTCGGTCGCTGCAAACTTTGGCAGCTCACGCGTGAGCGGTTTGGCTTCCGCGACCCACTTGGCGCGACCGCCATCAAGTAGTTTGAGATGCTTGTGACCGAACAACGTGAACACCCAGAATGCGTAGGCTGCCCACCAGTTTGATTTATCACCATAGAAAATCACCGTCGTATCTGGCGCAATTCCATTCGCCCGGCACAATCGGGCAAAACCCTCGGTGCCCACGTAGTCGCGCACGGTCTGGTCATTGAGATCGCGCCGCCAATCAATGTGAACGGCACCTGGGATGTGCCCGGTGTCGTAGAGGAGCAAGTCTTCGTTGCTCTCCACGATGCGGATGCCGGGCGCATTCAGATTGGCCGCGAGCCAGTCGGTGTCCACCAGCACATCGGGATTTGCGTATGCAGAAAATTTCGAGTTCATATTGAGCAGGGATTAAGGACGCTCAACATGCGCGCCGCGGGTTGAAACACAAGCTATGAAGCTCTGCAAATCCTCGGCCAATGGGGCTTCCCATCGCAGGTGTCCGTGCGCATCTTCCACTTCCATGCTCAGCGAATGTAGCGCATGACGCGGCAGAAGAAGCCGCTCCGCCAGTGCAGATGTCCAGCCCGTTTCGATGAAATCCAGATAACACGATTCATCTGAGCCATATATTTTATCACCCACAACGGGAAAACCGAGATGCGACAGATGCACGCGAATCTGGTGCATCCGGCCGGTGTGCGGCCTGGCTTGGATCAAAGTAAATGACCGCTTCACCCCATCGATTTTACGCTCGAATTTCTGCATCACGCGGAATTCCGTAAGACAGGGCGAACCCCTTTCATGAACCATTTGCTTCACCCAGATGCGCGATTCCATGACTTCGCCCCGACGCAGGATCGGAGCATCAAGCCGAATCGCGTCCCACTCCGGGCAGCCGTGGACGATGGCCAGATAGGTCTTGCGGCATTGGCGGCGCATCATGGCTTTGCCGAAACGGCGTGCGGTTTCCACATTTTTCGCCACCAGCACCAGCCCGCTCGTTTCGCGATCCAGCCGGTTCACGATGGAAACTTGTCCGCCATTCACCAGTTCAAAACTCAGCATGGCGCGCAGCCCGTCCCAGAGTGTCAGACCGCCGTCACTTGGTTTGCTGGGATGAATCTGCAAGGGCGCGGGCTTGCTGACCACGAGCCAGTCATCCGTCTCGTCGAGGACAGTGAAATCAAAATGGCTGTGCGGCACCGGGGACATTCGTCCGGACTATCGGGCATCGCGCGATGAATGCCAGTTCACACCCGAGACCGGCGCAATTCATAGGAACTGCGTGATCCAAGTTTCTCGCCGATTTTCAGCCACCAGTTTGTCATGCAGGCATCGCGCAAGTAGAGCATTTTTTCGTGCGGTTTCCTGCCGTGGTTGCTCACCAACGAATGACAAAGTCCGCATGACAGTCCCAGCAGCACCCATTTGGAACGAAGCATGAGATGCCGGAATCGGCTGAGCTTGTCCAGGGCGTCACGATCAGCTTTCAACTGCACCCGTTCCTCCTTCATATCCTCCACAAGCTTGCCCATCGCGCCGGACATGGACAACGGCGTCACGCCGTCAAATGCGCCCGAGAGATACTTGTTCGGAAACTCATCAAGCTCCGGCCCGTGTATCCCCGCGACCAGTGATGCTATTTCCTCCTCGCTGCATTTCGCGACCAGTTGCGCCAGCGTCACTTGAAACAAGCCGGCATGGAAACTGGAAATATTGTCCCACGAACTGCGCACAAATCCATAAAACCGTTTCCGTAGTTCTGGCGATGAACGCAATCGCTCCGCATAAGCCCGATACAAATCCAGATGCATCCGCAGCATCTCGCGCACCAGCGGCTCCGGTCGGGTGGAAATGGTGTTGCTGCCATGCACGCGGTATTCCAGCAGCACATCGGAGATGACGGTCATCTGGGCCTCCAGCGCGGCGGTGGCCAGAAAAAAATAATCGTGGTTGAAGCGATAAGGCCGGAAGGGATTGGACAGAAGGAATGCCGAACGAGCGAAGACATTGCTGGTGGTGGCCACGAAATTCGCCTGTCCAAGCCACTCGGTAATGTCCATCGACTCCTGCTTGCCCAAGCTCCACGCTCCATGAAACCAGCGTGAGCGTGGAGCCTCCTCCGGCACGACGACTCCGTCGCCATCCACCACCTGCAGGCGGCTGCATACGACGGATTTGCCAGGCTGCTCAGCCAAGCTCTTCAAGCAACTTTCAATACGGCCCGGAAGATAACGATCATCCGAGTTCAGAATGCCCACCCAATTGCAGTCCTGCGCCGCGAGCGCCACCAGCTTGTTAATGGTATTATGGGCACCAAGATTCTCCTGGGCGTAAACTTCGACCCCGCGCTCGATGAATGCATTGAGCACCTCCAGTGAATTGTCCTTGGACCCATCATCAATGACGATGATACGATCCGGCTTCCGTGTCTGCCTCAGCACGGACTCCAGCGCCTCGCCCACATAGTGAGCGTGATTGTAACAAGGGATGATGACGGCGACTCGGTCAGACATGAAGATTTTGCACAATTTGATCAAACCACCCGCGCTCCAGTGCGCCACGGTCTTGCGTGGGACGCGAAGCCCGGCGTTTCAAGCGCACAGGTCCAATGCGCAGCTCGCGGTGGGTAGGAAGCTCCTTCAGTGAGAGCATATCTTGGGCCATTACTCCCGTGATCGCGCCGAGTTTTTCATCCGAATTGCTCACCAGATCAAAATCGCCCAGCAACTTCGCCAGCATGGCGCGGCTCAACGAAGGTGATTCCTCAATCGCGGCGCTTGCGCGTAATCCCGTAAGTCTTTTCAGGAGCCAGACACAGACGAATGCGTCCGCACGAAACGCATGAACATGCATCACTCCGCGACGCGGCAACACATCCGCCAGATAGACCGCGCGCCTAGCCTGCAAATAAAATTCATCGCCGCTGACCGCATCCCCCAGATGCTTCCGTAACTTCTCCAACTGATGACGCCGCGCGCTGCGCTTCAGCCAGTGTGACTCCAAGACCACGGCGTCGGGAAGAAACTCGATCATCGCAAGCGACGAGTCAGCGCCCTTGCCCGGATTATCATTGCCCAACGAACACGCGATGACACGCAGCCGGGCATCATCTCTGAGGCCTTCGAGATGTGTTTCCGCGCCGCTCCATGAATTCATCAAATAGACTGCAGGCGCTTCATTTCGCATTTCGCATTTCGCATTCTGCAGCCCCTTAAATTTCTCCGCAAGCTGCGTCGCTGTGATGTTCAGCGAAAACATTTGCTCCGCGCGCTTGCGACCCGCTTCGCCCAACGCCTTGCGCCGCGCGCCGTCTTGCCCAAGCTCCATGATCGCATCTGCCAGCGCATACGCGTCATCAGGCTCCACCAGTAAACCCGTTTCGCCGCCTGATACCATCTCTGGAATGCCCGCGACCGTGGTGCTGACGACAGGCAATCTGCAAGCCATGGCCTCGGTGATCACCGTGGGCAGGATGTCCGACGCGCCCTTTTGATCCACGATACTCGGCAGCACAAACAGATGCGCCTCCGCCAGCTCACGCTGAATTTGTTTCTGGCTGCGCATGCCGAGGAGTTCCACATTCGCGAACAAACCGTCGCCCGCGATCTGCTGCTCCAGCGCGAAACGCATCGGCCCCTCGCCAATGATGCGGGTCTCCACTTGCACTCCGCGTTCATTCAGCGCCCGCACCGCGCCGAGGAGATTCTGGAATCCCTTGAACTCAATCAAACGCCCCACCGAGACAATGCGCAACGGACCGTCACGCTCCGGTTGTGCCCTGGGAAAATCATCGAGCTCGATTCCGTTGTAAATCCGCGTGATCTTGCCCGCGCTTTCAGGGCAGGTCTGCGCCAGCAGATCGCGCGAGTAATCGCTCACCGCGATGACGAACTCCGCCTCGCGCGCCATTTCCCGGAGCAGTTCATCACTGCCCAGATCCACCATGAAATCCTGCGCGTGCGCCGTGAAGCTGAAGGTGAAGCCCAGCCTCTTGAGGAACAAAGCCGTGTGCGTCGCACGATTAGCAAAGTGAACATGCACATGCTGCACTCCCAGTTTTTTCAACAGCGGCGCAAAGTGCCAGGCATTGCGCGCACGGATCGCGGACTTGAATGACTTCCCATAATGGTCGTCGTGTTCCCGGATCAGCGGGCCGAGCTGGTCTTCGAACTCCGGCGACTTCGCCTTCGCGTTCAGCACGCGATCCGGCGGCGGATAATGAATCTCCGCCTTCAGCCGCTCCAGCCGCTCGTGCCGAAAAGAATCTGGCGGCGGATTCAGCGAGACAATCTCCAGATCAAACCCCATGGCCTCCAGCGCCAGCATCTCCGAATCACAGAACGTCTGCGAGACGACCGGATAACGGCTGTAAAGATAGGCGAGGCGCATGAAGCGGCAAGCATGGCGCAAACCGCGCGTCGTGGCAACTACGTGGACGATGCGGGGTGAAAGGTTGAAGTGTTGAAGTGTTGAAGTGTTGAGATGTTGAGATGTTGAGATGTTGAGGTGAAGCTCCAGGCCACAAATTGCATCTACCACTTAAACCATTCAACCCGTCCCCCCCCATGCCCACCATCACCACCCATGAGGAAGTCATGTTCTTCGACACCGATTGCGGCGGAGTCGTCCACAACCTCGCCTACCTGCGCATGATCGAAACTGCGCGCACCCGCCTCGCCGCAAAGCTCGGCTTGAACCTGCGCGAAATGGCGCACACGCAGTTGTATCCCGTGCTCGTGCGCACGGAGATCGACTACCGCAAACCGGCGAAGCTCGGCGACGAACTCGTCATTCATGGCAAACTTGAAAGCATCGAGCGCGCCCGCTTCTGGTGCAGCTTTGAAATGCGCCGCAAGGACGAAGACGCCCTGCTCATCACCTGCAAACAAGCCCTCGCTCTTGTGCAAATGCCGCAAGGCAAACCGATGCGCCTTCCTGCGGAGTGGAAGGAGAAATATGCGCATCTTATGGCGAACGCTCCGAAGTGAACTTGCTTCATGCCCGTCCCGTTCAACAAACTTCTGCGCCTCGCGGAAACCGAGGTGGCCCGCGCACAAACCAGCTTGCCACTCGATGTGCGCGCTGCGGCGGGCGAGTGCTCTGTGGCTTATGAAACCATCGCCGATGCTTTCGCCGACGATGACT
Organism: Verrucomicrobiota bacterium; assembly: GCA_043758025.1. Lineage (GTDB taxonomy): Bacteria > Verrucomicrobiota > Verrucomicrobiia > Verrucomicrobiales > Verrucomicrobiaceae > VFKE01. The sequence goes on from JAYVOH010000202.1 coordinate 8,412, forward strand.
CACTGGCGGACGATCTGCTCGGCTTGTTCGAGGGACTCGACCGGCTTGATCCTCCCCCATCCGGCCCCGAGGATATGCCGCGCATCCGCCTGTTTCTCGACAACCTATGGGATTACTGCGACGGCGATGAACTGGATTATCGGAAAGAAATCCGCATCACTTATCTCCACGAACTCGGCCATTACCTCGGCTGGGACGAGGACAAGATCGCGGAGCTGGGGCTGGACTGAGCCGCTCAATTGATCACCTGCACGGGCATACCGACGTAGGCGTTTTGATAAAATTTCTTCACCACACCGCGATCCATCCGGATGCAGCCGTGAGAGGCGGGATAGCCCGGCAGATAACCCTCGTGCATGCCCACCCCGTCGCCCCGCAAGCGCATGAACCACGGCATCGGCGCCGCCACATAACGGCAGCTGGCTGGCACACGAGTGGACGGAGTCGCATCTTCATTCACCACCTTGCCCTGGGAATCCTCGATCCAGCCATATTTCGAAGACTTGTGTGTCGGATCTTTCTCCGTAATTTTATATTGTCCGGGCGGCGTATTGCGCCCCTCCTTGCCAGAGGCAATCGCCGCCACGCCGATGACGTGGTCGCCGCGATAGAATTGCGCCACTTGTTTATTCAAATCAACCACGATGCGTGGCTGCCCCGCCGAGCCATCATCATCCCAATAAGATACTTGCTCGCCCACGCCCAGAGAAGGCGGAGCCTGCGGCGGCGCGGAGCCAAGTCCGGCGAGATAATCGCTGCCCGTCGGCGGTAACGGCTGGCAGGAGACGAGAACAAATATGCTGAGAACTGTAAAAATTAGAGATACTTTCATGGCGAATCATATCAGTGGCGCGGCGGCGCCAAAGTTCAAGCCCGCATCGCTTTGCCTGAACTTCGTCGCGCCCATTTGCCTCTGTCGGGCGAATCGCTTACATCCTCCTGCCCATGTCCGCCCGCCCCTCGCCTCTTTCCAACGTGATTCAAATTCGCGGCGTGCGTCAGAACAACCTCAAGGGCTTCGATCTCGACCTGCCGCTCGGTAAATTGAGCGTCATTACCGGGCCAAGCGGATCGGGAAAATCGTCCCTCGCGTTCGACACCATCTACGCCGAGGGCCAGCGGCGTTACGTGGAGACGTTCTCGCCTTACACGCGGCAGTTTTTTGAGCGCATGGACAAGCCCAAGGTGGACGCCATCATCGGCATCCCGCCGGCCATTGCCATCGAGCAGGTCAACAACATCCGCTCCACGCGCAGCACCGTCGGCACGATCACGGAAATCAACGACTATCTGAAGATGCTCTTTCCTCGGCTCGCGGACGGTGTCTGTCCGGAGTGCAGCAGGCCCATCAAACCCGAGAGCGCTGAGAGCATTCAACGCGCATTGTTAAGTGAACACGCGGGCAAGGCAGCGCTCATCCTCTTCGGCGTGCCCGTTCCTGCAAAAACAAGCGCTGAAGATTTTTTTCCATTCCTCCAATCGCAGGGTTACACCCGCGTTCTTATCTTCGGTGATGTCATCCGCACCGATGATCCTGTGGGCTTCGCAAAAAGAAAACTGCCCGCCATTGTGCAGGTCGTGCAGGACCGGATCACGCTTGATGCCGCGAACAAATCGCGGCTCACGGAAGCCATCGAAGCCGCGCTGCGTTTTGGCAAAGGCCAGATGAGTGTTTCGTTTATCCAATCCGAAATCCGAAATCCGAAATCCGAAATTCTCAGCTTCTCCACCGACTGGCGCTGCGCGGACTGCGACATCAAACTTCCCGCGCCCACACCGGGCCTGTTCAGCTTTAACAATCCCATTGGCGCGTGTCCGACATGTCGCGGCTTTGGCCGCACGCTCGGCCTCGACATGACGAAAGCCATTCCCGATGAATCACTCAGCATCCGCAAAGGTCTGGTGAAGGCATTCAGCGGCGACTCCTACAAAGACTGCCAGAACGATCTCATCAAATGCGCTAAGAAACGCGGCGTGGATATTGACCTGCCGTTCGATCAGTTCAGTGCCGCAGATAAAAAATGGATCATCGAAGGCGACCGCAGTGATCCCGAAGCCGCTTACAACGCGGGCGAGTGGTATGGGGTGCGCGGCTTTTTCAAATGGCAGGAATCGCGCGCCTACAAGATGCACGTCCGCGTCTTCCTCAGCCGCTACCGTGCCTATACCACCTGCCACGACTGCGATGGCGGGCGCTTGAAAAAGGAGGCGCTTCACTATCGCGTCGAGGGCCGCACGTTGCACGATCTCTGGCAGATGCCGGTGAGCGATCTGCTGCCGCTGCTGCTATCGTGGACGATCAGCGAGCACGACAAGGCCGCGCGCATGTTGCGTGATGAGATCGCATCGCGGCTTAGCTATCTCGAACGCGCCGGATTGGGTTACCTGAATCTGGATCGTCAAACTCGCACGCTGAGCGGCGGTGAGTTGCAGCGTGTGAATCTCACGACGTGCCTCGGTGCGTCGCTCGTGAACACGTTGTTCGTTCTCGATGAACCGAGCATCGGCCTGCATCCGCGCGACATCGGACGCTTGATCGGAGTCATGGAAGGACTGCGCGACAAAGGCAACACGCTGCTCGTTGTTGAACACGATGAAGCCGTGATGCGCGCAGCGGACAATCTCATCGAGATCGGTCCGGGTCGCGGCGAGAAGGGCGGCGAGCTCGTCTTCAGCGGATCGCTTGGCGAACTGGAGAAAGTAGCGCGACATTCCGATGTCGCGACGC
>JAYVOH010000203.1:0-3881 GCA_043758025.1 Verrucomicrobiota bacterium
GAACGCGATCTCGAAGACCGGGCGAAGCAACAGGAGTTGGAGATCGAGCGCAAGCTCTCCGAGGAGCGCAGAAAAATCCAGGACTCCGCGCGGCAACAGGCGGCTGACGAACAGCAATTGCGTTTCGCTGAAAAGGAAAAACTCATCAGCGACATGAAATCGCAGATCGAATCTCTCAAGCAAAAGGCCGAGCAGGGATCGCAACAAATGCAGGGAGAAGTTCAGGAGTTGCAGCTTGAGGAAACACTGCGGCAGTCATTCCCGTTTGACGAAATCACCTCCGTGCCCACCGGTGTGCGCGGCGCGGATCTGTTGCAAAAGGTTCGCGGTGCCAACGGCCAGACCTGCGGCGTCATCATCTGGGAAAGCAAACGCACCAAAAACTGGACCGCAGCGTGGCTCGACAAACTCAAGGAAGACCAGCGCGCTCAAGGTGCTGAGATCGCCATTCTGGTGACGCAAGTGCTGCCGGAAACGACCGCGAATTTTGCGATGATCGAGAACGTCTGGGTCTGCGGCTACCCGCTGGCCCTGCCGCTCGCCGCAGCCTTGCGCCATCAACTTCTGGCTGTGGCTGCCACGCGCCGCGCGGAGTCCGGCAAGGGCGAGAAGATGGAGGCGCTCTACCAGTTTGTTTCCAGCACGGCCTTCCAGCAGCAGGTGCAAGGCATCTCCGAGGCGTTTATGGAAATGCAAAATGATCTCACACGCGAACGCGTGGCCATGGAAAAACTCTGGAAGAAACGCGAGAAATTAATCCAGCGCATCCTCAACGGCACCGCCGGGCTTCACGGAAGCCTGGAAGGCATCGTCGGCCATCTGGCCCTGCCGGAGATCAAGGCGCTGGAACTGGATGCGGATACAACGTTCGACGAAAACTGAGCCGGAGTTTTACAACTCCGACTTGATGACGTGCAGCAATTCTTCGTAGCGTTCGAATGCCAGGAACTGCGGGAATTGCGCGCGGATATTTTCCGGTGCATGAAAGAAAAATCCGGTGTCTGCCTCCATGAGCATCGTGGTGTCATTGAAGGAATCCCCTGCGGCGATGACACGATAATTCAGCGACTTCAACGCGGCCACACTGTGCTGCTTTTGATTCGGCTGGCGCAACTTGTAGTTCACAATACGTCCGTCTTTGACTTCCAGTTGATGACAGAAAATGGTCGGCCAGCCAAGCTGCCGCATCAGCGGCTGGGCAAATTCCGCAAAGGTGTCCGAGAGAATGATGACCTGCGTGAAACTGCGCAACTCATCAAGGAACGCCTTCGCGCCCTCGAGCGGATGCAAGGTGCCAATAACCTCCTGGATATCCGCGAGCTTGAGATTGTGTTCATCGAGAAGTTTAAGACGGCCCTTCATCAACACATCGTAATCCGGCACATCCCGCGTGGTCAGGCGCAGTCCGGCGATGCCCGTCTTCTCGGCAAAAGCGATCCAGATTTCCGGCACTAGAACGCCTTCGAGATCAAGAGTGACAATGGTTTGTTTCACCCGCTTCATTGTCACGGATTGACTCCGATGTCCAGCACGCGTCTTCTCATCACTCCGCGTTGATCTGGCGCGAACGCTTCCGCCGCTCCTTGGCGCGGATGTTCAACACTTCCACCATCATGGAGAAGGCCATCGCAAAATAGACGTAGCCTTTCGGAATGTGGAAGTGCAGGCCGTCGGCGATCAGGGCTGTGCCGATTAGCAGGAGGAAACTCAGCGCCAGAATCTTGATCGTCGGATGCTTGTGAATGAAGTTGCTGACCGCGCCAGAAAAAATCATCATAAAAATAACCGAGAGCACGACGGCTATGACCATGACCGTGATGTCCTTAGCCATGCCGACTGCGGTGATGACTGAGTCCAGGGAGAACACAATGTCGAGCAATGCGATTTGGACCAAGATCATGCCAAAGCCTCCCCGGACAGTCTGGTGCTTCAATTCCTCTTCGGGGTTGTCCTCGACTTGCCCATGAATTTCATGCGTGCTTTTAAAGAGCAAAAAGATGCCGCCGGTTATGAGGATGATGTCCTTGCCCGAAATGGCGATGGATGAAATGGTGAACAGCGGGTCCTTCAAGGTCATCACCCACGAGATGGAGAATAACAAAGCAATGCGCGTCAGCATGGCCAGCCCCAGACCAAGGAAGCGGGCGCGCGGCTGTTGCGCCGGCGGAACCTTGTCCACCAAGATGCTGATGAAGACAATGTTATCAATGCCGAGCACGATCTCGAGAACGCTCAAGGTCAGAAGAGCCATCCACGCCTCCGGCTGATTGATCCATGAAAAGTCGAGGGCTTGTATGTTGGCCAGGAGTGTCATGCTCGAAAGTAAAGCCAGTTAACCTGATGGCAAGCGCCCGACATCATCGTGATTGAGTTCTTTGCCACTTCGCATCTTTGGGCTAAAAACAAACGTGCCCGGCCCCTCCCCTTCCCAATCCCAACGCGCGACGCTCCATGGCCGCGTGGAACGTGTGACGTTTCACACGGAAGAGACCGGGTATTGCGTCCTGAAAATTAAGCCGGAGCGCGGGGGCGAAACCGTAACCGTCCTCGGCAAGACTCCGCGCGTGGTCGCAGGCGAACATATCGAGGCCATCGGCGAATGGGTGCGCAACGCCGAATACGGACAGCAGTTCAAAGCCGACGCCATCAAGCTCTCCCGCCCCGAATCCCTCGACGGCCTGGCCCGCTATCTCGGCAGCGGATTGATCGACGGCATCGGTCCAAAGTATGCCAAGCGCATCGTGGACAAATTCGGTGCCAAGGTCTTCGACATCATCGAGCACACCTCCGCGCGACTGGAGGAAGTCGAAGGCATCGGCAAGAAACGCCGCCAGGAAATTCGCCAGTCATGGATAAAACAGAAAGCGGTGCATGAGATCATGATCTTCCTTCACGAACGCGGCATCAGCACCGCGCGTGCCGTGCGCATCCATAAGACCTATGGCAACGACGCGATCAAAGTGCTCCAGCAAAATCCTTACCGACTAGCCGTGGACATTCATGGTGTCGGGTTCAAAACCGCCGACGAGATCGCGGCGAACATGGGCATCGAGAAGAACGCTCCACAGCGGGTCCGCGCGGGACTGCTCTACGCCATGGAGAAGGGCGCTGAGGCCGGGCATAGTTGCGTGCCGCAGCCGATGCTGCTCGAAGAAGCAGAAAAACTTCTCGGCGTCGATTCGGCGATGCTCGACGCGCAACTCGAGGGCATGATCGCCGATTCGTCTCTTGCTCGAGAAACGGTTGGTGGCGCACCCATGATCTATCTGCCGCCCTTGCTCGGCGCGGAACAAAGCATCGCCGCAAGATTGCGTGAGCGGTTACAAAAACCTGCGGCACATCCCGCATTCGACATCGAGAAGGCCATTGAGTGGTGCGAGCAAAAGACCGGCAAACACCTTGCCGACAGCCAGCGCCACGCGGTGCGCGAGGCCTTGCAGCAGCGCGTGCTCATCATCACCGGCGGCCCCGGTGTCGGGAAGACAACGATCGTCAATAGCATCCTCACGATCCTGCGCGCCAAGAAAGTAAGTGTCGCACTGGCCGCGCCAACCGGACGTGCAGCGCAGCGACTTGCTGAAAGCACCGGACTCGAGGCCAGGACACTTCACCGGTTACTAGAGTTCCAAGGCGAGGGTGTCTGGGGCCGAAATCAATTCAAGCAACTCGAAGGCGATTTGTTCGTCGTGGACGAAGTCTCGATGGTGGACACGCCGCTCATGGCCCGGTTGCTGGACGCGCTGCCGGACGAAGCGCATCTCTTGCTGGTGGGAGATGCCGATCAACTTCCCAGCGTCGGCCCCGGCGCGGTGCTGCATGATCTCATCAGTAGCTCGACATTCCGATGTCGAAAAGGCGGGGAGGACTCGACATCGGAATGT
>JAYVOH010000204.1:0-11126 GCA_043758025.1 Verrucomicrobiota bacterium
TTGAGTATTACAGCTCCCGGAATTCGCGAACATAAATCAAGGCCACGGGAATGATGGCCACGGTTTGTCGCAGTGCGGCTACCGCACCTTTCATTGAACCTGCCTGATCCACGGCCAGGAGTATCGCCACACCCGTCAGCAATGAGCAGCCGATGCAGAAGACAAAGGTGCACGAAATCGTGCGCCGCCGCATGGTCACATCCTCCGGTCTGAGGTGATCAAGATAAAATCGCGCGGCCAACGCCAGGATGACAATCCCGATCAGATCCACTCCCAGATTCTGCGCGCTTTCAGTGGATGAAAAATCGTAAACACCGTGCGCCGCCGCCACGCCAAGAAAGGCCAGGAGAAATTCGGTCGCCTTATGAAAGCGGGAGCGCAGCAGTTCATAAAGCCAGCCACCGAGAATTCCCGTCAGCGCGATGTGCATGAAATTGGCCGTAACGAACCGCCCCACCGCAGCCGTCCCTCCATCGTCCTGATAATAGCCGAGGTTCTCATCCAGCGCGAAGCCGAGACCGACGCAGCCCGCAGTTAGCGCGGCTTTGGAGGGTGAGCCGTTTTTCAGCAAGAAGGGAATGAAAGGCAGGAAGAAAAGCAGCTTGGCGACTTCCTCGGGCACACCCACATACATGACCCACTGGAAAATTTCATGCGTCGGAGTGAGTTGTTGCTCCTCACTCATTCCAAAGTGCAAAGCGCCCTGCCACCAGTGCAGCAAACAAACGCTCAATACTCCGGCCAAAACAGCAGGAAGATATCTCAACCAGCGCCAACGCTCGCGCCTTGCTGAATAAACCAGTATCAGATACCAGACCGACGCCGCCAGCAACGCCAGCGGAATCTCCTTGGAATGCGTCCACCGGTGCCATAGCACCGCGCCGACAGACCGCACCATCATCCATTGATCCTCCAGCAGACTGGCAACATGGAAACGCGTGAACACGCCCATGTCCTCCCGGAACCGCGAATCTTCGCACAAGGTGCGCAATGCGTTTTTGTCCTGGAGAATCAGCGCGGTCGAACAGGCCAGGGAGCGCGCACGATGAGCATCAGCAAAACTGCCTTCGCGCGCATAAGCCTTCAAAGCCTCGGCGCGGTGCTCCTGAACCATCAGCAAATCGGCCACGAACTCATTGGCAAAACGCACAGGCTGCGGTTGCATGGCAGCCACTTGAAGTCGCTGCCAAGCCTCCTGACGGGCGCTGCTTTCCTCCAGCAATCGGCAGCGCATGAAATCGGCAAAGACTTCGCCCTGGACCTCGCTCTCAAGATGCTTGCGGAACAGCGCCGGAAAATCCAGCGGGCCATAGCGCAGCGCGACAGGATTGAATGACTGCTCCGGGGACACCGGCTTCAATATCCTTAAAAAATCAGCCAGTGCGTCCGGCCTTGGCTGTTCAGACAGTTCCAGCCGCGTGTAAATTTCTTTGGCTCGAAGAACCCATTCATCGAAAGCAACTTCGGCAAGCGATGGCGTCTTGTATGTTGCACGGTCGCGAAAACTTTGCGCAAGCTGGGCCGCCAACAATGATGCGATGATGATCGCGCCGCTGCACTTCCAGATGAATGACGTGCTATGGCTGAGAGTGTGAAGCTTGGAACGCCAGTTGGTCATGAGGACGTGACAGATTTATCAACTCCACATCTGCAAAATAAAATCCGCCATGCGGCGCAGACTGCTGGCGGTTACCGTGGAGTTCGCCCGCGATTCTTTGTCTGTAAAATCCTGACGGTGGGCAATCCGGTCTGCCTTCCAGACCCACGCGCGGGCATCATAAGGCCCCACGCGACGAGGATCGCTCCATGTGTGGATGCCGAGCGTGCGTTCCGGCTGGATGGCCGCGGCAATGTGCATCGGGCCGCTGTCCACGCTGACGATGGCGCGGGCACGGCGGATCAGCCAGATGAGCTGCGCCAGGCTGGTTTTATTCAGAAGCGAGATGACGTGCGGTGAGGCAAATGACAGGGATTTGCTGCTTCTGCCAGCAATGACCACCACGCGCGGGGCGAGGCATTCGCAAAGCGAACGGAGCGATTCCTCATCAAGCGATTTGCCCCGTCCCCGCGAAAAGGGATGCAGTAGAATAAAATCATCAGGCAATGATTCACAGGATTCCACCGGCTCCCCGATAGGCAGAGGAAATTCGATCCTGTCGGCATTCACATCCGCGCCCAGCGCAGCGGACATTGTCAAATAACGATCCACGGCATGGGCTGACGCATCCACAGGAATGACATGGCGGTAAAGCGCCGGGGCGAATTCACGCGCATCGGACAATCCGACCACAGGCTCCGCCCCGCGCAGCACGGCGAGAAGCGCAGTGCGCAGCAAGCCCTGAAAATCCAAGGCTATCTCCGGCACTTCGCGCGGAGACTTGTTAAAACGGCGCATCCACTGAAACAAATGCGGGAGCGAAAGTATTCCCCGGAACTGGCCGCGTGGAAATGGAATGACTTCCGCGAGGTCCGTGTTGTCCTCCAGCAATGGCATCCATTCAGGATTGCAGAGCCAGCGGAGGCTGAGATGCGGGAAGCTGCGTTTCAAGCACCGCACTGCGGGCAGAGTGTGGATGATGTCGCCGAGCGAACTCGGTTTCAAAATCAATGCCGAGGCAAAACCCGACATATCCGGCAGGCTGGCCCGGTTCATCGTCCCATGGCGAGCCGGTCCGCCAGCATCGAAGGCAACCCGGCGTCGCGAATTTTTTGCTGCGTGGTCCGCAGATCATATTCCAGACGACGGATGCTGACCGTCTGGCTGGTCACATCGTAAATGGCATAGGATGAACGCCAGTCTCCGTCGCGTGGCTGGCCGACGCTGCCCACGTTGATGAAATACTTCACGCCCCTTCGGAGCGTGGTCTCCATTTCCCTGAGGCAGCGCACCGTGTCTTCCTTCTCATAGATGCGCGGGACATGGGTGTGACCGTAGAAGCAGAGCTGGGTAAACTGGTAGCTGAAGCTGGCCATGGCATCGAAGCGATTGCTGACGTATGCCCAGCTTCCCGGTGAATCGAGCGTGGCGTGGACAATGGTAAAGTCACGCACCTGGCGCACGAGCTTGAGTTCACGCAACCACTGTTTCTGTTCATCACTCAACTTCTGCCGCGTCCAGAGCAAGGCACTGCCCGCGATCGGATTTAGTTCCTCCAGCGAACGATCTTGTGTGGCTTCCTCATCGTGATTCCCCTTCACCACGGGACAGTTCAGCGCGCGTATGTGTTCCAGGCAGGCAGAGGGATCGGCGTTGTAGCCCACGATGTCACCTAGGCACACATAATGGGTGCATTGCATGGCCTGCGCATCCTCCATGACAGTCATGAGGGCTTCGAGGTTGGCGTGAATGTCTCCGAAAATGGCGTATCGCACGGTGGTAATGACCAACGTGGCGTGGGCGGAGATGAAATCAAGAAAAGTCCGCAATCACAAAAAAACTATCTGCCCCAAGTGAAGCAGCCAGTCTGCTCAGCGCTGCGCATTCACCAGGACTTTCGTGCCCGAACCTGCACCTTCCGCAGCATCCGTGATGGGCCAGTGGGCGGCCATGTTCAATCGGGTGGGCGGCGCCAGCTTGATCGTCTTATCTCCATTCAAAGCGAACTCGCCATACACAATGGGCACCAGGGCGGCACAGATGGAGTCATTGGCACCACGTGCTACATGCAACAGCGCGGCGAAGGAGGACTTGTTGTCGAGGGTGAAAGTCTGTCCGACCTGATAAGGCGATTGCTTGATGTCACGACCGGGAAAAATCATTTCCACCTCAACATCTTCCATCTCCACAGAACGGCCGCGGACAACCCAGCCGCTGCCCATCAAATCTTTCTCATCAAGGGCCCGTGAATTCAGCACGGTAAAAGTGCCTTTCACATAGTCGGGACTTTCGTCCTTATAGTTGAGAATGTAGGCGCGTTTGAGCAGGTCATTCTTCACCCGAAGCTGGTCGGCGTTGAGATAAAAATACTTGGAGAGGAGCTTCTTGGGATCCAGAAATTCACCGCGCGGCACCGATATGGGGTCGAACGCTTCGACAGGCTCCAATTTCTTCAGCCTGGACAGCAGATTGTAGTTAAACGGCTTCTCTGGATATTTGAAAACCATGATGCTGAAGATCCATGAAAACGTCGCGGCTCCCATGAGCAGCGTGATGACAATGGTCCACCAGAACATATCGTTGCCACGGCGCTGACGGGCGAGCTCACCACCGCTGCCGCGCGATCTAAAATCAGAGCCATCACTTAAAAAGTTGAAACGCATAGGGACGGGAATGAAAAGTCAATAAAACTGAACAGGACTGTCACACAGTATGATGAGATTCCCGAGGAATGTGAAGTGATTTTTAGTGGCAAAATTGTCAGGAATCAATCAGCCGGGCAGTGGCTCGAAGGATGTGCCGCAGCCGCAGCTTCGCGCGGCGTTAGGATTGTGAATTTTGAAGCCAGCGTCGGACAACGCATCCGAGTAATCCACCTGCGAGTTGTCGAGGTAGCCCAGGCTGTCCGCATCCACGATGACCCGCACGTTGTCCTGTTCGAACACCCTGTCTGTATCTCCCGGCACATCCAGCTTCATGACATACTCCATTCCAGCACAGCCTCCGCGATGCACCATCAAACGCAGCCCGGCGCCCTGAGGTGAGTCCTTGGCCACCAAAAGCTCGCGGAGGTGTTTGACGGCGGTATCGCTGACGGTAATCATAAGGGTGAGTGTTGCGTGGTCGGGTTGCCCGTGTTCTTGCAATCCCTATAATACATGCGGCGCATACTTGCGCGACCAAGATAACATCAGTCAAGTAAATGGATTTTTTGTTTGATCATTAATCATGAGCCGCATCCGCATCCTCTCCGACGCCCTTGCCTCCCAGGTGGCGGCAGGCGAGGTCGTGGAGCGCCCCGCCGCCGTGGTTCGCGAACTGGTGGAGAACAGCCTCGACGCCGGGGCCTCCCACATCGAGGTTCACATCCAGCGTGGTGGCTCCGCCCTTATTCGCGTGACTGACAATGGCAGCGGCATGGACCGCGAGGATGCGATGCTCTGCCTCGAACGTCACGCCACCAGCAAAATCCGCTCCAAGGAAGATCTGGCCTCCATCCGCACCCTCGGCTTCCGAGGCGAAGCCCTGCCCAGTATCGCCAGCGTTTCCCGTTTCCGTCTCTCCACCCGCGAGGGTCATGCGCTCTCCGGCACTGAAATCGAAATCCATGGCGGAAAGATGCACGCCGTGCGCGATCACGGCGGCGCGCCGGGAACCTCGGTCGAGGCCCGCGCTCTTTTTTACAATGTGCCCGCGCGGAGAAAATTTCTGCGCTCGGAGCCGACCGAGTTCGCCCATGTGGAGCAGCAGTTCCGGCTTCACGCCATTGCCAATCCCGGCGTGGCCTTCACGCTGGTGCGCGATACAGAAGTCCTGTTTCATCTGCCCGCGACTCAAAATGTGCTGGAGCGAATCGAAGGACTCAGCGGGCGCGATCTGGCATCGCGCCTTTTGCAAATCCCGCTCTTTGAATTTGGCGACATCCATGTGAACGGCTTCATCGGGGGCCCGGGCATGAGCCGCTCCAATCGCCAGATGCAGCTAATTTTTCTCAATGGCCGCCCGGTGGAAAGCCCGGTCATCGGCCACGGCTTGCGTGAGGGTTATCACACGATGCTGATGAAAGGCCAGCATCCCATCACCTTTCTGTTTGTGCAGATGCCGCCTGAGGGATTCGACATCAATGTGCATCCGGCAAAAAAGGAAGTCCGCTTCCATGATGGCAACACCGTCCGTGAAGCCGTGGTGCGCGCCGTGAATCATGCTCTGACTGAACACGCCAGAATTCCCACGGGGCATTCGACCCCTGATCGAGCTATCACTCAGGCGATTCCATTCAGTCCTCCCGGGAACATTCTGCCCGCACTCATTCCGGCTCGGGAGCATCAGCCATTTCAACCTCCGCCAGTCGTATTCGCCGCACCGGCAAATGTTTCACCCGCGCCTGCTGCCGCAACTTTTATTGATTATCCTGCGCCTGCGGCTGCGGTCACGCCATCAAACGAAGCCTCCGACTTCCGCATTCTCGGAGTGCTAAACAAACTTTACATCCTCATGGAAAGCCGCGACGGGCTGGTGCTGATGGACCAGCACGCGGCGCATGAACGGGTGCTCTTTGAGCAAATGCGGCGTGCGATGGAACAGGAGGGCGTGCCCACACAACGTCTGCTCCTGCCGCTCACGCTTGAGGTTTCGCCGCGCGACTTTGATGTGCTGCTGCGCAACCTGCCGGTGCTGCACAAGCTGGGCATCGAGGCGGAGCCGTTTGGAGGCAATGCCTTCAAAATCGATGCCATGCCTGCCTTCCTGAAAAGCGATGATCCGCTCGCATTGCTGCGCGATGTTTTAGACGAGTTGTCCACCGCGAGTTCCAAGACATCCTCGCTCCGTCTTGGCGAGGACATGATTGCCACGACTGTCTGCCGTCATGCGGTCAAGGCCAATGACACGCTGCGAGAACCGGAGTCACGCAAGCTTCTTGAGAACTTGTTCGCGTGCGAGATGCCGTATTGCTGTCCGCACGGAAGGCCTACGCTCATCCAGATCACCTATGGTGAACTTGAGAGAAAATTCGGACGCCGCGCGCCCTGAGCATCCAAGGGAAAGATGCCCTTGGATGCGGTTGAGAAATCAGCGCTGCGGCGCGACTGGAATCTCCAGATCACCTTTGAATCCGGCAGTCTGGACACCACCTTGGAAGGGCTGGGTAAAACTGGCTGGCAGCACATTTTGATCGTCGGCGAAACCGCCACCATAGTGATGGGAGATCAGATTGTTTTGCACATCAGCGCTGTCGTCCTTGGCGGAGCATGAAACCATCTCGACAGATCCTGCCGCAGGAGAACTGTTTTGCACGACTTGGGAAGTCGTTCCATGATTCATCATCAAGGCCCCCATCGTGACGGCCACGGCCGCCGCTCCTGCCAGTGCCCACTTAGGGTTGAGAAGATCGTCGAAGTAAGTCGTTACCCGCTCCCAGAGCAATCCGCGGGCCGATTTTTGCAACAGATCCGCGCGCTGACGCTCCTGCAAAGCGATCACAAAATCATTCACAAAACCTTCCGGGGGCATTTCGTGGCGCTTTAAACGGATCAGTCTCTGGATGTCTTCGAATTCGCTCATGTGGGTAGGTGTGTGGCGGGTATTATGGTCTGTGATTAGTTTGGTGGTCATTTGCGGAATTCCTCGAGGTAGTTCTGCAATTGGCGGTGGGCATAGAAAAGTCGGCTGCGAACCGTGCCCTCTGAAACGCCCAAGATTTTGCTGATGTCGGCATGTTGCAAACCTTGAATGTCGTAGAGTGTCACTACTGTTCGGTGATCCTCAGACAGCCGCATCATGGCTTCGTTCAACCTTTTTTGAAGTTCATGAATATTTACATCCCGGAGGGGATTTCCGCCGGAGGTGATTTCGATGAAGTCCGGGTCGTTCTGAATCCCGCTGTCCACGTCATCGAGGCTGAGCTTCGTGTAGCGCCCGCGCTTCTTCAGATAGTTCAACGTCATGTTGACGCTGATGGAATAGATCCAGGTGTAAAATGTGCTCTTGCCCTGAAACCGTTTCAGCGAGCGATAGGCCTTGGCAAAAACATCCTGGAGCAAATCCGCCGTGTCCTCGCGGTTGGAGGTCATGTTATAAACCATCCCGTAGAGCTTGGGCGTGTATTTGCGCACCAGATCATCAAAGGCCCGAGTGTCGCCGTTTTGCGAGCGTTCTACGAGATCCTGATCCGGATCGGGGTTGTTAGGGCGGTCAGACATTTACATTTCATGTGCGCATAAAGGCGCGCCAGACAAACAACCAGCAACGCTCATGCGCAAGTGATTCTTCGACTCACGCACGCTCGCGCCGCATCCTCACCGCGACATGATCCACACCGGGCAGTATGCGTTTGCGCAGTTCCACCTCGACCGCACTAATGATCTCAATTTGCAGCAATCGGGATACGATCTCGGCCGCCAGTGTCTCCAGAAGTTTTCGCGGACGTTCCCCGGCGAGAACTTTCACCTGATTCGCCAAAGCTTCGTAATCCACCGTTTCCGCAAGGTCATCACGCATCATGCTGAACCCGCGCCGCAGCGTCAATATCACGTCCGCTGTTATCACCTGCCAGACCGCGCGCTCCGTCTCCGGCACGCCGATGCGCACCGGCAGTTCCAGTCCGCGAATGATGATGGCGTCGTCCGTTTTCATGATTCAGCAAGCTTGTCTGCGATCAAATAAAATCAACCGTCTTCGTCCACATGAAACTTGTGCAACAATCGATGCACCGAAGGACTTAAGATGATGGCCATGACCGAGATGAAAATCACGCCGCTGAAAAGGGCGTAAGCGGATGCGAAAATCTTTGCCGCATCCGACGGCAACTGACTTACCGGTCCCATGCCCGAGAGAATCATGGAAGCATCCAGCAAGGCATCCACCCACGGCAATCCGGCAATCCAATGATAGCCCGCCACCCCGATGCCCAGCACAACCGCCAGCACGGACAACCCCAACAACAGCGACGCCAGTTGACGCCGCACAAAGTGAGGGCGCGAAAGAAGCTTTTGTCGGCGGGTTTCAAACATGGGACATTTCTAATTGCGAGGGGACGATCCGTTGTGCGGTGAATATCAATGGCGATGGCAATGGTGATTGATGTGATGAGAGATATCAAGTCAATGCGCCACCAGTCGTCAGGAGGGCTTGGATACAAAACATTCTGCTCAACCACAACCCAGCTTTTCAGCAAGCTGGTTATGTGGTAAGCTAGCAACATGAAAACGACGTTGGATTTGCCCGATGATCTGGTGCGGCGCATGAAAATCCGCGCCGTGCAGGAAGGAAGATCCCTGAAGCGACTGGCAGCTGAACTCCTAAGCAGGAGCCTGAACGCGGCGGCTGTTCCGACGCCTGCACCTTCCGCTGTAACGAAACGGGTCAGGGTGGCAGAAAATGGATTCCCCGTTTTTCACTGTGGCCCAAAAGCGCCTGCAAGCCTGATGACGGCGGATGAATTGATCGCCCTGGAACAGCAACCCCAGTTTGAGGAGGACATGAAACGCGCCGGCATCACTCTATGACTCGAATGTCTGAGTCGCGGTGACGTTCCCCACGCATCCGTTCCATGCTGC
This sequence comes from Verrucomicrobiota bacterium, assembly GCA_043758025.1. Lineage (GTDB taxonomy): Bacteria > Verrucomicrobiota > Verrucomicrobiia > Verrucomicrobiales > Verrucomicrobiaceae > VFKE01. The sequence continues at coordinate 9,154 of JAYVOH010000204.1, forward strand.
GGCACTGGCAGCACTCGAAGCCGCAACCGAAGATGAGCCAGCCGTCTTCTGCCGGGCGACGCAAAACAGCTTCCTGCGTCTGGCGACCACGCCGCAACTGCTGAAACTATACGATGCGGAAAGCCTGACCAATCGAGATGCATTGGCGGGACTTAAGATTTTACTGTCGAGTCCGTCAGTGCAGGAGATGGATGAACCACCAGGCACAGTAACCTTGTGGCATAAGCTGGCCACTCGTAACACAGCCTCACCCAAGGTCTGGATGGATGCCTACCTGGCAGCCTTCGCCATCGCTGGCGGTCTGCGTCTGGTGACGCTGGACAAGGACTTCAAATCATTCGTGTCCCAAGGTCTCGATCTGGTTTTGCTCAAATCCTGATCACCCAAGCGACCGGACGCTTTGCTTCGCCAAGCTCAATGCGCCTCCAGCCAGTTTTTCCCGACTCCTGTTTCCACAAGCACTGGCACCCGAAGCTGGAAAGTGGTCGTCGCCAGCAGATTCAGTTGCAAGTGGCACAGGTTTGCAACCTGTGTGTATCCCGGCCATTCTGGCCGGATCTGTCCAGAATCATTGACAGTCCCCCTCCATTCAAACTGTCTCGCCCTCCCGCAACGCTTTCATCGTTTCCTCCGTTGTCTTCCACGGACTACGCGGAGCTTGCGCACGGGCCGTGGCGATCATCTGTCGATACTCCTCCAAGCTGGGCACCAGAGTTGCGGCAGTGACTTCGGAAATTGCCAGTTGCACGCGGTTTCCTTTTGGAAACTGGCGCAACATGCCCGCCACGATGGTGGAAACATTGTCTTCGATTTCAAGTGTGGCGGTAATGACACTCATGGCTGGAGTCTAGCCGACGCAGACCCGCATATCAACTGTCTTGGTCAGACCCTTCACCGCTTCCGTTGGGGATGATGACTTGTGCGATGAGACTGGGACAAGCGCTGACGTAAGCGAAGTCATTTGTCAGATGTAGTGTCCAGAATCATTGCCAAATCCCTTCCACGAAACCGCCGCCAATTGATTGGGAGTGATCGCACAAAGTCATCGCCGAAATTGACCACCCGCCAATGCGACGACTATCACTGATCCAGATTGGAGCGAGGCTTGCTAAATGCTCGAACTGAACTTCTGGCCTCGCACATTTGGGTGGTGAAATATCCAATGTTTTAGCGTGCCGTAGAAGACCATTCTGATGAGGATTATGCCGTTTGCCTTCTCCGCCAAAGAATATTGAAACACATCAGGATTTGCACCCTTCGCCTCGCACGCACCCATTTCCGAATCAAAGAATTGCTCGCGCTTTTCTAACTCGCTGGTTTTTGCTGGATCAATGAAAATGTTCCCTATGTTTGTCACCCGCAACGGGGCTAGAAGCTTTGTCATTTTCTCGTAAAAGTAGAGTCCCCGTGCACAGTTTTCGAGAAACTGGGTCATACGCGGCCCGTCCTGCTGTGCGATTACACGGCCATTCGCATCTACCCCCAACGTCTGATTCAGAAGGCGTTTCACGAACCTGCCTTCACGTTCTTCGTGGTCGCGCAGTGCAATCCGCGCCAGCTTTTCATGTAACATCTGACCACATTTATTAACGCTATCGAGACCGGAGAGCATCCACAAGGCATACTCGTCATCGCGGCTTTTCTGCGAATTGTGCAAGTCACATGATGGAACTTTAATGAGTTCGTGCCGGTAAATGGCATTACCAGCCTCGTCCTTGTCCTCCGGAAAGATGCACTTCGGAGGCACATGCTCCATGCTCGTCATCTTCGAGTCGCAGCAGTAGCACGTTGGGAAATTATTCAAAATCTCTTGCCTGTTGAGCACAAGTTTCATCCAATATCATACACCACTTTAGTCCGTCTGGCATCTCGCGGGGGGGGTGTAAACTTGCTTCTGTAAAAGGCGTCTCGCCTTGATCTGCGCGCCCCTCCGGGGGCGGCGGAGTGAGGCGAGCGTAGCGATGCCGAACGCA
>JAYVOH010000205.1:0-11117 GCA_043758025.1 Verrucomicrobiota bacterium
TCAGGACTTAGTTCAATGGATACGGCATGACGCATGCCCACACCTTAACACATCAAGTGCAACTAGTTTGTTATACTATTTCACGCGCACTACACTAGCTACATCTCCGTGCACGAAGATGTAGCCGAGTGATTTCTTGCCCGTTCCCATGACCGTCTTTGGTCCGGGGTTAAGGGCATTGCCCGGCACTGTCACCGGCATCACTTCCAAGTATACGCCATCCCCCAGAAAACCGTCGTCCGTCACTTGGCGGATGACAACCTTGGAAACTAGGCCAGCGTCACGCAGATTGTCCATCTTCTGTTTCACCTTATCGTCGTGTGCAAGTTGTTTGGCCTGACCTTGTTCTTGGTCCATGCGCTTCAACGCCTCTATCTGCTGCGCGCCGCTCTTCTCCCTGAACGCTGCGGCCTCCTTGGCATCGAACGTGTAGCGGCCTTTCCACGCCTCCGGGATGGATTCGTAGGGCACCTTGATCAGGCCACCGTCATGCACCACCCGCAGTCCGTCTGGCTCCACCTTCACGACCTTGGCGTTCGTCACTTTGGTCACGCCGCCTGGCTTCGGAACGCTCAATTCCGGCAGCACATCCTGCGCAGTGGAACTTAAGGCCAAAAGACCCACCATCATTGCGGTCAGAGCTGACAGCGTATTTTTTTTCATCGAAAAATATAATGGCAGAAAACACTAATAAACGCAAGCATGATCAAGCCTCCAGATACTCCATCTCTACCTCACATCCCGAGCCACTCCCGTCCAGCAGTCACTATGAAAACGCATGCCTTCACTATTCTTCTTCTTTGCTTCACATTGAATACAACCCTTCACTCGGATCCAGTTCAGTCAGTTCAAAGCAAGGATTTGGGCACACCCGTTCAGGTCATGGGTGTTCTCAATTGTCCCTTGGGCACCATCGTCTTCATCGAAGGAGAGGGGACGTCCGCCGCGCCGCATGAAACCAAAACTGACGCCACCGCGTTCGCCATTCGCGTCACCAAGGTCAATAGCAAGCCGCTCGAACCACCACGGATTATTGGATTGATCGTAGCAAATGCCGCCAAAGTTCAACTGCCCAAGCAGGGCGAAAAGTGCAGCTATCGGGGCTATGAATCTGGCAGCTTCATTGGCCTGCCGTCCGACGCGTCTAAAGAAACTGGTGTTAAGTCGCCAGCTAATTCCTGGCATTTCACTACCATGTTTTGCATTCTCAATTGAACGCACCTCCAAGCTTGCTTGTGATCCCGCTTATCATTGCGCGAATCCGCAATGATAGCGACCTGCTCCTGGCGTAAGGATTCTCCGGGCTTCGTTCCCCGCATTAGCTCCATCGCCCAATCCAGCGCTGTGCAGTTGTGCGATGGAGAACCAGCAAAATGCACTGTGGGGTTTCACCCCATATCGAATGTGAGTGGGGGGCCATAACATGAGCATCATGAAACCGAATACAATGGCTTTTGCCAAAATAACCCGTCATGAGTCCTCAGTAACCCCACGCGCTTTGAAACCCAGGACATTTCCCGTTCTGGCGTCAGCACTGATTACTTTTTGTAGTGTGGCGTGTTTCTCTTCACACGCCAGGGCGACAGATAATGACACCCTCAACAGCGACGACGTGAAGTTCGTCAAGGAAGCTGCTGCTGACAACATGGCGGAAGTCACCTTGGGCGAGCTTGGCGTCAAGAAAGCCTCCAGCAGTGAAGTGAAAAAGTTCGCCGAGATGATTGTGAAGGATCATGGCATGGCCAGCGAGGAATTAAAGAAACTGGCGACCATCAAAGGCGTTGATGTATCGGCCGGTATCGAACCCAAGCAGGCTGAGAAGATTCAGGGCTTGGAGAAACTTATCGGTGCCGACTTCGATAAAAATTTTGTAGCTGTAATGGTGAGCGATCACAAGGCGGACGTGAGCAATTTCGAGAAAGCATCCGCGAACAGCAAAGACGCGAACCTGAAGGCCTGGGTGGACAAAATGATTCCAACTCTCAAGGCCCATCTTTCCAGTGCCCAGCAGCTTAACGGCGAAGCCAAGGTCGCAGGGAATGCATCACACGCAGTCAACGATTCGAGCGCCCCGGACAACACTGAACGTAATACGCGTGATCGTAATGACGCAACACTGACCCCTTTCGATCAGGGCAGCAGCAAGAACGATACAGAAATCACCGCGCAAATCCGCCGTGGTATCAGGGCTGAAAAGAACCTCTCCACGAATGCCCAAAACGTGAAGATCATTACCATCAATGGAAAAGTCACTCTCCGCGGGCCGGTTAACAATAACAACGAAAAAGCCCTCATCGGTAAAATTGCGAAACAAAGTGTGCACGCCAACAACGTGGACAGTCAATTGGAAGTTAAGTGAAGGATCACACCGTTGAAGAATTTTCACAGTAAAACCCACCACCAACCAAATAAAACAAACCGTTATGTCAAAAAAATCCGTATTCTGCATCGCCACCTCTCGTCACCAAGCTGACCTGATCGTGGATCAACTTAAAGACGCAAACTTCTCCAGTAGCGACATAGCAGCTCTGTTCTCTGACAAGAACAGCAGCCATGATTTCGCTCACGAGAAAAACACCAAAGCCCCTGAAGGAGCTGTAACCGGAGCAAGCACAGGCGGCGTCATCGGCGGTGCTTTGGGCTGGATTGCTGGCATTGGAGCCCTCGCCATTCCCGGTGTTGGTCCCTTTATTGCCGCCGGTCCCATCATGGCCGCCCTCAGCGGTGCTGCGCTCGGTGCCGCACTCGGCGGCATTGCCGGCGGGTTGGTTGGATTAGGCATTCCAGAAATCGAAGCCCGGCGTTACGAAGGCAAGATCAAGGAAGGAAACATTCTTATTTCCGTTCATACCGAGAATGGTGAAGAGATCACTCAGGCCAAAAACATCTTCACTCGCGCCGGTGCTCAAGACATATGCACGACGGGTGAATCAACGACCCCTGCTAACCATCCGGTTAAAGACGGCAATCTCTCCAATCATCCCTCCGATTCAGTATTCGCATCATCCGAAGTCTAATCCCCAAGCGCCCCATCGAACGAGAAGACTCGTTCGCCGGGGTTCAAATTCCAAAAACCTAAATATTAAAAAAATGAAAACACTCAATGATTTGTTTCACGGCGAACTCTCCGACATTTATGATGCAGAGCGTCGCCTAGTCAAAGCCCTGCCAAAGATGGCCAATGCCGCCACATCCGAGGATCTAAAAGCGGCCATCCTCTCACATCTTGAAGAAACAAAGGGTCACGTGTCGAAGCTCGAACAAGTGTTCGAATGCTTTGATCTCAAAGCCCGCGGCAAAACTTGTGAAGCCACTGTAGGCCTGCTCAAGGAAGGTGATGAAATCGTGGCGGATTTCAAAGGTTCCCAAGCAATCAACGCCGCAATCATCTCCGCAGCTCAGAAGGTCGAGCATTACGAAATCGCCTCTTACGGCTGCCTTCATGAATGGGCGGGCAAACTCGACAACCCCGAAGCTGCCGAGCTTTTGCTCGAAATTCTCAACGAAGAGAAAGCGGCCAACGAAGCGCTTACCGAACTGGCAATTGCCAGCAGCAATAACGAGGCATTAGCCGGTTCTGAAGCTGGCGAGTCGAAGAACCATGCAAATTCAAAGAAATCACCCAAGCGCGAAAAGATCGCCGCTTTCTCATGATTTAATCGCAAGCCGTCTGGCTCAATTCTCAAACCACAAAGCCCTGCAATCTTCCGAAGGTTGCAGGGCACAATAAACCCCTGACCATCCAAGTCTTATGATCGCCCTAGCCCTACCACCGATCCTCGGCGCTGCCGGATACTCATTGATCTACATGCTCGGAGGTGGTGGCCTTGGTGTCGCCATTCTCATTTTCATCGTCATGAAAATTTTTGGTAAATGAAATTGGTTAGTCTTGCTGGGTGACATGGAGTGTCGACATACGCTTTGCGGCCGCGCAACTTGTCGTCACATACGAGTGGAATTATGTGGACGGCATGAGTGCCGTCCCTTCTTGGGATACGCTAACTATTCTGTGTGAGCATCAATAAGCTCGCTTACCAAGAATCTGCCGTTTCGCCGGTGGGACTTGAAGCTTGGTGCTCTCGGCCATAAGTTATGGCTGAATGAAAGCCAAACAGGCTGGGCAAATTTTCGCGGCTACGGTCGCGCTCGGACTCGGTGTATGGATGCTTGGCGCAGCCTGGCGGCTCATTCACACGGAAGAAATCCCGGTTACGGTCAGGGATGAATTCCGTGCTGCTGACTTCCTTGCCGCACAGATTCAACCACTCGTGACGGAAGAGGCGGTGGCCAACCGCCATGCCGTTGCTCATGCCAAGTTGCGGCTGCATGAAGTATTCGATAAATACCGGGGTCGTGCGCCGCATTTTTCTGACAAGCTCACGCATTGGGGTGTGAAGTGGAACTTGATGAAAGCATCCCTGCATGACTGGTGGAACAAGGACAACGATGCGGCGCAATTGACGCGAAAACTTTTCTCCGAAAGCATATTTTCCGAAGCGGAACTCAAAGGCGATCTCGAATCCGTGATGAAGGAATTCAGTTCGGAACTGGAGGCCAACCGGAATCTCATGCTGGTGCAAACCATTGCCAGTCTCCGTAGCGCCGATGTGCCGGTGAAGGGATTGTCAGTGGACGGACTGACGCAGGATTTTCAGGCACAAGTCGAGGTGTTGCTGCGTGAGCGCGCGAAGGACGTTCCGCAAGTCACGCTTCTGGCGGCGGGCGGCGGATTGAGTGCGGGCATTGGATTTGGCTGGATGGCCGAGGCCGTGACCGGCGTTGTCGTGCGCTGGGCGGCCACTGCAGCAGTCACGGCGGGTGGCTCCACAGTCGTAGCGGGCACTGCCGGTGGCGCAGGGGGCACGACCATAGGGCCAGCGGGCACAGTCGCGGGCATCGTTGCCGGATTGATTGTGGGCGGAGCGGCGGACTGGTGGATGGAATCGCACTTCAAAGAGAAGATGACCCGGCAGACCGTGGAAGCACTCGACGGCATGGAGGCCGCCGTTTGGAAAGACCAAAAGCGCGGATTGAGCATTCTACTGGCGCAACTGGTCGAGGAGAATCGCATCGCTCACGAAAATGCCTTCAAAAACATCGCAGCCAATGCCGCCCATGAAAAAAACTGAAGTCACGATTATGAAATACACCTGTCTCGCCTTTGGTCTTCTTCTGGCCCAAGGAGCTGTTCAAGTTCAGGCCCAAACCGCCGCCGCCGGGCGGGCATTGACGGAAGTTGTGGAAACGATGTTGCAACAATCCGCGAAGCAAGCTGGCAAACAGGCGGCAGAACAGCTTGCAGAATTGGGAGGAAAACAAGCCGTGCGCGAGGTCGCCGAAAAGGCTGCGATCGAAGGAGGCGAAGCACTGGTGGAAAAGCTCGCCGCCAACACCAGCCGGTATGGACTTGTCGTGCTCCAAGGCGCGAAGGAATCGCCCGCCACTTTCATGCGCGCGCTGGAAGGCGTTCCAGAGTCATTGCGCGGCGCGGCGCTCGCGGAGCTCCGGCGTGAACCTGCTGTGCTCACGGGACTGGTGCGGGAGGCTGGGGCGGATGCGTTGATTGTCGCGGGAAAAAATCCCGGAACCGGCGCGCAGATCATGCGTGAACTCGGCGGCAGCAGCGCGGGCGCGATCAAGGAACTCACGCAAGATCAAGCCATCCAGCTTGCCCGGCACTCAGGCGCCCTCGCCAAAGTCGCCGATGCCGGTCAGCGCACCCAGTTTTTGCAAATGCTCGCCAAAGCACCACAACGTGTGCTCGGATTGCTGGAGAAGAATCCCAAGGTTCTCTACACCGCCGCCGGCCTCACGGCATTCCTGGCATCGAAAGATCAATTCCTCGGCACTGACGAAGTTGAGATCGGCCCCGACGGCCAGTTGATCAAGCGAGTCACCAAAAGCGGATTCATCGAGCGCATGTTCGACAAGGGCGCGCAAACATTTGGCAAGCCGATCATGACCGTGGCCTGGGTCGGCTCCGCTCTCATCTGCCTGGCACTTGCCGGTTGGCTCTTCATCAAACTGCGCGCCACACAGAAGATCACCGCGCTGAAATTGGACAAGGCTGTGGCGCATCGCGACACAAGTTCGGTGGAGCCACATCGTCCAAGTTGAATAATGCCGTTTATTGCGGGCCATGCAGGCGCGGCTATACTCCGTCCATGAGTTCGCCAGAAAATGTCAGGCATAACATTGAGGAAATGAAAGCAGCATGGGTGAAGGCCCAGCCGCTCGCCGCTGCCAACGGCGACCTTCTTTGGCGAAAACTCCGTCTGGAATGGAACTACAATTCCAATCACATCGAGGGCAACACCCTGACTTATGGTGAAACGGAATTGCTCCTGATTTTCGGACAAACCGCAGGTGATCACACTATGCGCGAATACGAGGAGATGAAGTCGCACGACGTCGCCATCGAACATATCCGCCAGCTTGCACAGGCTGAGCAATTGATCTCCGAGGCAGACATCCGCTCATTGAATCATCTCATTCTCAAAGAATCTTTTTGGAAACCGGCGATCACTGCGGACGGCTCGGAGACCCGGAAGCAAGTCACGCCGGGCGAATACAAGACCTCGCCCAATAACGTTCGGACTGTAACGGGAGAAATCTTTCAGTTCGCCGATCCGCTGGACACACCGTCAAAGATGCAACAACTGGTGTCCTGGTTGCAGGCGCGACTGACTGCCCGGGACATTCCCATCCCTGAACTCATTTCCAAACTGCATCATGACTTCGTTCTGATTCATCCCTTCGACGATGGAAACGGCCGGGTTGCCAGACTGCTTGTTAATTATGTGCTGCTGCGGGAAGGATTTCCACCGGTCATCATAAAAAGCCGGGACAAGGCAAACTATCTCGCCGCGATCAGGAAAGCGGATGTCGGTGATCTGGCGGCCTTCACGACATACCTCGCCAACGAAATGATCTGGTCGCTCAATCTCGGCCTGCGTGCCGCGCGCGGCGAGAGCATCGAAGAGCCGGATGATTTAGACAAAGAGATCGCTGTCTTCGCGAAGCAATATAAAACTGGAACCAAGCTCGCAGTCTGCTCTTCGGAAACTTTGCAGCAGGCCGCCGAGCATTCATGGATACCCTTGATCAAGACGTTAGGCGAAAAACTCGTTCCCTTGGCGCGGCTTTTCCATTCACATACATTACTAGTAGCTCAGAAAAGAAAAATTTCTGGCTCTTGGAGCATAAAGCACGTAGAGCCCACTGAATGGAATGGCGAATGGCAGTCGGAAAATATATCTTGGCAGGATATCTTGAGGAAATTCGGAATTCTTTCTAAGGGTGGCTTTTGGCTGCCCCAGCAATTCCAAGTGGAATTTTCTCTAGGGGGCTTTGCCAATGTCCCGGCTCCATTCGACGTAAAAGTCACCCTCCTCATAGACCTCGAAAATTATTATTACTTGCTAAGCAGCGCGAACACAAAACTGCCGGACGACAAGTTCCGCTACGATCGCCCGCTGGCGCGAGAGGAAATCTGTCATATAGCCAACGCGATCGCCCGGACAGCACTTGAACAAACGCGGCGGCTTTCAGAGAAATAGTGCCGCTTCCACATCCCGCGCTGTTTTTCGAAGCGATGTCATGCATGTTCCTGAGAGTCAGCGAAGCCTGAGACATCACCTGCTTTGAAGCCTCTTGCTTTTGCACCGCGTCGAAGGAACTGTCGCACCAGACAATGACCACTCAAATACTTCCGACCGATCATCCTGAACTGTCACGCGATGCCGTGGATGCTGCCGTGCGCCTGCTGGCAGCGGGCGAGGTTGTCGCGTTGCCGACCGAAACCGTTTACGGACTGGCAGCGGATGCCTTGAATGCGGATGCGGTGGCAAAAATTTTTTCCGTCAAGGAGCGTCCTTCATTCGATCCGCTCATCGTGCATCTGCCGCACAAGGAAGACATCGACACTGTGGCGGATATTCCCGAGGACATTGAGTTGAACGTGCGGCGTCTCATCCTGCGTTTCTGGCCGGGGCCGCTAACTTTGGTGCTGCCAAAAAAATCTTGCGTGCCGGATATTGTCACCGCCGGTCTGCCAACGGTCGCAGTCCGCGTGAGTAACAATCACGTTTTCAATCGTGTGGCGCGCGGTCTGGGCAGACCGCTGGCCGCACCGAGCGCGAATCGTTTCGGCTCCATCAGCCCGACTTCCGCGAATGCGGTGCTCGCTGAACTGGACGGGCTCATCCCTCTCATTCTCGATGGCGGCGCGTGCTTGCACGGACTGGAGAGCACGATCATCAAGGTGGAGAACGTCGGCGAATCGAAACCGCGTTTTGTCATCCTGCGTCCCGGCCCGATCACGAACGAAGATTTGAAACCGTTCGGCAGACCGGTGCTGGCGAAGAATTTGAAGGGCCATGAAAAAGTGGAAGCGCCCGGCCAGTTGCCCTCGCACTATGCGCCGCGCACTCCTCTGCGGGTGTTTGAGTCAGCTCATGATTTCATCCCAGAACAGGGGAAAAGCTACGCGCTGCTCAGCTACCGGGGCGATCCAGAAGACGGATTTCTTAATCGCACCAACTGGCGGGAAACCCTGGTCCTCAGCCCCGGCAACGGCAAGCTCCCGGAAGCTGCGGTGCGTTTCTTTTTCGCGCTGCGTGAACTTGATAAACTGGGCGTGGATGAAATCATCGCCGAGCCTGTGCCGGAGCGCGGAATTGGAATCGCGATCATGGACCGGTTGCGCCGGGCATCGGCCAAAGCTTGAGGGTGAGCATGAAGAAGCCGCTAGCTCCAATTTCGGTGGACGCCAAAAGCGAACGCGTCGGAGCGAGGACGTTCGGTCTGGTCACACTCGCCATTCTGAGCAGCCGCATCCTCGGGCTGGCCCGTGAGATGTTGCTGGCTTACTTCTTCGGCGGAAAGAAGAAGGAGTGGTTTGACTGTTTCATCGTGGCCTTCCGGATGCCGAACATGCTGCGCGATTTGTTCGCGGAGGGCGCGCTGTCCACCGCATTTGTCACCATCTTTTCCAAGCGGGCCCAAACGGAAGGCGACGAATCCGCCTGGTCGCTGGCAAGCAAGGTGATGACGCTCGCGACGGTGGTGATGAGTCTGATTTCCATTTTGGGCATCATCTTTGCCGGGCCGATCACGCATCTCATGGCACCCGGTTGGGTGGAGTCTTCGCCGGAGAAGATCGAGTTCACCATCACGCTCGCGCGGATCATGTATCCCTTCATTTTGCTGGTGTCGTTGGCGGCGCTGGTGATGGGCATGTTGAATTCAAAAAAGGTATTCGGCATGCCAGCGATGGCCTCGACCTTCTTCAACATCTTCTCCATGCTGGGCGGCGGCATTATCGGCTGGCTGATGGATCCGCACTTCGGGAAGAGTGCACTCATAGGATTCGCCATCGGCACCTTGATCGGCGGGCTGGCGCAGCTCGGTGTGCAGATTCCTTCGCTGCGCCGTGTGGGTTATCGCTTCCATTTTGATTTTAACTGGAAGGACAGCGGCGTGCGCAGGGTTTTGCAGCTCATGTGGCCGGCAGTTCTCTCGGGTAGCGTGGTGCAGTTTAATGTTCTGCTGAACGGCATCTTCGCCTCCTATCTCGTGCTCAAGAACGGCCCGGTCATGTGGCTGAACAATTCCTTCCGCCTCATCCAGCTTCCACTCGGACTCTTCGGCGTTGCGGTCGCCACCATCACGTTGCCCGCCATGTCGCGGCTCGCGACCGAAGGCGTCAGTGAAGGATTCAAGTCCACGCTCGTTCGCGGCATCAAGCTCGTGTTTCTTATGACGCTGCCATCCGCAGTTGGCATGGCATTGCTCGCAGAACCGATCATCGGCATCATTTATCAGCGCGGCAACTTCACACCCGAAGACACCGCCATGACCGCGCTGGCGCTGCGAACTTATGCTTGGGGTCTGGTGTTCTACTCCGGCATCAAGGTTCTCCAGCCTGCGTTCTACGCGATCGAGCGACGTTACATTCCTCTGCTGGTCAGCATTGCCGCCGTGCTCACCAGCCTGGTCAGCAATTATCTCACGGTCTATCGCTGGAAGCTCGGCCACGAATATCTCGCGCTGGGCACGAGCATCAGCGCGGCGGTGAATTTCACGCTGCTCTATCTCGCGATGCGCTCCGTCGCGCATGGAATGAACAGCCGTGAGCTGGCCATGAATATGTTGAAGCTTCTCATCTCCTGCGCGGCGATGGCAGGCGTCTGTCTTCTGGCGCGGCAAACCGTCTTGCGTGATTTCATGGAGCAGACGCTGATGATAAAAATTGTGACGCTGGGCGCGACCATCTCTGTCGCTGCCGGAGTCTATTTCCTCGTGAACGCATTGTTGAAAAACGAAGAGGTCGGGGACATGAAAAAGCTATTCCTGCGCAAGCTCGGCCGGGGCCGTTCCGCCACCGATTAATGAAACCGGCACGAGTTGTCTAACGTTCTATAATAGGATCACAGCACCCCGAGCATGAACTTCAAAAACCTAATTTTTGCCCTGGCCGGATTGGTCTTAATCTGGACGAGTGTAGGTGCAATTTTGCGCGCCACTTCAAAACACACCTCGACACCGGAGAAGGTTCATTCGTTGATGGCATCGTCTCCATGGCTTGATGGCAAAGAAGTTTCCGAGCAGGCGCGACGCAAGCATATGGCCGAGGTTATCGCGCAGGTGAACCGTCTGGATTTCGAACAACGCCGCCAGATGCGCGACGAGCGGGAGACCAGTCAGATCTTCTTTAATTCGCTGACCAAGGAGGAGAAAGCGCGTTTTCTTGAGGAAACCGTGGAGCAGCATTTCAAATCCGTCATGAAGGCTTTCAACAAGATGTCGCCTGAGGAACGTCGAAAAGTGGTGGATCAGGCGCGTAATGAAATGCAAAAGAAGCAGCGTGATGGGCGCGACATGGAAAAGCTCAAGGTGGAGGACGAGAAGGTTTTTGAAAGCGTCGTCGAGAAAGGACTTAGTGCTTACTATCAAGACGCCAGCGCGGACACGAAGATGGATCTGGCACCGTTGATGGAAGAAATGCAGCAGCGCATCCGGGGATTTCACTCTCATTGATGAAACACCGAACACAGTCATTGCCCAGCAGCGGCGGCTTCACCCTCATGGAGCTGTTGATGGTCATCACCATTACG
>JAYVOH010000206.1:0-3858 GCA_043758025.1 Verrucomicrobiota bacterium
CATCACGATCCTGGCCAACAAACCCGACAAAAACACCCGCCCAAAAATCCTCCTCCACTGCGGCCCCAAACTCGACTAAAAAAACAATTCCGGTTTTGAATGCTACAGAACAGTCCGGTTTTGACTGCTACACGACACACTTTTGTGTGTTTGTCCTGCAATTTTCACTTGCCTGTTTGCGAACATTGGTAATAGGCGGCAAACCACACAGAACTGTTTGCGAACACACGAATAATTAATACAAACAAACAGCTTGGCGAAGCAGAACCGGGGCGGCTGGAAAATGAGCTGCGGGGTGTGCTGCGCAAGCTGCACTACTCGCGCCGCACGGAAGAGACTTATGTGGGCTGGTATCGCCAATTTGTTTTTTGGCATGGTAAGAAGCATCCTCGGGAGATGGGGGCTGCGGAGGTGTCGGGTTTTCTGACGCATCTGGCGGTGAACCGGGAGGTGAGCGCCTCCACGCAGAATCAGGCACTCAATGCGATCGTTTTTTTATACAAGCAGGTGCTGGGAATCAAGCTGGAGGGCATCGAGGCAGAACGGGCTCACCGGAAAAAGCGGTTACCGGTGGTGCTGACACAAGGCGAAATAGCGGAGCTGATGAAGGGCATCAGTGGAGATGCGACGGGACTGGCGGTGCGGCTGCTCTATGGTTGCGGGTTGCGCGTTTCAGAGACGCTGAGCCTGAGAATTAAGGATGTGGATCTGACGGGCGGGAAGCTGGAGATTCACGGCGGCAAGGGCGATAAGGACCGCGTTATCACGTTGCCGAACTCGCTGGTGGCGCTGCTGGGTGAACACCGGACGAGGATACAGCAATGGCATGAGGCGGACCGAAGGGACGGCGTGCCGGGGGTGGAGTTGCCAACGGCCATCGCGCAGAAGAATCCCTCGGCGGGGACTTCCTGGCCGTGGGTCTGGTTCTTTCCTGGCAAGTCGCTTTCCACGGACCCGCGCTCCGGCATTGTGCGGCGGCATCATGTGCATGAGATCGGCATCACGCGGGAACTGGCGCGCGCGGCCACATTGGCGAACCTGCCGCGTAGGGTGACAGCGCATGTCTTGCGCCATTCCTTTGCCACGCATCTGCTGCTGCGCGGGGTGGACATCAGGAGCATTCAAGAACTGCTGGGTCACTCCGATGTGCGCACGACGGAGATATAAACGCAACTGGCCAAGGCCATGCGCGGGGAGATCACCAGTCCGCTGGATGATTTGTAGCAGCCGACGTGAGGAGGCTCGAACTACGGCGCTGGAGCGCGGTCGTGGCGAATCCATTTAGGGCCTCGTTACCTCGGCTGCTACTTGTAGTAATGAGGGGTGCGCGGCCCGTTGGATGATTTGTGAAGGGAGCGCGGGTATCTTGCCCGTGCTGGCAGGGGAAGGCGCGGGCAAGATGCCCACGCTCCTGTGAGGTGGGGTCGAAGTCGGCGTGGATGCGGATGATTGGCCTGCATTCGTCAATGGCTTGCATCACTCCGGGATGCGGAAAATTCTCCAACTGTAACCTGGGGTGTCGCGATGCTCAACCCCCGGCTACTTCGCTGCGATGCCGATGGCATAGAATCTTGACGCAGCTCGCCCAGGGATCTATTGCGCTACCGATGCGCGCACGATGGAAATCTATACGCAACTGGCCAAGGCCATGCGCGGGGAGTCACCAGTCCGCTGGATGATTTGTAATTCATCGGATGACGCGGGCGGAAAATCATTTGGCTAGTTTGCCAGGGCTGCGTTAGCATCGCGCATGGAACGATTGCTTGAACTACTCTGTGAGAACGCGCGGCAAAGCCCCGTCGAACTGGCCGCGCGCCTGGGAACCTCCGAAGCCGAGGTCAGCGCGCGCATCGCTGAACTTGAAAAATCCGGCGTCGTCCTCGGTTATCACGCCATCGTGGATCGGGAGAAGGCTGGCCCGCGTGGCGTCACCGCCTTGATCGAAGTCCGCATCACGCCGGAATCCGGTGGGGGATTCGACCGCATGGCCCGGCGCATCGCGCAATACGAACAGGTGCGCGGCTGCTATCTCATGAGCGGGGCCTATGATCTCGCCGTCGTGGTGGAGGCGGAGACGCTCTATGATGTGGCCCGTTTCGTGGCGGAAAAACTCAGCACGCTCGGCGTGGTGCTTTCCACCGCCACGCATTTCCAGCTTCGGGTTTACAAACACGACGGCGTCTTGCACGACACCGGCGCTCAGGAAGACCGTCTGCCCATTTCGCCATGAGCAAGGAGCGGCGCATTGATCTGGAGAGCAAGCTGTCCGACCAGCTCCGCGGCATCCCGCGTTCGGGCATCCGGGATTTCTTCGAGCTGGTCATCGGGCGCACCGATGTGATCTCGCTCGGCGTGGGCGAACCTGACAAGCCGACGCCGTGGCCCATTCGCGAGGCCGCGATCCGCTCGCTGGAAAAAGGCCAGACCAGCTACACGAGCAACCTCGGACTCGAATCCCTGCGTATTGCCATCAGCGGCTATGTGGAGAAGCAATTCCGCACGACCTACGATCCCAAGAAGGAAATTCTTGTCACCGTCGGCGTGAGCGAGGCGCTCGACATCGCCTTCCGCGCCGTCCTCAATCCCGGTGACGAAGTGCTCTATCACCAGCCCTGCTATGTTTCTTATGGCCCCAGCATCACCATGGCTTATGGCGTTCCCGTTGCGGTGCCCACGCGCTTGGAGGATAATTTCTCACTCCGCGCCAGCGATGTGGAGAAACACATCACGCCCAAAA
Organism: Verrucomicrobiota bacterium; assembly: GCA_043758025.1. GTDB lineage: Bacteria > Verrucomicrobiota > Verrucomicrobiia > Verrucomicrobiales > Verrucomicrobiaceae > VFKE01. The sequence goes on from JAYVOH010000206.1 coordinate 2,738, forward strand.
CCAAAGTCATCGCGCTGAACTTTCCCACCAATCCCACGGGTGCCGTGGAGCCGCGCGAGGAACTGGAGAAAATCGCCGCGCTCTGCGTGAAGCACGACCTTATTTGTTTCACCGACGAGATATACAGTGAACTCCTTTACGACGGCGCGCAGCACACCAGCATCGTCGAGTTTCCCGGGATGCGTGAGCGCACCGTATTGCTGCATGGATTTTCCAAAGCCTTCGCCATGACTGGCTGGCGTCTCGGTTATGCCTGCGCCCCGCCCGTGCTCATCGAAGCCATGATGAAGATTCATCAATACTGCATGTTGTGCGCGCCCATCCTGAGTCAGATGGCCGCGCTGGAAGCCCTGAACATGGGCCACGAGGCCATCGAGCCGATGCGCCAAAGCTACGAAGAACGGCGCAACTTCGTGGTGAAACGGCTCAATGAAATGGGCCTCAACTGTTTCAATCCCGGTGGTGCATTTTATGTCTTCCCCGATGTCAGCTCCACCGGACTCAGCGGACGCGACTTCGCCTTCAAACTTCTTGAAGAACAAAGCATCGCCGTCGTTCCGGGTTCCGCCTTCGGACCCAGCGGTGAAAATTGTGTCCGCTGCTGCTACGCCACCGCGCCGGATCTTCTCGTGAAAGCCATGGATGGCATGGAGGCTTTTGTCAGGAAATACAAAAAATAGGCGATGCCTCCGGTTCCGCACAACGCGGCACCATGTGCTATTCCGGATGCAAGTCCAACTTTTCGAAGTAAGATGGTTTTGTCTCCAGTTTCTTAGAGAAAATCCATGGTATTAGTTCGGGCTGGAACAGGCACCATTGCCGGGCGGCGTGGCCCTTTTGTTTTTCAGCGATCGTTACTCTGATGTCCACACCCCATTTTGCCATGGCATCTGGCAGTATCTTGGCCCTCACCAGAACCGGTTCCTCATCACCGTCATTGTGAAAAAACCAGACAGGGAAAGGCTTTCTGCCGCGCTTATCCACCGTGTATGGTGAGCCATGAGAACAACTCATGGCCACTCCAGGCTCATGGCCAAAGTTAGTGGCTGAGAGCGGGTGCGAGGTTGAGTGAACCGAGAAAGAAGAGGATGCGTGAGCGGTAGTGCGCGAAGTTGCGCAAG
>JAYVOH010000207.1:0-3833 GCA_043758025.1 Verrucomicrobiota bacterium
CGTTGATTTTCGTCTGCTTGCCTTGGGCGGCAATGTTGAAGCGCTCATCGTCCCAGGCTTTGATGCGGATTTGCCATTCATTGGCTTGTCGGGAAAACGATTCCAGTTCGGCAGAATCAATGTCGCTCAGACTTTGTTTATCCTTAGCCAACGCAGCTTCCAACGCCGGAAGATTCTCCAGATTGTGCAGATCCTTCGCCATGCTGGCATGGTCTGGGATATATTTGTTCAAGCTGCTGATAGCCTGATCCACGGCTTCCTCAATCGGCTCCAACCTGCGAATGCCCGCTTCCACATCACGCAACAGTGAAGCCTTGATTTCAAGCTGTCGCTTCAGGCCACGTTTCCCGATGAAAGGGATGCCGTCATAGTGGCTGGCGCGACGGATGACAGCACCTCGCATGGTCAGACCATCTGTGAGGATGGCATCGCCTTCATGTTCTCTGAACTTCTCCATTGCAGTGAAGCAGATCATGCGTCCGAAGTGATGATCCACGAAAGCACGCGCAATGGGATGGCCGGTTTCGATCTTCTCAGCGAGCGAGCCTGGCATAACTTCACGGGACAGAGCTGCGACGCGCATCGGGTGCAGCAGCATTTCTGATGCAGCCTCTTTCGTCTGCAAGACAGGCTTCAGCGCGTGGTAAACGCGCAGCGCTTCTGCAAAATGCTCCTCTGCAACGACGACGGCAAACTTCTCCGTAAAGGCTACTTCGAGCGCCTCGCGCCATGTTTCATCAGCGACCTCGCACAATTCGCGCAGGGCTTGCACAGCCGCCTCACCTGGAAGCCGTGGCAAGGCATCGTTGATGGCATGGAGCAGAGGTTGTGCGATGGGTGGCAAGCCATGCTTCAGCGCGGTGATCTGCTGTGTGAGGTCTTCGTGCTTTTTGCGCAAGGCCGCGAGTTCCCTGCTCTCGGCGCTGATAGACTGCCGCAGCGCGGTGCAGAGTTGGTTTGCTGAGTCACGAAGACTGGCGAGCGCGGTGAAGGTGCCGCCGGTTTCACACGACTCCAGCAGGCGGATGGCCTGCTCCACCTCGCTGATATCCTGCTTGGATTTTGCCGATGCAGCGCGGACTTGTTGCAGCCATGCCTGAGCATTCCCGATGCGCTGAAGTAGGCGTTCTTCCACACGCAGGGACAGGCCGCGCAAGGTGGTAAGTTTCTCCTCCAACTCCCGCACTTGTTGTGTCAGCAGATCGTAGGCCCGACCCTCAGGCGTCTCATGCAACAGGGCATTCAAGCGATCACGCTCGCCATTGCCTTGTTTGATCTGTTGTTCAAGTTCCTTGAGCCGTGCATCGTCCACGGCGTGGGCTTCACGCAGTTCAGCCAGTTTCTTTTCCGCGCTGTCCACAAGTTGAGTCGCGTGCTCAAAGAACAATTCCGCAGCGAGATAGCGCGACACATCACGATCACGTTCAGCGGCCTGAAGTTGCTCACCAAGGGTGTGGATGTTTTTAAGGCGCTCAAGCTGGTTGTTCAGCGCGGACAGTTCGCTTTCGTATGAAAGAAAATCGCGGTAGCTCGCCGTCACATCGTCTACTGGCACCGCCTCGCTTGGCAGAACAAAGCGACGGCAGAAATCGTCGAAACTCTTGAGATTCGTGAATGACATCGCGCTGGGCAGCAGGCGATCAAGCACATCGCGGCTGAAGTTCAGATGCGAGGTGTTGGCCATGTCCCTTGTGTATTCACGCGAGGAAGGAAAGATGCGTCCGCCGCGCGCCTCAATGAGCGCAGTGAAGCTGGCGAGGTCACGGGGCCGCTTCTTGCCATCCTCCAGAGAGGTTTCAAGGAAGTCTGCACGATCAAGCGTGCCTTGGCAGAAAAAGGGCTTGATGAGACCGTCGTTCTCAGAAGCACTGCGAAAGTCAATGCGTAAACCCCAGGTCTCCACGCGCGTTCCGTCGGGCCAAGTGAACTCCAGCGCAACGTAAGTGGTGCCGCCTTTACTGCGATAGTATTGCGGCTGACCGTTCTCCTCCAGACGTTTCGTATCCAGAAGGCAATAACTCTTTAGCGTGCGGTCACTTTGCGAACCAGTAGCGCTGCGATTGAAGTGATGGCGCGCCTTTTCCGGCCCCACGAGCACAAGCATGATGAGGTCCATGAGGATGGACTTGCCAGAACCTGTAACTCCCGCGAGCACAAGGTTCCCCTCCACGGGCAACGTGTCTTGGTAACCATACCAGTTCAGCGCATGGATGCGGGAGAGGCGGATAGCGCGGCTGCTCGTCACGGCTGCAAAGTTGTTGGTTCAGGGTTCTCGGTTTCAAGTCCGGCACGTTTGAAAGTGCTCGCCGTTTCCGTCCAGTCAGCGATGTCGCGAAAGGGAATCACACGGCGAATGACTGGAAGTATCTCGATGCTAGAATCTTCAAAAGGAACTGCGGAAAGAAAGTTGATGAGATTGTAGCGCGCTGCCTGGCGTAGAATATCAAGGAGCCGCCCATCTGCTGGAAGACTCTTTAAATCTGGCAGCAACGTGTCCATGAGCACACCCTTGAGTTCACCCACAGTGAGAAATGCCTGCGGCTGGCCTTCATCGCGCCAGCGCACATCCGCCGCATACCAGAGCGCGAGCCACACGAGCGTGGCATCCTGCCGAAGACCAAGCTGCAAGGCAGATGCACGCGGCAACGCCTGCACCATGCGCTCATCGTGATGAAGAAAAACTTCAAGGCCCGCAAGCGCGGCGACTTCACTAAGCAGTTCCGGATTCTGCCTACACCAGTGATACACCGCCGACTGGCCCGCCTCCAGACCAAGGATAGAGCCGTGTGCGAGAAGCTCCTGCATCGCCTCGGCCAACCGCGCACGGTCGGAGTCCGAAATGCGAAGATGCGTCTCCGTCATCGGAGCAATAGAGTCTGCGGGGGCTTCGTTCATTTTTTGATCAGATGGAAGCGTTCCACTTTCCCGCCAGGAAAAGGATCGAGTTCTGGGGCTGCCAGTGATTCGTCCAAACGTGATGGCTCCAGACGGTAGCGAGCCTCATTCGATTCCGCATGGAGAAGAAGTGCAAGCAGTTCCGCCGCACTTTCACGATCCGAGAAAGCCAGCTCTGCACTGGAGAGGCGCGCACCTTTTCCGCCAGGAAGTAAACGGACAAACTCATTCGCGCGGCGCACGGAAAGAGACTCCCGCAGCGCGCGCTCCATGTCGGCGAGGCCGGCTTCACGGTCTGCCTCAGAGATATCATCGTCCATCGCATCCTGTTCTATCGAAGGGCGACGCACGGAAGGCAATTGAAGAGAATCAAGACCATAGGGCATCCGCGCCTCTGGCAAACGAAATGGAGGCAGCTCCGGCAAATCCCACGGACTTGAAAAACGTCGACCCGTGAGTAGACGATTCACCAGCTGGAAGAAATCCCGCACCTCACCTCGCCGTTCCGTGGTGACCTCTTGTAAATAACGGAACCGCGAGATAGAGCGCCGCGTAAAATCTGCCGTGCGACGGTCAATTTCATCTGCCATCGGCAGCACCATCTCAAGCAGATGACGAAGATCATCCAAGGCATTGCGAACCTTCGCGCGCGCTGTCTCCGCAGAGATACCCTCGTGACGCCGCAGGCACTCCGTCTGCATAGCGGCGAGCGCACTGGCATCGTCCAACAAGCGATCGTCGATTTGTTTCACCGCTTCCGGCAGGCGCATCGGTAAACGCGCCCGCACCAGCTCGGCGTAACAAGATTGGGCGATCTCTTCCGAGTAGTCATCAAAAACCACCTTGAGATTGCCTTTGAGCGTTTGCTCCTCCAACTGCCGCCGCGTGAGCCGTTGCACGGATTTTTGCATGGCTCTTAATTCGTTCAACCCCTGGCG
>JAYVOH010000208.1:0-3829 GCA_043758025.1 Verrucomicrobiota bacterium
TTCCAAGGCGATAACTGATGTTCGCCAGATGCGCCAAAGTCGCGCAATTGAATCCATGCTCAATGTGGAGGTTCGAATTCACCAGCTTGCCCGCCTGGATCGAGGCAATGAAATTTGGCATATGATTCGGGCCTTCGCGGAAGTCCTCGAACTTTTTGATCATTGTGCCGTCTTTGTCATAAGCCTTGGATTCGGCAACGTAGCCGCCTTCACAATGGAACACGTTTCCAATCTGGGTGGAACCGCCCTTGCCCTGTCCGGAGACATAGTAAACCGGCACGGTGCCCTTGCCCCACTCCATGTTTTTTGCGGGAAGCCCGCGGTTATCGAAGAGCATCGGGGCCTTGCCCTGGCCCCAGTCGTAGAGCGCCATCTGATTGTTGGGCGTCTGCCCATCATCGGTGTAGCCCCAGCGTCCCCCAAAACTCATGACGCGAGTGGGAGGAGCCGGATTGCCCAGAACCCAGCGACCCACATCGAGCTGGTGCGGCCCCTGGTTGCCGATGTCACCACTGCCGTAGGCCCATTGCCAATGCCAGTCGTAATGGAATTTTTCGCGCATGATCGGCGCCATGGGACGCGGACCGCTCCAGAGATTGTAGTCCACCGTTGAGGGTGCTTCACGCGGCGCGGATACCTTGCCAATGCTGGGACGCGGCTTGTAATTGGTGCCACGGGAGAGCACGAGCTTACCCAAGGCGCCTGAGTTCACATACTCGATGGCCGAGGCCCAGCCGAGATCGGAGCGACGTTGCTGACCGTGCTGAAGTATGATTCCTTTTTTACCCGCAGCCTCGCCGGCCTTTACCAGTTGCGAGCCTTCCCATATGTTGTGGCAGACGGGTTTTTCCACATAAACGTGCTTCCCGTGCGCGAGCGCGGTCATCGCGATCAGCGTGTGCGTATGGTTGGGAGTGGCGATGGTCACGGCATCGATGTCCTTGTCCTCGCAGAGTTTTCTGTAATCAGCGTAACCTTTGACCGTGATCTTCTTTATGGCGAACTCGGCGACTTTCGCCTCCAGAACCTTCGAGTCCACATCGCACAAGGCCACAATGCGGACGCCTTTGATTTCCATCAGACTTTTGATATGGCCCAAACCCCGTGCGTTGAAACCGATGACGGCCACACGGATGTCGCCGTTGGAGCCTGCGGCCCTGGCCCATGTCGGAAGGGCAAGCGCCGAGCCTGCGTAAAGGGTGCTGCGCAGCATGTCGCGGCGCGTGAATTGAGTGCGGTTCTGGTTCATATTGATGATATGTTTGTTGGGTGAGTCACTAATGGAAACCTTACTCTGCGGAGTATGCCTTGAACTTTGCGTCCATGGCCTCAGGCTTAGGCTTTCCTTTGCTGAACAGGAAACGATAACGCAGCGTCAGGCTGCCGCCTTTAGTGATTTTATAGTCTCCCTTGCCATCCTGATCGCCTTTCTTGAGACCCTCGAAATCATGCAGCCCGAAGGGATTCGCCGCGAACAGGCCATAGTCGCGCGCGTGCCAGGTCATGGGCGCGCGGAGATTGGAGGAATGGCTGAAAATGGTAACGCCCACCGCATTGCCTTTGGGATCGGGGCCATAAAATGTGACCCAGTCTGCGTGTTTGCCCCAGACATCCTTTTGTTTGTCGCCCGAACTGTTGAACACGTGCCCCTGGGCACCATCTCCTTTGAGTGAAAGCGAGGGACAGAGACGCAAGGCCATGGTGCCTTCCTTGGTATCGCCCAGCACCACATCGCCCTCACTGGCTTTCAATGTGATGTCGAAATCAAGCTGCCTTGTGCCATCCGAAAGCGCTGTGAAGGTGATCTTGCGCGCATCCGTCATCACGCAGCTTCCGTTGGGCGCAATCCATTTTGTATCTGCTGTGAAAAAGCCCTTGTTTCCCTCGGCCTTCGTCTCGCCAAAAGCGACGTGCTCCTGCTTGCCAAAGTTTTTTTCCTCAGTCCAAAAGTCCATCCCATTGACGGAGCCGTGCGCGAACCAGAGCGAGCGATGGTGCTTGTGATCTTTTGGCTCGCCAGCCACGTCATCGCGCATCGGATAATTTCGCACCACGCTCTCCCCTGCTGCGCCGATGACCGGATACATGTAGGGTCGCGGCGTGTTCTTCACGATATACTCGCTGAAAAGCTGACCGTCGATCTCGATGCGCAGACCGGCGTCGCTTGGTTTAAGGGTGACCGTTTGAGCTGCGAGGGGTGCAGCCCAGAGGACGGCAAGGACTGAGAGGCAGGTAAGACGCATAAGGGTGAGATTGTGGTAGTTGCTGACCGAGTTGCCAAGCGCAAAACTATCCTAAACTAAAATAGCCAGCCTCCGATCAACAAATCGGCTCCGGACAGACATCACGCCTCTGGCACTTCTCGCAAAAATCACCGAGAAAAAACTCATCCGCGAACGCCATCAAGCCCCGCAGATGATCTTCCTCCTCAGTAACAAATCCCGCCTCAAAGTTCCGCCGCGTCTCCGACTGCGCGCCCATGCCCGCACCTGTCAGGTTCGCGGAGCCGACGTAAGCCTTGCGCCCGTCTGCGATGACCATCTTCATGTGCATCCTCGGGCACAGAATGCGCTCGAAAGCGTCGCTTTGGATGAACTCCGGGAAACGGTCAAAGTCCTCGCGAAATCGCGATCCCGGCTCCTTGGCATGAACGAGCCGGATTTCCACGCCCTCGCGCAGTTTGTCAGCCAGCACTTGCAGAAACGGAACAAAACTCCCGTCCTTTTCCACAAACAAATCCTTCAAGTCCGCCGTGAAAATCCACAAGAACCGCCGCGCCTCCGGGACAATCCCCCGGATCACTGCATCATAGGTTTCGGCATTGAGCACCAGTTGCATCGCTTGTTATTGTTGCAGCTTCTCCTCCTGAAAACTCAACTTCACCAGTTCGGCATAATACTCGCACGACTTCAGCAGCTCTTCATGCGTGCCGTGCGCGAGGACGCGACCTTCACGCATCGCGTAAATTTGATCGGCATGTCGGACGGTGCTAAGCCGGTGCGCAATTACCAGACAGGTGCGGTTCTCCCGCAGATGATCGATGGCCTGCTGAATGAAGCGCTCGCTTTTGTTGTCCACTGCGCTCGTCGCTTCATCGAGCAGCAGGATTGGTGCATTCTTCAAAAATGCCCGCGCGATGGAGATACGCTGCTTCTCGCCACCGCTGAGTCTTGAGCCGCGCTCACCAACCTTGGCGTCGAGTTGTCCATCCACGCGCTCCACGAAATCCTTCGCGCACGCCAACTCCAATGCGCGCCACAGTTCTTCATCGGACGCATCAGGTTTCCCGAGCAGAAGGTTCTCCCTAATCGTCTGGTTGAAGAGATAACTCTCCTGCGTCACGTAGCCGATGGCATCGCGCAGGCTGGCCTTGTTCATATCCAGAATGGATTTACCGTCGAGCGTGATCGTGCCGCTTTCAGGTTCATAGAATCGGGTGAGAAGCTGGAAAAGCGTGCTCTTGCCCGCGCCGGTCGCGCCGACAAACGCGACGGTCTGCCTGGGTTGCACAATGATGTTCAAATCACTCACCGTGGGTCGCGAGGCATCATAGCGAAAACTCACATTGTCAAACCTGATTTCGCCGCGCACGTCGCTCAGTTTTTCACCCCGCGCCATATCCTCCGCGCCTTCGAGTTCCAAGATTTCGAAGATGCGCCGAGCTGAAGCCGCGCCGGTGGCGAAAGTTTGATTCACTCCATGCAGTCGTCCGATCGGTTCATACAGCATGCCGATGAGAAGCAGGAACTGCCCGAGCTGTCCGATGGTCATTTCGCCGCGCACCGCCCACCATGCGCCGAAACCCATGAGCAGGATCAAGCCCGTGTCA
>JAYVOH010000209.1:0-10956 GCA_043758025.1 Verrucomicrobiota bacterium
CTCGGAAATTCCCCACGGCAATAAAGCATCACTGACATGGGAGGAGGTGGCACCCGCTGGCTCGCTGCCACAGTCCGTCCTTCGGCAAAATGTGAGCAGCATCACGCGTGTGGACGGCGGGCAGGCGCTGACGGATGTCAGGATGGATGTGGCATCCACCAGCGGCCCGCTCCCGGATGTGTTGCGCTTTGATTTGCCGGATGAAAATACACATGTGATCTCGGTGAGTAATGGCAACGCCGCGTCTAGTGCCAGCGTCGCATCGTGGACGCAAAACGGCACCGTGTTGGAAATCAACCGCAGCGCAGGACTTGCGACTTCACGCACGTTCCTGGTTCATCTGACACGGCCTGCACCTGATGGCGCGAAGACCGGTTCGCTCATCGTGGATGTGCCGCGACTCAATGGCGCCGGGCGCATCACCGCCGATGTGGTTCTGGGGGTGGGCGCAGGTTTGGAAATGAAAGGCTGGCAAATTCCCGCCGCGTCCGCTGACAACGCATTTCAGGCCGAAGCCGTGAAATCCGGGACCATCAATGGCTCCGTGCGCTACGAAGTCGCGCCGGAAAAAATCATCGCCGTGATCCGCCGCACGGGCGATCATTTTTCTGCGGATGTGGATGCGCTCATCGCCCTGTCCACGCATGAGATGACGATTGATCGCACCCTGGCGTTTCGTGGCGAGGAAGGGCGCGTGAACCGGACGCAACTCACGCTTCCAGTGAACGAGCAGTTTATCGCGCTCACAGCAGCGGGCGGCGAAGCCATCGAGTGGAAGCAAATTGAAAGCAGCGCTCCCATTATCGAAATCACCTGGCCGAATGGATTGCAGAAAGGCGCGAGTTCCACGCTCTTGTTAAAGACACGTCAGGACATCAGCACGAAGGCCAACAGCGGCCAGGGCGGGGAGAAGCTCGCCGTTGAAAATGTGCGCTTGGGCGAGGCCACGCGGGTCGCCGGCTATGTCGCACTGAACTTCGATGAGTCATGGAAGGTCGCCACGCAGGACACTACCGGCATGGAGTCGCGCGATGCCCGCACCACGCCTGTGACCGGCAAGATGGCCTGGTTCACCTTGCGCGATTACAAGCTCGCTTTTGAATTCGCCCGCAACGAACCCGTGCTGGACGCCATCGTCATCGCCCATGCGTTGCCGCGCGCACAGCAGGTGGAGATCGAAGGCCAGTTCACTCTCGAAGTAACCCGTGCGCCTCTGCGTAAGTTTGATGTCCAGCTTCCGCCGTCCATCGCGGGATTGTTGCATGTGGATTCCCCGCTGGTCGGCGAGAGATCGCAAGACGCCGCCACCGGGATCTGGCATTTCACCTTGCGCAAGGAACTGCTCGGCTGTGCGAACATCCGCTTCCATCTCAGTCTTCCGGTGGAATCGGGATCGGCAACCGCTGATTCCGAACTCGGGACGCTGACCTCTGTTCTTCCGCAGTTCGCGCTGCCCGGTGCCCGACACTTCAACGGACAATGGGTCATCGAGGCCAATACCGCCACCGAACTCACTTACGCGACGAAGGGTGTGCAATCCGTCGATGCCTTGCGTGCTTCAGCAGTGGAGGGCTATCAGCCGCGCCACCGGATTCTCGCCGCGTTCAGCTACACCGCCGCCGCGCATGAAGTGAAAATCACCGCCACGCGCCACGAACCCAGCGCGCTCATCAGTGCCGTCGTGGAGCAAATGAACCTCACCAGCGTGCTCAGCGCCGACGGCAGCAGCCGTCATCAGGCCGCCCTGCTGGTGAAGCACAACGGCCAGCAGTTCTTCTCTGTGCGCCTGCCCAAAGGCGCGCAGTTGCTCGCGGCGATGGCCGACAACGAAGCCGTCAAACCTGTCCGCGCTGGCGACGATGAAGTGCGTGTTCCGCTCAATGGCGGCTCGTCTGAATCCGGCGCCGTCCCTGTGAAGATCATCTATGAACTCGCCGCCGCGCAATGGGGCGAAAGCGGAAAGCACCGCCTGGAGCCTCCCTTGGTCAGCGATGAAGTGCCGGTGCTGAGCGCCAACTGGCGCGTGTATTCACCCGATGGAATGGAGATCAAAACCGAGGGAGGGCTTGAGGTTAAAAAAATAGAACAGTATCCTTCGCTGATCGGTGCGATTGGCAATTTGATAACGTTCCGTCAGAAATATGCTGCTTCAGGAAAGTTGGTTGTTGGGTTACAGGTAAATCCATCGAGTGTCGTTAGTAATATGATGCCTCAGGATTTTTACGGCATACAAGAAGATATACTCACGAGTGCCGAGCTTCATCGTCGAGCTCTTGAACGTTTGAAAGGCGAACACCCTGAACTAATTGGCAAGAACATAGAAATTGTAACAAAGCAGACGCACGGATCTTCAATCATGAATGTTCATGCAATTTGTGAAGACAAAATTTATGCTGCCTATTTCGTTGATGCCTTGCTTGTCGAATACGTGGGATTTCGATGGGAAATGCTTGAGGCTGCACAACGCGGTAACAAGGGTAATGACAATGAAAATTGTTTGGTAATGGACCTTGTCCAAATCATGGAAAGGCCAGTGCTGCCCAAAATCAAAGATGATTCTGATGCTGAACCCACCAATGCAACGCCGGGTGCACAATTTAATTTTAATCTGGGTTATAAATTTGGCGATGCTGCGGCTAGCACTCCAATCACTGCGGGCAACCGGAGCGGCTCAGCTGCGGTTACTCCAAACGCAATTGACGGATTAATCGCTCAACAAAAGGCACTTTACACGCCACCGCCAGCAGTGGTTCCGTCTCAAAATAGTATTCCCGTGAACGGACGCCTCTTCAAAAACACTGAAACCAAATCCGGCCTCATCTCACTTGATCTCACGCTGCCCATCACGGGGCGCATCTTGAACTTCTCGGGTCATCAGAAACCGGAGGCGATTACGCTCACCTATCAGACATGGCAGCGGCAGATGTCCAAGGCAGTTTTCTGGTTCCTGCTCGGTGTGGTGGCGTTCTTTTTCTTCGGCTGGCGCAGGCCCTGTGTCTCGACTTTCCTCGCGGTGCTGCTGCTAACTTGCGTTCCATTGTTGGGCGCGATGTCATGGCTCCACGCTTGCAATGCTGTGCTCGCGGGCTGGCTGGCCATGTTCGGCATCAGGCTCCTCTGGCGCATCGCGCGGTGGATTGAAATCAAATGCGCACAGGTGATGGGGGCGCCTTCCGCCATCAGGCAGTCGCCATCTTCTGCGGTGTTGCTGCTGTTTTCAGTTTTCAGTTTTCAGTTTTCAGCTTTTTCGGCAGAGGACGTGCCCGATCCTGCCGCGCACACGGTCATCGTGCCTTATGACGGCAAGAAGCCGCCGAACGTGCAGCAGGCGACACGCTTCTATCTTGATTACGCGGAGTTTCAACGCCTCTGGGAGCTGGCCAAAGAAAACCGCCGCCCAGCGAAGCCCGACGATCTCGACAAAGGCGTGAATCAGGAGGCGATCATCAACTCCGCGCTTTATGAAGCGGAAATTTTTGAAGATCGCCTGCATGTGAATGCCCGGCTCAATGTCGTCACGCGTGGCGGCAAATGGGTGAAGTTGCCCCTGCCATTCAAGGCCGACGGACTGGCCATCAGTGAGGTCAAACTCGATAACAAAACCGCCGCGCTCCAAGACGGCGCGATCCTCATCGAAGAAGGCAGGGCGCATGTCGTTGAGGTCGCTTTGGATGTGCGGCAAAACAAAGGCTGGCGGGACGCGATCGTTGATCTGCCGCAGTCAGCCGCTGGCTTGCTCGCGCTCACACTGCCAGCCACGGATGGCCGGCCTGATTTCGGTGGGCAGGCGAATCTGGTCACGGAAGAAAATAAAAACGGTCTGCGTGTCTTCACCCTGCCGCTGGGCAACAACAGCAAATTCTCCTTTGTCCGACGTGGCTTCCTCCGTCCTGCGGGCGACGCCCTGCCCGCGATTGCGGAAACTCGCAGCACCCTCAGCATCTTGCCGCATCTGGAGCGCGTGGAATCACAGATCACTTTCACCTTCACCGGCACCGAACGGGATCGCTTCACCCTGCTGCTTGATCCCTCGCTCAAGCCTGTGTCATGGGACATCCCAAATCTTCGGGAGTGGACTTGGAAAGAAGAAAACGGAAAACTGCGCGCGGACATCCAGCTCATGCATCCGGTTGCCGATAACTACACCGTTGCGCTGGGAGCGGAGCGCGTGATGGCCGCCGAGGAAGGAGCGCGCACTGCGCCCTCGATCACAGGTGTGGCCGTGAAGGAGTCTTCAGTCTTTAATTTTCAATCGACCAACGAATTGCAACCCAAGGTGGAAGTCATCGGTGGCACGGAGCGCATGGAATTCACTTCAGAACTTGCGCCCGGGATGTTGGGCGGTGGCGCGTATCGTTTGCAGCGTGACGGCAAGCTTGGTTACACGGTGTCGCTTGCGGAAGATCGCAGTTCATCGCGCATGGAATCAGTGTTCCAAGTCAGCGCGCAGAAAGCGGAGATCATTGCCGCGATCACGCTGGACACCGGGCGCGGGCCATTGCGGGATGCGATCATCGGGGTGCCCGTGGGATTTGAAGTGCAAACGCTGGCCGGGTCGCGTGTATTGTCATGGCATCGTGATGGCGACAATTTGTTTGTGCGATTCGATTTCCAGCCGCAGCGAGATGCCAAGCTGGTGCTGCATGTGGCGAAGACACTTTCCCAGGCCAATGCCAAATGGAAGCTGGAGCCGCTGAAACTTCCGCAGTTCAAGAAGCACGAGGGCACCGCGCTCATCGCCGTTCATGCGGCAGATGATGTGAAGCTGGAGTTCGATGCCGCTGATCGCAAATTGAGCGAGGTCGATCCGGCGACCATTCATGCCGTAGTCAGCGTGGCCCCGCCGCTCACGGTGAAGCGCGCACTGAAAATCGAGAAGATGGACTGGAGCGCGACGGTGGCTCTGGCGCGACAGACACCTAAATTTGCCGTGGACGCGGTGCTGCTCGCACAGGCGACCGATGACGGCTTGAAGTTTTCCCAGCAGGTCGCGGTGCTCATCGAGCAGGGTGCATTGAATCGTGTCACTCTGCGAATGCCCAAAGATTTGCCGGAGGCCCGCGTGCTTGGTCCTTTGGTGCGTGATGCGCAGTCGAAGATCGTTGGCGACTTCCGCGATTATGAAGTGAGCTTCCAGTCGGATGTGCTGGATCGCGTGGATTTCTCCATGGACTTCGAGACGCCGCTCGAAGGGGAGAAAGTTTTGCCCGTGCTGCAAATGCCGGAAGCGGGCCGCATGAAGAAATTTTTCATCGTGGACAATGCCTCGTCCCGCGAAATGAAAACCAACGCCGGGGGTGCGGTCGCGGCGGTAAAGGAATCGCTGCCCTCGGTGCCAGAAGGATTGCTCCGCCCCGTGTTTTACCGGGCGGATGAGAAGTCATCGGTGAAGCTCGTCTTCAGCCAGCTGGAAAGCACCGTCGGAAACGCGGCCATCATCACCCTCGCGGAAATCACCAGCGCGCTGCGGCCCAATGGCGAACGCATGGAGACTGTCGTTTACTCACTGGCAAACCGCTCGCTGCAATTCCTACCGGTGAAATTGCCCGTCGATGCCGAGCTGATCGAAGTCAGCGTCGGCGGTCAAAACGTCCGTGCGGATCGCGCGGAAAATTCCAGCAGAAAAACCAGGGACGCCAGGCGCGAATATCTGGTGCCGCTCATACAGATGAGGCCGGGCGAACTCTCGCAACAAGTGCGGCTGGTTTACCGGCTGCCCGCGCGCGAGAAAAATTTGGAGGCCAGACAGGAGTTGGATGACCCGGAACTGGTCGGACTTTCAGCGGAGCGCACGCTCTGGAACGTCTGGTTGCCCAAGAAGTTCGTCATGAAGAAATTTGATGGCAACATGGAGGAGGTTCCCCAGGTCGTAATTGAAGATGAGAAGCAAATGCAGCGCGTGTCCGATGCGGCAAGACTGAACCGGCTGCTGCAGAGCGGCAGCTTGGGAGACCGCGATGTCAAAGAAGCCTGGGGCAATGCGAACAAAGTCCTCGACGAAGTCAAAAGCTATCAAGCCAAAAAGCGCTCGGACGCAAAACCGCGTGAAGTTTATAAAGAGAAAGAAGGGCGTGATGCTAAACAGGAACAACAGGCGCAGGTCTATGACAATGAGCTGGAGAAGCAGGCTGAAACTCAGAATAAGTTACTTAGCAAAAACTCTGAAACCCTGAGCAAGGGTGGCAAAGAAAATCCGCAGGCCAGAAAAAATCCAGGCAAAGATGCCAATGCCAATTGGAGCAAACAGGACAGCGGTCAGTCTCTCGTGACCAACAGCAATACCACCTATGCCAGCAATTCCCTGAGCAACAGCCGCAATGTCGTGGCCTTCAATGACAACGTGCAGGTGGATCAAGGGTTCCTGGCACCGCAAGGGCAGAAGGCTGACAGTAGCGGGACCAATACCTACAATGGCGGCACCATCGTCAGTGGCGGTGTTTTGCAGCCGCAATCTCAGACATCGCCCAATCAAAGCGGTGCGCAGCAGTCGTTGAACATCACGAACAATGGGCGCGCTTCACAAGTGGCGAATCCAAAATCATCGCAGCCAGCGGAACTTGCGGCTGCAAAACCGCAGACTGAATTTGAAGGCACCATTAATTACGGCAGCCCCATCCAAAATCTGGCTACCGATGCCTTGGGCAGCCCTGTCCCGGCGGGCAAGCCTCAAGGCCTGACTAAATCAGGAGCGGGAGGGATCAATCTCATGGATGCATCCACGGTGACCACCCCTAGCGGTCAAAGAACCAACACTGAAGTCATTCGGGAATTTATCTATCCTACCGAATTCAATCCACCCCAACTCAAGCCGGTCGGTCGCGTATCGCTCGCGGTGGAAGTGCCGCTGGAAGGAACGGTCTATCACTTTCGCAAACTCAAAGATCACGCCTTGATCGAGATGGATGTGAAGAAGCCGTTGGAATCCCGGCAGACGAATGCGCTCTGGACATTGGCCGGAGGCGGAGTGGTGCTGCTCGGCATCGAGTCGCTGACCCGCTGGCGGAGGAAACGGAAATCCGTTTTAATTTAGCAATCGCGGCAGCCGTCGTGAGGAGGCTCTAACTATTCCTCGCGGACGTCGCCTGCAATATCCAGCATGGTGCCTCCTTGCGGCGGCAACTACGATAGGGCCAAATTAAGGCCCTTGTATCACAACCATGATTTGCGCTTTGCGCGCATCTGCGAAATATGAAGGCATGGCACGCGAACCGGGCAAGACATCTGCTCCCACGCGCGCGGGGCAGTTCATGGTGTTTCTGCTGTTCCGCGCGGTGGAGTTGTTGCTGGCGTTGCTGCCGCTCACGCTCTGTGCCCTGATCGGACGCGGATTGGGCGCGCTGGGCTTCGTGATTTTTCGCGGTCATCGCCGACTCGCCTTGCGGAATTTGGAGATCGCTTTCGGGCGGGAAATGGATCTGGATGAACGGCGGCGAATCGCGCTGAAGCATTTCAAAAGTCTGGGCGCAAATTTGATGTGCAGCCTCAAGCTGCCGCTCATGCGCGAGGAGGACATCGTGAAGCGCGTGACGGTGGAGGGCATGGAGCACGCGAAGGCAGTGGCCGCCGCGGGCAAGCCGCTGATCTACGGCATCGGCCACATGGGTTGCTGGGAATTGCTCACGCAGATTCCTTCCCTGTTTAGCTTCGGACAGAAGCCATCCAGCATCTATCAACCGCTGGGCAATCCGTATCTCAATGCGCATGTAAAGCGGCGTCGCGAGAAACTGGGCTACATCCTGTTCGATCGCAGCCAGGGTTTCTCCGGGCCGATGAAACATCTGCGCGAGAATGGCGGCGGCGTGGGTATTCTCGTGGACCAGCACGCGGGTAATAAAGGCGTGTGGTGTCCATTTTTCGACCGGTTGGCATCCACATCGAACCTCGCCGCACTGATGGCTTTGCGTTGCGACACCCCGCTGCTGCCGCTGGCCGTCTATGATGATGGACTGGCAAAATGGCGGCTGGTTTGTTATCCGCCGGTGAACTCGCAGGAAAGCAAACCGACGGCGGAAGGCCTGACCGCGATGCTGAACATTGCCGTCGAGATCATGATCCGTGACTCACCGGAAAGCTGGTTCTGGGTGCATAATCGCTGGAAGACGCCCACGCCCGATTTCCTGCTGGCCAATTACCGTCGCGGTGTAGCGCTTCCTGCCGGTTACGACGCGCGGCGCTTACAACCCTTCAACCTCATCGTGCGCTCGCCCAACTGGCTCGGCGATGCCTGCATGGCCCTGCCTGCGGTGCGCGCGCTCAAGCAGGGGAGGCCTGACTTGAAACTCACCGTGCTCGCGCCTGCGAAGCTCGGCGATCTCTGGAGGATGATTCCTGAAGTAGATGCGGTGATCTGTAAGGAGGGCAAAGAAAAGACTGGCAGCGTGGCGCAAAAAATTCGTGATGCGGGCGTCTTTCATGCCGCTGTGTTGCTGACAAACTCTACGCGATCAGCGCTCGAATTTTGGCGCGCGGGTATTCCGCGCATCATCGGCTATCGTGGTTCCCTGCGCTCATGGTTCGTGAATCAGATCGTGCCCGAGCCTCGCGCGGGCCAGCCGCCGGAGCATCACGCGCAGCGTTATCTGCGTATCGCGAAAAATTGCGGCGCAGCGGTGGATGATCCTGCCTTGTTCTCCACGCCGCCTGTGGCAAGTGGCGCGACGATACAAATCGGACTCTGCGCCGGGGCGGAATACGGACCGGCCAAGCGCTGGCCGCTGGGGCGGTTCGCGGAGGTTGCGAACAAGCTGGGTGTCACCATGCCACAGATCGAGTGGCTGTTGATTGGCGCGCCCGGTGAAAAGGAAATGGGCGCGAAACTTGGGAATATGCTCGCGCAGACGCGGCACCAGAATCTCGTGGGGCAGACCACGCTGACGGAGATCATCACGCGCTTGCGCCAATGCCGTCTGTTGCTGACGAATGATACTGGCACCATGCATTTGGCCGCTGCTCTTGGAGTTCCGACGGTCAGTATCTTCGGTTCCACGGAACCCATTCTTACAGGACCACTGGGAAATCATCACCGCATCGTGCGACATCATGTGCCGTGCAGCCCTTGCTTCCTGCGCGAGTGTGCCTTTGGTCACTACGATTGCATGAACGGCGTCACCGTGGAGCGCGTGGTGGGGGAGGTGACGCGGGTCTTGGGCGCGGCAAAGTAGGCGGCGCGGGAATTTTTTTATCGTGACGACGGGCTGATCTCAGTCGCGCGTGATCGCGCAATCTTGTCCTTTTTCTGGCCGAGTAAAAAAATACCTCGACAATTCACCCTCTCAGCGCGCAATCTTCCAGATATACAAAACCCTACCATGAGCGACATATTACCACCCCCTGTTGTCACAAGCGAAACGAACAATGTTTGTGCGAAGATCAAACGGGACTCGAAAACCAATCTTATATTTGCGGCACTCCTCGCAATATTCGTTGTCGCGGGTTATCTGCCATCCACTGACGGACCGAAATATGAGGCCATCGAGCATAAGGAAATTCCAGCCGCTGCCACGGCCGACACTCGCGCTGCCATCGACAAGGATAATGCGGAAATAGACAAGAAAAACACTGAGGGTCAGCAGAAAGTGTCCAAGGCACAGCGTGAGTGGGAGAAACATGGGCGCGAGAACCGCATGGCACTGGTGACTCTGGCACGGTTCGGAGCCGCGATGCTGGCCGCCTTGTGGGTCGTGTTTTTCGTCTGCTCGTATCTGGTCACGCCGCTTCTAAAATTCTTGAAGGACTTTCTTGGTGAGGATTTTGCGAAGGTCATTACCCCCATGGTTCTTCTTGGAGTTGCCTACGTCCTCGCAGAGATCGTTGTGCAGAACTCATCCGTGAAGGAGCTTCCGCCCTACGGATACGTCGCGACCATCATCAACTTCGCCAACCACATCATCCGGCCCTTCCTCGGCTTCATCATCAACTTTACGGATTTCGTTGTTAAAAACTGGACGGTGGGACTGGTCTATCTTTCCATCGTCATTTATGCGATCATTCGGAAATTTGTGAAGCCCGTGCAGTAAATGAAATGCTGGGGGACATGGTCGCGTCTTGTTCGCGGCGATGTTATCTGCGGTCACTTTTTCCGCTGGAAACTCTCGATGGCCTCATAGTTTGCGAGGCCGAGTGCGTCGTATTGCTGGGCGGTATTCTGATTGAGCTTGGGCGTGTCGAGTTCCTGTGAACTGAGCGACTGGTAGCGGGCAAGGGCGCGGGTTTTACGCTCGAGCTGCACGGGGCTGACGGGCATGGCCATGTCGATCTCGTGGGGGTCGAGGGCTTTTTCTTTGCCGCGATAAATCCAGAGGCTGCAAGTGGCGGCCCAGTCTTCGCGTGCGCATTGAGCGAGTGCTTGCTCGATGATGCGGAAACACAAGGCGCTGACGGATGACGGATCGGCAGCGTCGCCGGTAGTGTAAATTTGATGCGGACGGAATTCGCGCAAGAGCTTGGCGGTGGCGGCCACATCTTCATCACTGATGCGGAAGCGGCGGTAGCGTCCTTTTTCGTAAAAGGGGAGATCGAGGAAGGTGACCCGATCAGGGCTAAGCCCGAGAGCATGGGCGGCATCGCGCATTTCTCCGCGCAGAATGAGACTTTTAAGATGACGCACGGCTGGAGGGTCTTCGCCGAACTGGCCTTTTTTTTCCAAGAGTTCAAGAATTTGCTGGGCGTAGCCGGTTTGATTCTCCCAACTTTCCGCAGCGGTGGTGGAGATTTCCAGCAGGGTGGAGGCAAATTTATCAGGCTCCGAGTCCGGCACGCGAAGGCCGCCGCTGGTGAGGCTGACGAGCCGGACATCGTGCCTCTGCTCGACGAGGCGGTCGATGGTGCTGCCGATGCTGACGATGGCGTCCTGCGGCTCCGGGCTGAAGATGAGCACGCGCTTCGGGAAAGGTTTGGCGCGCTCGGGGCGGGAGGTGTCGTCGGCGTCCGGCTTGCCGCCGGGCCAGCCGGTGATGG
>JAYVOH010000210.1:0-10938 GCA_043758025.1 Verrucomicrobiota bacterium
CAGGCGGTAGAAGCAAAGGTGTGTCGTGGTCGATGTTGACGAATCGTGCTGCCATTGCTTCCGGTAGCATCAACGCCGTGCTTTGGCAAAGTCCGACAGCGGACTCCTCGGCTAGCCTGCGGGATAGCTGCAGTAGCATCAACGCCGTGCTTTGGCAAAGTCCGACAGGCTGCTAGAGACCGCCATCCAGAGCACTGACTCGATCGAGGTCAGCTTTCTCTCCGCCGCGAGCGCGAACCCAACTGCAAAACGTTATAGGACCAAGATTGTTCCAGCGGACTGGGCCATTGTCGGGACCAAACAACTGACGACCGAGCAAACCAAGCAGTTTCTCGCCATTCTCAAACGACATGTCTTCCTCACGTCCGGGGGGGCGGCTGCCATGACCCGGGATACTTGCTGCGTTTCATTCGCAACGGCCAAACCATTCTAAAATGCTCACTGTGCTTGCACTGCACCAACTTCGAGGTTGAGCCGTTTCCATTCGTGCTTTTGTGGATCAGCATCGTCGACAGGCATTTTAAGGACTTTCTTAGCCTGCCAGAATTTGAGGACTTCTTTTCCAAACTGAACAAGGCCTAACGAAGAGTAGGTATCATCTGCGCGGACTTGGGAATCCAGTTTTACGCCAGATCGAAGCGATCCAGGTTCATGACCTTGCTCCAGGCGGCGACGAAATCCTGAACGAATTTTTCCCCGCCATCAGCACAGCCATAGACTTCCGCGAGGGCGCGGAGCTGGGAGTTGGAACCGAAGACGAGATCGACGCGGGTGGCGGTCCATTTGAGCGCGCCGGTCTTTCGATCATGGCCCGCAAAGGCATTGCCGCAGGGCGAGACGGATTTCCATTCCGTGCCCATGTCCAGCAAGTTGACGAAGAAGTCATTGCTCAAGGAGCCGGTATTTTTTGTGAGCACGCCGTTGGCGGAACCGTCGGCATTGGTGCCGAGCACTCTCATGCCGCCGACGAGCGCGGTCATTTCCGGCGCGGTCAGGGTCAGCAGTTGCGCCTTGTCGATCAGCAGGGCTTCAGCAGGCACGGTGTATTGGCCCTTGAGATAATTGCGGAAACCATCGGCAATGGGTTCGAGCACGGCGAAAGATTCCACATCTGTTTGATCTTGCGAGGCATCCTCGCGGCCCGGCGTGAACGGCACGGTGACGGCATGGCCGGCATTCTTCGCGGCCTGCTCGACACCGACGCATCCGGCCAGCACGATCAAATCAGCGAGTGATACTTTTTTGCCGTCGGACTGGGCGCTGTTGAACGCGCCCTGGATGCCTTCCAAAGCGGTGAGCGCTTTCGCCAGTTGAGCGGGCTGATTAACTTCCCAGTCCTTCTGCGGTGCCAGGCGGAGGCGCGCACCATTGGCCCCACCGCGCTTGTCAGAGCCACGGAAGGTGGAGGCCGATGCCCAGGCGGTGGAGACGAGTTGAGAAACCGTGAGGCCGGCGGCGATGATCTGGCCTTTGAGCGTGGCGATGTCCGCTTCATTGATGAGCGGGTGATCGACAGCGGGGATGGGGTCTTGCCAGATGAGTTCCTCTGCGGGCACTTCCGGGCCAAGGTAGCGGGCGCGGGGCCCCATATCGCGGTGAGTGAGCTTGAACCAAGCGCGGGCAAAGGCGTCGGCGAACATATCAGGGTTCTCGAGGAAGCGGCGCGAAATTTTTTCGTAAGCAGGATCGAATCGCAGCGCGAGGTCAGTCGTTAGCATGGATGGCGCAATGCGCTTCGTGGCGTCGTGCGCGTGAGGCACGGTGTCATTGCCTGCGCCATTCTTCGGCGTCCACTGCTGCGCTCCGGCGGGGCTTTTCGTGAGTTCCCATTCATAGCCGAAGAGGTGCTTGAAGTAATCATGGCTCCACTTCGTCGGCGTGGTGGTCCAAGTGACTTCCAAGCCGCTGGTGATCGTGTCGCCGCCTTTGCCGGTGCCGAAACTATTCTTCCAGCCCAAGCCTTGCTCCTCGATGCCTGCTGCCTCGGGATCATCTCCGACATTGGTCGCTGGGCCAGCGCCGTGGGTCTTGCCGAAGGTGTGGCCGCCAGCGATAAGCGCCACGGTTTCCTCGTCGTTCATGGCCATGCGACCGAAGGTGTCGCGGATATCCTTGGCTGACTTGACGGGGTCGGGGTTGCCATCCGGACCTTCGGGGTTCACGTAGATCAATCCCATCTGCACGGCAGCCAGCGGGTTCTCCAGATCGCGCGAGTGCTCCACTTTGCTGTTATCGTCCGTGACGAGTGCATTGTGATCTTTCTCGGTTCCCGGTGAACCTTTGGAATAACGAATGTCCCCTCCCAGCCAGGTCTTCTCAGCACCCCAATAGACGTCGTGATCGGGCTCCCAGGTGTCTTCGCGTCCGCCTGCGAAGCCGAAGGTTTTGAAGCCCATCGTTTCCAGCGCGACATTGCCAGTGAGGATCATGAGGTCGGCCCATGAAATTTTGTGCCCATATTTTTGCTTGATCGGCCAGAGCAAACGGCGGGCCTTATCAAGGCTCACGTTATCAGGCCAACTGTTAAGCGGGGCAAAACGCTGCTGTCCGCGACCGCCGCCGCCACGGCCATCGCCCGTGCGGTAAGTGCCCGCGCTGTGCCAGGCCATGCGGACAAACAGACCGCCGTAGTGACCGAAGTCGGCGGGCCACCATTCCTGCGAATCTGTCATCAGCGCGGCGAGATCTTTTTTGAGTGCGGCGAAGTCGAGGCTCTGGAACTCCTTCGAGTAATCGAACTCTCCGCCCATGGGGTCGGACTTGGATGAATGCTGATGAAGAAGTTCGACCTTCAATTGGTTCGGCCACCAGTCATTGTTCGTGGTTCCGCCGACGGCGGTTTGATTGAAGGGGCACTTAGCTTCGGTGGACATAAAAATCTTCTGGGATTGGTTAAGATGGAATGCGGGTCGCAGTATTGGTCATCAATACGCTGTTGGTCAACTGCCGGGTGCCGTAATTGCCGCATTGTTTTTTACAATCATGGCCATCAGCGCGTCAAGCAAGCCATTGCCGCCTTGAGCGCTGCTGATGGCAACATCGGGGACGACTCGCATATCGCGCTTGCCGATGATCTGCATGAGCTGGAGTGGCCGGGAAATCTATCTGTTAGACCTTCTGTGAGTCATTGACGCGAGGGAGAACGGAATCTAATGTTCTGCCATCATGAGTTTTGCCCAAGTGCTCGAAGAACTTCCTGCCCTCAGCCACGCGCAACGGCGTGAGATTTCGCTTCGCCAGTTTGAGATTGAAGCTGGTGAAGCCGAGTCTGAGGACATTGCTGTCTGCGAGCACTCGGCAACTTTGGGCTTCGCGATGCTGGATGCGATGGAAGCCGAGGATTCTGCCAAATGAAGGCTGGAGAGGTATGGCAAGTGGACCTCGGTCTTGC
The DNA here is from genome assembly GCA_043758025.1 of Verrucomicrobiota bacterium. Lineage (GTDB taxonomy): Bacteria > Verrucomicrobiota > Verrucomicrobiia > Verrucomicrobiales > Verrucomicrobiaceae > VFKE01. The sequence goes on from JAYVOH010000210.1 coordinate 3,392, forward strand.
CGGGAAAGTGCGCCCTTGTTTGTTGCTAACAGGGTATCCTGCCGATGATGAGCTGGTGCTGGTCACCATCATCCCGCACACCACCGCCATAAGGGGCTGATTTTTCTACCGATGACTGATCCCGACCACAATGCTCCCCTAGGCGTTTTTGATTCCGGCGTGGGCGGATTGACCGTGGTGCGTGCATTGATGGATGTGCTGCCAAACGAATCCATCATTTATCTCGGCGACACGGCGCGCTTGCCTTACGGCTCCAAGTCGCCGGACACGATTCGTAAGTTCGCAGTTGAGGATACGCGGTTTCTTTTGTCGAAAGGTGTGAAGGCGGTGGTCGTGGCCTGCAACACGGCCACGGCACACGCGATGCCCGTGTTGAAAAACATGTTCCGTCTGCCGATCATCGGAGTTCTCGAACCCGGAGTGGAGGCCACGCTGGCGGATCCCAACTGCCAGCGTGTGGGCATCATCGGCACGTCGGGCACGATCAAGAGTTGTGCGTATCAACATGAGCTGGCAATGCGGCGGCCCGATTTGCAAATTCATGCGGAAGCCACGCCGCTGCTGGTGCCGTTGATCGAGGAAGACTGGATCGATCATCCATCCACGGAGATGATCGTGCGGGAGTATCTCAAACCGCTTCTCGACAAAGGCGTGGACACGTTGGTGCTGGGCTGCACGCATTATCCGCTCTTGAAACCTTTGCTCAGCAGAATGCTGAACAATCAAGTGCGGCTGGTGGATGCCGCGGTGACTTGCGCGGAGCACGTCAAGCGGACTCTTGCGGAGCATGGCCTGCTGCGCACGGTGACGACCAAGCCGAAACTGGAAGTATTCCTTACCGATTTATCAGATCAGTTCGAGACGCTGGCGAAGCGCTTTTTGCACGCTGATTTCGGTCATGTGCAGCGGGTGAGTTTGTGATGCCTGCGACTCAGGTGCTCTTGGTTTTCTTCCTGTTCTTGACCTTGCCGTTGGAATTGGAGGTAACGTTGGAGGGTGGCTCGGTTTTGCGAGCGGAGGCTTCGAGCTTCTTCTGTGCCTCCTCGTATTTCTTTTCGTAAATGGCGCACTTGGCCAGTTCGCAATCCGGCGGATCAAAGCAGATGAGTGGCTTGATGCGCATTATGGCCAGCGCGAGTGCCTCGGCGACAGCCTGCTGACCCGCGGCGGTTGAGAAGCGCGCGGCCTCGGCCTTGTTGCTGATGAAGCCGCATTCCACAAGCACGGCGAGTCCGTTGGGACGCACCAGCACGGCGTAGTCCTGGGTGTGGGTGCCGCGATTGCGCCCGAGGTTTTTTTCCACAAAGGCTTCGGTGATGGCTTCGGCAATGAACTGGCCGGAAGGACTGGGGGCGAAATGATAGATTTCAAAACCAGTGATGCTCTGCGTGGACGCGCCATTGAGATGGATGCTGAGCATCAGTGACTGCGGATGACGGTTCGCGACTTCCGCGCGTTCGTCGAGCGAGACGTAATAATCATAGCGGCGAGTCAAGACGGAATGAATGCCAGCATCGTGCAGGAGATTATCCAAACGCTTGGCAATGCTGAGCGTGAGGGTTTTTTCACGCGTGTGATGCCAGTCGGTGCCTTCGTCCGCGCCGCCGTGACCGGGATCAATGACCACGGTCTCAAAGGCGGTAGCCAGGCGGGGCACCGCTAACATCAAGATCAAGATCGTTCGGCAAATCTGAGTCGGCAGTTTCATGACAGATTACTGAGAAAACATCGCCCCCGGCGCGCATCTTGCAACTCCGCTGTGATTGATGAATCCTGTGCAACATTGGGCAGAGCCTCATCATTGCGCCCTACTTCGGAATGACCAGCACAGTGCCGCCGCGGACTTTGTCGCTCTTCAATCCGTTGGCTTTCTTGATCGCTGTCGTGGTGGTGCCGAATTTGCGGGCAATGCCACCCAGAGTGTCGGAGGATTTTACGACGTATTTGCTGGAGCCGCTTGATTTGGGTTTGGTGGAGCCAGTCTTTGATCCTGATGATTTTTTTCCGGCGGAAGATGACTTGGATTTTGTTGACTCGGATTTTTTTGTCTTTGGAGAGGTGCCGCGATTGCCGTGAGATTTTTTCCAGCTCTCCTCGTCGGAGTTGGTGGCGATGGGTGAGCGCCCGGCGCGACGCTCGCCTTCGGCGGCCCAGTCACTGACATAGTTGCCGCTGGAATCGAAGGGGTATTCGTAGCCTGGCATGTGGTGCGGCGGGGTCGCCGTGGATCCGTTCAGCGCGATGTCGGGCAGGTTCTCGGGCAGCCCGGACGTGGATGTGCATGAATCCAAAAGCGCCATCAGCGCCATGACCGACAGCACGGCAGTCCGTGAGGCAAGGCGTCGTAACTGCTGCAGGCAGGTCATGGCAGGAAGGCTGGGCACGAGATGCGGCGCGCAGGCTCAGTTCAGCTTTTGCAATTCCTTGGGAAGGAATTTTCCGTTCTTGCGGATCAGCTTGCCGTCGAACCACATTTCCCCGCCGCCGTAGTCGGCGCGCTGGATGCAGACCATGTCCCAGTGGACCTGGCTGCGGTTGCCATTGTCGGCGATGCCTTCATAAGCCTGGCCCGGTGTGAAGTGGAAGGAGCCGGCGATTTTTTCATCGAACAGGATGTCGCGCATCGGTTGGCGAATCTCGGGATTAAAGGCAATGGCGAACTCACCGATGAAGCGCGCGCCCGCGTCGCTGTCGAGAATCTTGTTGATGGCCTTGTTGTTGTTCGCGGTGGCCTTGATGATTTTGCCCTTGCTGAATTCCAGGCGCATATTGTCGAACACGATGCCCTGATAGACGGTGGGGGCGTTGAAAGTGATGAAGCCTTCAACGCTGTCCTTCACCGGCGCAGTGAAGACTTCGCCGTCGGGGATGTTGTGATCTCCGCCGCAGGCGATGGCCTTGATCCCCTTGAGGCTGAAATGCAGGTCGGTGCCGGGTCCCTTGATGTGGACTTTGTTGGTCTTGTCCATGAGCTTCTTCAGCGCATTCATCGCGGGCAGAAGTTTTTTGAAATCGAGCAGGCACACGCGGAAGAAGAAATCCTCGAAGGCCTCCGTGCTCATGCTCGCCTGCTGTGCCATGGCGTGCGTGGGCCAGCGCAGCACGCACCAGCGGGTGTTGTTGACGCGCGCATTCATCACCGGGCGCATCTTTTCCGTCACCAGCTTCATTTTGTCCGCAGGGACATCGGACATCTCCGTGATGTTGTGGCTGCCGCGCACGGCGATGTAGGCATCGATTTCATTCATGAGATCCAGCGTGTTCTTCGCCAGAATATCGTAGCCCTCCGGCGTGGCGTGCTTGGTGAGTTCGCGCGTGACCACGGTATCGTGCAGCTTCACAATCGGGATGCCCTTGACGGCGACGACGGCGCGGATGAGCGCGAGCGTGATGGAACTCGGCGCATCAAAGCTGTCGATCAAAACGCGGTCGCCTTTCTGGACATTGGTGGAATAGCGGACAAGGAGTTTCGCGAGCTGGTCAATGCGGGGATCGTGCATCGTGTCAGATAGCCGGAAGCGTGGATTTCATCAAGTGGGAAGTGGTGCACGTTGAGGCGGTCATTAAAGTGCGCACGTAGGACATGCTTGTGTGTGTGCGCAAATGTCGGCACCAATGCTGATTTCAATGGACGGTTGGAGTGCCTCCTCCTTGGGCGCGGGTCAGGGTTTGGCCTTTGCATTATCCAGCTTTACGGGCTTCTCGGTTGAAAGCCTTGCGGTGATAAATGCGAACCAGACATCCTGCTCCTTGCGATCTGCGACTCCGTTTCCGAATACGGGGCTGAGTGTGCCGATAAAAACGGGTGTGCTGTGAGTGGCTGTAACCTTAGTATTCAAGCTGCGATTTTCAAAAAGCGGTTGCTTCTGTTCTTGGATACCCTTGCCCCATTTGTCTCTTCGCACCAGCCGCACATGGGAAACGCTAATAACCATGCTCACTGTTTTACTTTTGTTGAGCACGGCGTCTAATGCAATGGAGTCACCCATCAGTCTATTGGTGAAGGCAGTTGGAGTAAAAGGGATGGGGAGTATTTTGATTTTGGGGGCTGGCACCGTTACTGTTGGGCCAGGGGTGGGCGGTGAACCTATTGCTGTGGGCATACCGGGCGGCGGACCAAATTCTGTAGTGTAGATATATTCGCTGCCATTATCTAAGCGTGCTCTTTGACCGGGGCTGGTCTTTAGCGTGAGCAATTTTTCCAGCTTTGAGGATGCGATCAGTTCTTTATAGAGATCCGAGGCATTCATACCCTTCCGCTGTAATTCACTGGCTTGGGCGATCGGGAGGGAGAATGCCTCGTAGATGATGGTGATGCCGACGGGATCTTGAGCGGGCTCCTCAATGTGGGGTTGAGGGGCGGAAGGGGCGAAAGGGTCAAGTGTTACAGGAGGCGAGGCCGCCGCGACATTTTCCGGTGCTGATATGAGAAACGCAACCACAGTCAGTATGATGAAGCTGAGATTATTCATGTTGTGATTTCTGTGGGTCTGGCACCGGTTCATTTTCCAGCCTTGGCGCTGTCCCCGATGACGCGAACGGTAACGAAACAAAACCATAGCGCCTGATCCTTGCGCGGGTTAACTCCGTTCTCAAAAGGAGGGTTCAGGGTTCCAAGCAGCTGCGGTGATCCCAGCTTGGCCACAATACTTATTTGAAAATTTTGGTTATCCACAATCGGCTGTTCGACTTCCGCCGCATCCTTGGCCCATTTTTCCAGACGAAGCAGCGATGTCAGCGAGACATTACAGGTGATACCAAGAAAGCGCGCGTCAGGGACCAAAAAACCAGGTTCAATCTCAAATTTTTCACCAATCGGACGCATGGTGAAGGCGGTCGGACAGGCAGGCAGGGGAGGCTGCGTAGTGTTGTTTATTGATTCCGGAAACTGCGGAGGGGTGAATTCCGTTGGATAGATGAATTCCGAGGCGCTCTCCACCATGGCCCTCCCATCTGCCTGAGTATTCAAAACCACGAATCGTTCGATCTTGCCCGCCTTTACCACCTGCTTGTAGAATTCTTCCTCTGTCAGCCCCTTGCGGTGCAGGTCGGCGGCTTGGGCGATCGGCATGGAGAAGACCTCGTAACAGACATTGAGATTTTTGGGATCATTTTCTCTGACTTCCGGTTCTGTTGCTGGTGAGTCTGATTTTTGCTTCTGATCCTCCTTGCCGGATGCTGCGAATGGGTCGGCCACATCACTGGAAAACACAAGGGCGACGGCAGTCAGACTGAGCAGGATGAAAGTTTTTATCTGCATGGCGGCGGCAAGCATGACCGATGTGCGGAGGCACTCAAGGACAATTTGTCGTTTAGAGGCGGGTAATTGGCGTTCTTTTCTGAGGAAACTCGAGAGTGGCCTAACGGTCGATTTTCAACCGCGCGCCAAACAGCTTTGAAGCGATGCCTCAGGCTTCGCTCATGCTTTCAAGGTGAAGCGTGACGCTCCACATGCGCTTCTAAATCACCTGTGGAAATGATTTTTCAATGGCGGAAAGACATGTTTGCGAATACTGTTCAAAAGAACACTTAATCTTGTGCCGCACAACGCCCTCTTTATTGACTTCAATTGCTACTTCGCCTCCGTGGAGCAACTGCTCCGGCCGGAACTGCGCGGGCGTCCCGTCGCCGTCGTGCCCGTCGTGACGGACAGCACCTGCTGCATCGCCGCCAGCAAAGAGGCCAAGCGCTTCGGCGTGAAAACCGGCACCGGCGTGCGCGAGGCGCGGCAGCTTTGCCCCGGCATCACGCTCCTGGAATCCGATCCCGGCGAATACATCCGGTTGCACAATCTGCTCATCGCCGCCATCGAATCCTGCACGCACATTGAGGAGGTCATGTCCATTGATGAAGCCTGGTGCCGGCTCACGGGCCGACAGCGCGAACGCGCGAACGCGGAACAGCTCTCGCGGGAAATGAAAGCCGCCATCGCGCGCGTTGCGGAAGCGGAAACACCTGCAAAAAAACATCCCATCAGCGCCGCCGCCACCCTGACCTGCTCCATTGGCATCGCGCCCAATCGCCAGCTCGCCAAGCTCGCCTCCGACATGGAGAAACCCGACGGCCTCGTCTTCATTGATCAAGGCGATCTTCCGCACAAACTCCATCCGCTGAAGCTGCGCGACTTCTGCGGCATCGGCGCCAACATGGAACAGCGCCTGCGCGCACACGGCATCCGCACCGTCGAGCAGCTTTGCGCGGCCACGGAAAAAGAACTGCGCCATGCCTGGGGCAGCATTGAAGGCGCGCGCTTTCATCGCTGGCTCCGGGGCGAGGAAGTGCCCGCCCTGCCCGTGCAAAAGCGCGTCATCGGCCACTCCCACGTGCTCCCGCTGGAATTGCGCAGCGCCCACGGCGCGCACGCTGTCTGCCACCGCCTCATCCAGAAAGCCGCGATGCGGCTGCGCAAGGCCGGATACTTCGCGGGCGGCCTCCATCTGAGCGTGCGTGGTCGCGAGACAGGGTGGAGCGACGACATCACCTTTGCGGAAACGCAGGACACGCTGGAATTTCTTCACGCGCTCGATGTCCTCTGGCAGCGGCGCGATGACCATGACGCGCCAACGAAAGTCGGGGTCACCTTTTTCCATCTCCGCATGGCGCAAGCCACCACGCCCATGTTTGAAACCTTGCGCCGCGATCACACCGCCCTCTGCGCCGCGATGGACAAGGTGAACCTCGGCTTCGGCAGCAACAAAGTCTATTTCGGGGGTGCCCACGGCGCCCTGGCCTACACGCCCATGCGCATCGCCTTCACGCGAATCCCGGATCCGGAGACGGAGGGGTGAGGACAAATTGATGTGATTGAAGGGAAGGAATTTGAGTTGGTTCAGACGGAGGGATTTTCTCGCGAAGCGCGAAGAGCAATTGAACCGGGGTGAAGTGGCGGTCCCCCTACGGAAGGGGTGTGTTTGGCGTGGGGGATTTTAGGGGTGCGTTTGACAAAAGGGTTTATATTTGTGCCAGACGTGTTCATGAAGTCGGCAGATTTCTTGCCTCTCCAACAAAATTAAGCTAAACTATGCCTGATGAAACTTCGCCTCGATCTGCTGGAGCAACTCCGTCCGGAAGATATTCTGGAGGAGGTGCTGGCGAACAATCACCGCTACAAGCCCGAGCCGCTTTTCTCAAAAACTGGGACTGGCAGCTTGTCGTCGGCTTCAACCGAGGAGCGTGTGCGCGAGCTGGAGCATTGCGTGGAGCTGACTCGAAGGCTGGAAGAGAGGGCGCGGCTCGCTGCACAGCGTGAAGCTGTATCGTAGCGGGGCATCTTGAGGGCGAAGAGAACTGAGGGCGTTGCCGGAGACTTTGACTTTGGACGAGTGACTGAAATTACAGGGCATTTCTTCCATCTGCCAAACACCTTGCCATTCGCGTCCGTCACCGCATATATAGGCAAAATAATTCTCATGCCGCCTAAAGCTAAAGTCGCCGCTTCCGCCCAGTCTTCCGCCACCATCGGCTTCGAGGCCAAGCTCTGGCTCACCGCCGACAAGCTGCGCAACAACATGGACGCGGCGGAATACAAGCACGTCGTCCTCGGCCTC